>NZ_JBVIRA010000012.1:87324-221462 GCF_055576575.1 Streptomyces sp. NPDC033270
TCCCCCTCCCCTCCTCCCTCCTCCTCCTCGTGGGTTCGCTTCTTCCCCCCCCCCCCCCCCCCCCCCCCCCCCCCCCCCGGACGGCGCCGGCGCGCGGCCGGATCAGCGGCCGAGCGCGTGCAACACCGCGTCGGCCATGGCGCGTTCGCCGGTGGCGTTGGGGTGCAGCGGTACGGCCGGCGAGGTCGGGATCAGGCCCTCCACCCACTTGTCCGCCGAGCAGCTGTCGTGCCCCTTGGTCGGGCCGAGCGTGTCGACGTACGTGGCGCCGGCGGCGGTGGCGGTCTTGGCGACCTTGTCGTTGAGTTCGCCGAGTACGGAGCGCAGGAACGTCAGATCCCCGGTCGTGACGGGCATCTTGCCCAGGCACTTCGTCGGGTCGTCGGGCAGCACGGACGGGTAGCCGACGACCAGCACCCTGGCCTTCGGGGCCTTGGCGCGCATCGTGCCGAGGTCCTTGGCCAGCCGGGCGGTCGCGGAGTCCAGCCAGGTGCTGAGCGTGTCCTTGTACAGGTCGCGGCAGGGCGTACCGAAGGGGTTGGTCAGGGTCACGGCCGAGCAGACGACCGCGACATCGCCGAAGCCGAAGTCGGAGCGGCCGAGGTTGTTGCCGGTGATGGTGAGCGTGATCAGGGAGGTGTCCGCGGTGACGGCGTCGAGCTGGGGGCCGTTGACCACCATCCCGGCGTCCTTCTGGGGCTCGGTGAGCGCGCTCACCTTCGCTCCGGCGCAGGTCTTGTCCACGTACGACGACGGGGCGAGCGCCGCGGCGACGAGATGGCCGTAGTTGCGGTCGGAGCGCATGCACAGGCCCGCGGACTGCGCCAGGACCCCGGCACCGGCGGCGTAGGAATCGCCGAGCGCCACATACTTGCCGGTCCCGGCGGTGTCCGCGGCGTGGGCGGGCGAGACGCCGGTGGTGAGGGTGGCGGCCAGGAGCGCGGCGCCGGCCAGGGCGGATGACCACTTCTTGGCGTGTGCGGTGCTCTGTGGTGCGCGGGTGTTCGCAGTGCTGTGTGGTGCGTCGGTGTTCGCAGTGCTGGGTGTGACGGCTCTGGGCACAGTTCCCCCTGAGGTGACAGCGAGACGGAAGCAGGATCCGATACCGGCCGGTAACGTCTCCGACATCGTTGCGGCCACCCGCCGTACGAGCCATGTGCCGGCGCACAGCAGCACCACCGTCCCCGTTGTCCCCGGGCACAACCCCCGTTCATCTGCGGGCCGGTCTTTGTAATCTGCGGTTCATGCCCCGCGTACCCGTCCCGCCTGCCGAAATCTCCCCCATAGCGGCCACGCTGCTGGGCCGCGCACCGGAACTGAGCGAGCGGATGGCCCGCCGTATCCGCGCCGAGGTGACGTACTACGGCAATGAGGAGCGGGTGCCGTTCGAGGTGCTGAGGGCCTCCTGTCTCGGCAACGCCGAGCTGGTCTTCCAGAGCCTCATCAGCGGCTGCGACACCTCCGACATGACCACCGCGCAGGACACCGGACGCGAACGGGCCCGCCAGGGAGAGCCGTTGGCCGAGATGCTGCACGCCTACCGGGTCGGGTCCGAGTTCCTGTGGTCCGAGCTGGCCGAGGAAGCCCGCTCCGCCGAGGGCGTCACCACCGACACGATCGTCTCCCTGGCCTCGTGGTGGGTGAACGAGGGCCTCGCGGCGGCGGCCAGCGACGCCTACCGCGAGGAGGCGTCCGAGCTGGTGCTCCAGCGGGAGCGCGAACGATCCGCCCTGGTCGAGGCGCTGTTCACCGGGATGCTCACCGATCGCACGACCCTGTGGGAGGCCGCGGACGTGCTCGGCCTGCCGACCGTCGGGCCACATGTCGTCGTGGCGGCCGAGGTGCCCGCCCCGGGCCGGGAGGCAATCCCCGGGATCGAGGCGCGCCTCCTGGCCGAGCAGCTGCGGTCGGCCTGGCGCCTGCTGCCCGACCTCCAGGTCGGTGTGATCGCCGTGCACCATCCGGGGGCCGAGGAGGCCGTCCTGCGGGTGCTGGGGCGGTCCGCCGCCACCCGGGTCGGCGTCAGCCCCGCCTACCGCGACCTGCGGGAGACCCCCAGGGCGCTGCGCCTGGCCCGGCTGGCGCTGGCGGGCGGGCGCGGGCGGCCGGCGGGCATCGCGCGGTTCGACGACAGCCCGGCCGCCCTGCTCGTCGCCGCGGCCCCGGAGGAGGCCGGGCGGATCGCGCGGGCGGTCTTCGCGGACGTACTGGAGCTGCCGGCGGTCGAGCGGGACCGCCTGCTGCAGACCCTGGAGTGCTGGTTCGCCTCGGCCGGCTCGACGGCCGGCGCGGCGGAGCTGCTGTACTGCCACCGCAACACCGTGCGCTACCGGCTGCACCGACTGGAGGAGCTGACCGGGCGCTCCCTGAAGGACCCCCGCGCGACCGCCGACCTCGCCGTGGCGCTGCACGCGCTGCCGCTGCTCTCCTTCGACCAGCCCTGAGACGCTGAGGCGCCTGTGCGCGCCCACCGGACCGGTACGGCCCGGCACCGTGCATGACAGGAGTTATCCACAGGCCCGGCGGCGCGCCCGCAGAACCTCGTAGGCTTCTGGAATGGCTCTGGCGGACGTGGAAGTGGTCGTGGACATGGATGTGGAAGGCGCTTCGGAGGCGAACGAGGCGGTGCAGGTGCTGCGCCGGGTGTTCGGGTATGAGGCGTTCCGCGGCAGCCAGCAGGAGATCATCGATCACGTCATAGGGGGCGGGGACGCCGTCGTCCTGATGCCGACCGGCGGCGGCAAATCGCTCTGCTATCAGATTCCCTCGCTGGTCAGGGGCGGTGTGGGGGTCGTGATCTCCCCGCTGATCGCCTTGATGCAGGACCAGGTCGACGCCTTGCGGGCGCTCGGCGTGCGGGCCGGGTTCCTCAATTCGACACAGGATCTGGAAGAGCGGCGGCTCGTCGAGGCCGAGTTCCTGGCCGGGGAGCTGGATCTGCTGTATCTGGCGCCGGAGCGGTTGCGGGTGGAGCAGACGCTGAGCCTGCTCGACCGGGGGAAGATCTCGCTGTTCGCGATCGACGAGGCGCACTGTGTCGCGCAGTGGGGCCACGACTTCCGGCCGGACTATCTGGCCCTGTCGATGCTGCACGAGCGCTGGCCCGAGGTGCCGCGGATCGCGCTGACCGCCACCGCGACCGAGGCCACCCACACCGAGATCACCTCACGGCTGCGGATGGCGGACGCCCGGCACTTCGTGGCGAGCTTCGACCGGCCGAACATCCAGTACCGGATCGCGGCGAAGAGCGAGCCGAAGAAGCAGCTTCTGGAGCTGCTGCGGACCGAGCATGCGGGCGATGCCGGGATCGTCTACTGCCTGTCGCGTGCGTCGGTGGAGAAGACCGCCCAGTTCCTGGTGGACAACGGCATCGAAGCGGTGCCGTATCACGCCGGGCTCGATGCCCGTGTCCGCGCCGCGAACCAGGCCCGGTTCCTGCGGGAGGACGGGCTGGTCGTGGTGGCCACGATCGCGTTCGGGATGGGCATCGACAAGCCGGATGTGCGCTTCGTGGCGCATCTGGACCTGCCGAAGTCGGTGGAGGGCTACTACCAGGAGACCGGGCGCGCCGGGCGGGACGGCCAGCCGTCGACGGCCTGGCTGGCCTACGGGCTGCAGGACGTGGTGCAGCAGCGGAAGCTGATCGACGGATCGGAGGGGGACGAGGCGCACCGGCGCCGGCTGTCGGCCCACCTCGACGCGATGCTGGCGCTGTGCGAGGCGGTGGAGTGCCGTCGGGTGCGGCTGCTGGCCTACTTCGGACAGCAGAGCACCGCCTGCGGCAACTGCGACACGTGCCTGGCCCCGCCGCAGACCTGGGACGGCACGGTCCCCGCGCAGAAGCTGCTGTCGACGGTCGTGCGGCTGCAGCGGGAGCGGGGGCAGAAGTTCGGGGCGGGGCAGATCATCGACATCCTGATGGGGCGGAAGACCGCCAAGGTCATCCAGTTCGATCATGACGGGCTGAGCGTCTTCGGGATCGGGGCCGACCTCCGGGAAGCCGAATGGCGGGGTGTCGTACGGCAGTTGCTGGCGCAGGGCCTGCTCGCCGTCGAGGGCGACTACGGCACGCTGGTGCTCACGGACACCAGCGGCGAGGTGCTGCGCAGTGAGCGCGAGGTGCCGATGCGCCGGGAGCCGGAGAAGGCCGCGCGGGCGGCCAAGGCCAAGGCGAAGGCCAAGCGGGCGCCGGTGGACCTGCCGCAGGAGGCGCTGCCGCTCTTCGAGGCGCTGCGCGGCTGGCGGGGCCGTACGGCCAAGGAGCAGGGCGTGCCCGCGTATGTGATCTTCCACGATGCGACGCTCAGGGAGATCGCCACCGTCCGGCCCACGACGGCCGCCGAGCTGGGCACGGTCAACGGGGTCGGCGAGAACAAGCTCGCGAAGTACGGCGAGCAGATCCTGGATGTGCTGGCGGGGCGGGACGGCGAAGGAGCAGGAGAAGGAGGGGGAGGGCAGACGGACCCCGCGGGGGGCGCGACGGTCGGCGCGCCGGCCCGGGGCGGCCTTGCGGCAACGGAGCCGGAGCCGGAGGAGGACGAGGCGCTGCCGGAGCCGCCGGACGACATCGACTGGTAGGCGGGCCGGTGGGCACCGGTAGGTCAGGGGGCGTCCGCGGCGCCCTGCGGTAGTCGCAGAACGGCACGGGCGCCGCCGTCGGGGGCGTTGGAGAACCGCAGGTCGATGCCCAGCACGGCGGCCTGACCGACCGCGATGGTCAGGCCCAGGCCGTGGCCCTTGCCGCGCCCGGGTGCGTCGGTGCGGAAGCGCTGCGGCCCGTGGTGCAGCAGATCGGGCGGGTAGCCCGGCCCGTGATCGCGCACCTCGATGGTCGGAGGGCCGCCGGGCGGGGAATCGACGGTGACGACGACCGGGGGCCGGCCGTGCCGGTGTGCGTTGAGGACGAGGTTGACGACGATGCGGTCGAGGCGGCGCCGATCGGTGTCGACGACCGTGTCGGAGCCGATCCGCATCTCGGTGTCGAGGCCGGTGGCGCGTACCGAGCGTTCGACCAGCGCGCCCAGCTCGTACGCGGCCAGGTCGGCGTGCTCGGTGCCGGAGTCCAGCCGGGAGATCTCCAGCAGGTCCTCGGTGAGACGGTGCAGCGCCCGCAGCCGGTCGTTGATCATCTCCTTGGGCCGGCCCTCCGGGAGCAGCTCGGCCGAGGCGAGGATGCCCGTGAGGGGCGTCCGCAGTTCATGGGCGACATCGGCGGTGAAGCGCTGCTCGGCCCGTAGCCGGCTCTGCAGCGAACCGGCCACCGAGTCCAGGGCGGCCGCCACCGCCGCCACCTCGTCCTGCCCCGCGGGGCCGGCACCGGCCCCCCGACCTGGAACGTTGCCGACCCTGGCGTCCAGGTCGCCGGCGGTGATCCGGCGCGCCACCGCCGCCGTGGTGGTCAGCCGGCGGCTGATGCGGTGGGCGAGGAAGAGTCCGGCCAGGGCCACGGCCGTGGCGGCGAGCACGGCCGAGCCGAGGATGGCGGTGTCGAGGGTCTCCAGCGAGCCGCGGGTGGTGCCGTACGGCGACCAGACGGCCATCACCTGGCTGTCGGCCGGGGCCGCCGCCCACATGACGGGACGGCCCCGATACGTGCCGACCATGCTGCCGCGGCGGCCGGAACGCGCCAACTCCCGCAGCTCGTCCGGCAGTTCCACTGGGTCGAGGACGGAGTTGACGCCCTCGCGCGAGGTGCCGTACTCGAAGGCGTCCAGGGCGGTGTCGAGGTGGGCGCGGGTCTCCTTGCGCAGCTGGCCGACGGTCTGGCGGGCCACCGCGTTGTGCACCAGGACACCGAGGGCCGCGGCGACCGCGCAGCTCACCGCCATCACGGTCAGCGCGATCTTCCAGCGGAGGGAGACCGCCGGGCGCCTCACGGGCTGCCGCCGCCGGTGTGCGCGGTCGGCCGCTTGCGGGGCTCGTCCAGGGTGAGGTCCCACAGGGCCAGCGAGTCGCCGTCCCAGACGTAGTCGGTGACGGCGACATAGCGCGGGTCCTTCGTGGGCTCACGGATGGAGAGGTGACCGGCCGCCAGCTCCACCCCCGCGAGCACACCGGGCAGCGCCAGGACCCGGGTCACCACCCCGTGTCGGGCGCTGTAGACCCGCAGCTCGCTGTTGCGGGGGTCGAGGTCGATCACCGTGATCAGGTCCGGTCGGCCGTCGTGCGTGACGTCGTAGAGGCGAGGGCTGCGTACGGTCTTCGGGGCGGGCGGACGCCGGCCCTCCGCGGTGAAGTCCGCGTCGAGGACGGCCAGCGCGTCCGCGTCCGCCATGCTGCCGCTGGGGATGCGCGGGACCCCGCGGACGGGCTTGAGCGCCGTGGGGTTGTCGTCCCGGCCGAGCGGGGCCGGCGTGTACTGCGGCCACAGCGCGAGCGGCGCCCTGACGTCCCTGGCGCGCCCGTCGTTCTGCAGGCCCTCCAGGCCGGCACAGCCGCCGAGGAGGCAGAGCACGGCGAGCGCGGCCGGCACGGCACGCGCGACACGCGGGCCCCGGCCGGTCAGCGGCGCGCGGGGGCGCCACCACCGCGGGTGGCACCGCGCGCCGCCGCACGCGGTATCGCCACCGTCGCATGGCATCGCCACCGCCTCCCTGGACTCCGCACGCGCACCCACCCCACACGCGCAACACCGTGAACGGGAATCAACTGACCCTGCGGCACCACGCTATCCAAGGTGGCGGGAGGGGGAATCTTCAGCGCGGCCATTCCGACGGCGCGGCGCCGCCGATCCCGCCGCGCGACGCGCAAAGACGCCTTGGCGGCCTTTGTCGTCTTTGACCGGGCCGTAGCGGACGCCCCGTCACAGGACCGATCCCAGAGATCCCGCTGACTGTTACACAACGTATGGATCGCCGTTAAGGACGCTCCGTAACGTGCTGTGTCGTTACCACGCCCCTACGGCGGCCCGATCCGAGCCGCCCCGACGAGGAGTACCCATGCGGGCCCAGTGCCGCACCGTGATCCGTACCGTCACCGTCGCGACCGGCGCGCTGGCCGTCCTGCTGCTTCCCGCGGGCGCCGCCTCCGCCGCCGATTCCACCGCGCCCACGGAGAGCCGCACGTCGATCATGCTGCCCGACAACGGGCTGGCCGGACTGGCCGAGAAGGCAGGCCACCTGCCCAAGGCGGGGCTGCTGGGTGGTGCGGGCGCGCTGGGCGTGGCCGGCACCGTCGTCGCCGTACACCGGCGCCGCCACGGGGCCCGCAGCCCGCAGGCCTGAGCCGCCGGGCCCGCGGCCGACCGCCGGCCGCTACTCCCCCAGCAACCGCTGCACCTCCTGGTATCCCAGCAGCGCACCGCCCCCTCCCGTCACATCCGGCAGCTCCCGTCCCGCACGGATGGCATCCGCCGACCCGAGGGTGGCCGACAGGGCCGTACGGAAGAGCAGCGAGCCGGTGCTGATGCGGCGTACTCCGAGCTCCGCCAGTCGGCTGACGGTGTGCCGCCCGGGCGCGAAGAGGATGTTCAGCGGCGCGGGAACCCCGTTGACCAGCGCCGACACCTCGTCGTCGGCAACGACGCCCGGCACGAAGATGCCGTCCGCGCCCGCCGCCAGATAGCTCTCGGCGCGCGCGAGCGTCACCGACAGCGGCGGCGGAGCGTCCACCAGCCAGTGGGTGTCGATCCGGGCGTTGAGGAACAGCCCCGGAGCGCGCTCCTTCGCCGCGCTGATCAACTCGGCCTGACGGACCGGATCCTGCAGCCCTCCGCCACCGGGCAGCCCGTCCTCCAGATTGAGCCCCGCGGCACCGGCCTCCGCCAACTCACCGGCCAGTTCGGCGACTTGCGCCGGATCGCCGCCGAACCCGCCCTCGATGTCGACGGTGTACGGACAGGCCAGCCGGCCGTTGAGGCGCAGCGCCAGGGCCAGGGTGGCATCCCGGACCTCGGCGAGGGCGCGCCCGTCCGGATAGCCGTGGGCCGCGGCGACCCCCAGGCTCGTCGTGCCGATCGCCGCAAACCCGGCCCCGGCGAGCGCGACGGCCGAGGCGACATCCCAGGCGTTGGGCAGCAGCAGCGGCTGGTCGGCATGGTGCAGCGCGTGGAAATGGAAGGTGGCGTACTCCGGGGAGGCACTCATACGGGCACCGTAGGCATGTCTTGCTTCGGTAGGCACCGAAGACTCGCGGCGGACAATCGAGTCATGACCACTCCGGCGTACAGCACCGAGCTCGCGCGGCCGGCCGCGCTGCTCGCGGACCGCACCCGTGCCTCCTTCTGTCTGGCGCTGCTGGACGGCCGCGCCTGGACGGCCGGCGAGCTGGCCGCGTATGCGCAGGTCGCGCCCTCGACGGCGAGCGAGCATCTGACCCGGCTGACCGAGGGCGGACTGCTCGTCGAACGGCGCCAGGGCCGCCATCGCTACGTCCAGCCGTCCCCCACGCCTTGAGGGCGCGGGCGGTACCCCCACGCCCGCACGTCGCCGAGCTGGGCATCGCCCCCACCGCACTGCGCACCGGCCGCCGCCCGCAGGCCCGCGGCCGCCTCGACTGGACCGAGCGCCGCCCCCATCTGGCGGGCACGGCCGGCGCCCCAGGAGCACAGGCGTCGCGCCTCAGCAGCCCCCCGCGCCCCCGTCGTCCGTGCCACCCGCCCGTGCGTAGAGCGCCATCCGGGCCCCCCGCACCTGCGTGACCTCGCACTCCACGAACGCCGAGCGCAGCGTGGCCCGCTTGGCGATCTCCTGGTCGCTGGCGTCCGCCGGCTGCCCGGCCGGGTCCCCGGCGACCACGATGCGGCGGCTGGCCAGTATCCGCGCGCGGATCGCGTCGCCGGACAGCTCCGTCCCGTAGAGGGTGTGGGACGCCGATGGGCTCCTGGCCAGGGCGAGGTCACTCAGGCCTGTGAAGTCGTGCGGCCGGGTCGCCATCCAGATGCGGCGCCGCGACGGCATGAAGAGCAGGCCGTCGCCCGGCTCGGCGATCTCCCGTACGGCCCGGGCGACCGCGCTGACGTCGTCGACCCGGCTGTCGGGGCTGCGCAGATGGACATCGACGGGGAGCAGCGCGGCCGGGACCGCGGCCAAGGCCAGCGCCCGGCGCAGCCGTCGCGGCCGGGTCCGGCCCGGCTCACCCGCCGGGCGGAGGAGCCGGGCCAGCGCGGCACCCGCGAGCAGCGCGAAGCCGACGACGTAGTAGAGGACATAGCGGTCGACGTAGGCCGGTTCGACGTGCGAGAGCAGGAGCAGCAGGAGGGTGGGCAGGAGGAGCAGCGGGATGCCCAGGGCGCGCAGGCCGATGGGGCCGCGGGAGCGCACCGGGACGCGGGCACAGGCCAGGCCGAGGACCGCGAGCACGGCGAAGGTCAGCAGCTGCAGGGGATCCGGCCACATGAGCCACCCGATCTGCGCGGACTGCCGGGTGCTGAGCACCGCGAGCGGGGCCAGGCCGGCGAGGACGGCGACGGCGGACAGGGCCCAGGCGCGCAGCACGCGACGCGGCAGGCGCGCAAGGATCACCGCGGCGCCGTGTGCGGGCAACGCCAGACACGCGAACTCGTGCAGCAGGCAGGCGCACAGCATCAGCACCGGGTACCCGAGCCACAGCCTGCGGCGCGGACGGGCGGCGCTGCGCAGCAGCAGCTGCGTGGCCCAGACGACCAGGGCGCAGACCGTCGCGTAGGAGCGCCCTTCCTGCGCGTACTGCTGCACGACCGGGATCAGCGCGAAGGTGAGGCCCGCGAGCAGACCCGCCCGCCGTCCGGCCAGCCGCTGCCCCAGCAGGGCGACGCCCGCCGCGGCGAGCGTCATCGCGGCCACGGACGGCAGCCGCAGGCCGACCGCGGCACCGAGGACGTCGCCGAGGGTGGTGTCGTAGAGGCGGAACCAGAGGTGTATCAGCGCGTAGTACAGGCCGTGCACGACGTCGACGTGCTGCAGCGTGCGGCACAGGTCGGCCAGGCCGCGGTGCGCCATGTCGTAGGTGACCGCCTCGTCCCGCCAGACGGCGTCCTGCCGGCGGATGCCCCACGCCCCCAGGAGCAGCATCAGCCCGGAGGGCAGCAGCACCACCGCGCCCTGCGCCAGCCGCGCGCGGCCGGGGGTCATGGCGGGCGCGCACGCCGCCGCCTGCGGCTGCTGTGACGCCGCCTGCTGTACCTGCGCTACGTCGATGACGGGCTCCGGTGACGGAGGGGACCGGGGGGAACGGAGCAGCAGCGCAGGGTGCCGGGGCTCCGGCCGGCACGGCGGTGTCGACGCCCGCCGGCCCGGAGCCCCGGTCCACTCACCCGATCCGGGTCAGCTTCGCTCCGAAGGACGGCTCGACGAGGTCCTTCTGCAGGGCCACCGGCACCTTCTGGGCCCGCTGGCCGCTGCCGACCGTCAGCACACCGACGGTGGTCCCGGCCTTCGCCTCGTGCGCGACGGCCTTGCCGCCGTCGCCGATGCTCAACTTCAGCTTCTGGCCGGAGACGCCGACGGCCTTCAGGTCCTTGGTGGCGACGACCGGCGTCAGCCCGCCCAGGCCGTCGTCGACATAGCCGACGACCTGCCCCTTCTTCACCGCCGTGGCCGAGGTCAGCGCTTCGCGTACGGCCGCGATGACCTTCTGGCTGTTGCTCTTGACCATGGTGAGGCTGTTCTCGGCGTTGGGGTCCAGGCCCTTGAAGTGCTGGTCCATCATCGCGCCGAGTATCAGGCGGTCCTTGCCGTCCACCGTCTTGTAGGCCGCCCAGGACAGCGTGCCGCCGGCCGCGGTGCTGGAGCCGGTCTTGATGCCCTTGATGCTCAGCCCGGGCTCCAGCAGCAGGTTGTCGTTGTTGTTGTTGATCCGCCCCGGCAGGCCCGGGATCTCGGCGTTGGTCATGGCGACGATCGGCCGGAAGGCGTCGAACTTCATGACGGCCTCGGCCAGCTTGATCTGGTCGACGGCGGTGCTCACGGTCTTGGGGTCCAGGCCGCTGGGGTCGGTGTAGGTGGTGTCCTTCATGCCCAGGTCCTTGGCGGCGGCGTTCATCTTCTTGACGAACGCCCCCTCGTTGGCGGACTGGGTGTCCCAACGGGCCAGCAGCCGGGCGATGTTGTTGCCGGACGGGATCATCAGCATCTTGAGCATGTCCTGCTGGCTGAACTTCTGCCCCGCCCGGAGCCCTGCGATCCGCGACTCGTCCGTGGAGCCGCCCTCGGTCACCGCCTTGTCGTCGACCTCGATCTGCGGGCCCTTCTCGTCCTTCTTGAGCGGGTGCTCCTTGAGGATGACGTAGGCCGTCATGATCTTGGCGACGCTCGCGGTCGGCACCGGCTTCTGCTCGCCGAACGTCCCCACGTCACCGGAGCCCACGACCTTGATGGCCGCCTGCCCGTGCTCGGGCCACGGGATGGAGAGCTTGCCGCCCTCGAAGGTGAACGAGGACTTGGCGTCGCCGAGGACGACCGCCGGGGCGGGCAGCGGGCGCACCGCCTGGACGATCACGAAGATGATCGCCAGCAGCACCGCCAGCGGGGTCCAGATCTTGAACCGGCGGACGACCGTGCGCAGCGTGGTCTCGGGCGGCGGCGGGGTGTTGGTGAGCTTCGCCAGCAGGTCGAGCGGCGGCAGGGGCTGCTGCTTGGTCCGCTCGGACTCGGGCAGCGCGGCGGGACCGGCCCCGGGCGTGGCACCCGTAGCGGCGGGGGGCATGGCGCCCGGCCGGCCGGTGGGTCGGGGGGACGCGGTCGGCTTCGCGGGGGCGGCCGCCGGCAGAGAGCCCGAGGCCTTGTCGGCGGTCGCGCCATCGGACGCCTTGTCCGCGGGCTCACCGGGCTTTGCACTCGGCTTTGCGGTCGGCTTTGCGGCCGGCTTTGCGGCCGGCTTCTCCGCAAGCTTCTCCGCGGCCTGCTCCGACGCCTTGTCGGACGTACGGGCCGGCGTCTTGGGCGCCGTCTTGCCCAGCGACTTGCCCGCCGTGCCGTCGTCCGCCGACTTCAGCGCGACAAACTGACTGGTCCGCTCGGCGTCCCGCTCGGGAGCGGCCTTGCTCTCGACCTTGGCGCTGGCGCCGTCCTTGTCCTCGGCCTTGGCCTCGGTCTTGGCCTCGGTCTTGGCGCCGCTCTTGGCATCGTTCTTGGCTTCGGCGGCTTCTTCCTTGCCCGCGCCCTTGCCCTTGCCCTGGCCCTTGGGTTCGGGCTTGGCCTCAGGCTCGTCCTCGGGCTTCGACTCGGCCGTGGCCTTGTCCTTGGCGGACGGCGGGATCTTGAAGACGGTGGTCGCCTGGTCGACGGGCTCGGCCGACGCACCCTTCACCTTTGCCTTCGCGACAGCAAACACGCGAGTCGCGTCATCCACCGCCGACTCGTCCGCTTCGGCATCGGCATCGGCATCGGCATCGGCATGAGCCTCGTCGGGCTTGCCCTTCTGCGGCCCGACGGCCTTGAAGACGGCAGTCGGCTGATCAACAACCTTGGGCTTGGCCGTGGACTCGGGCTCGGGCGCGGTCTTGGGCTCGGCCTTGGACTCAGCCTTGGCCTTCCCCTCGCCCTTCGGCTTCGCGTCGACCTTGCCCGGCGCGCCCGACCGCTCCTCCGACTTCGACTCCGGCCCCGGCTCCGACTTCTCAGAAGCGTCGTTCGCTACCTCGTCGACCTCGTCGACCTCGTCGGCCGCGTCAGCGACATCGGCGTCAGCGTCGGCATCGCCGTCCGCGCCGTCCGCGCCGTCCCCATCGCCCTTCTCCGCGACCCAGGCGGCCACAGCGGCCCGCAGGCGGTCGTCGCCGCCCTCGGCACCCTCGCCGTCCCCAGCGGCCTCCTCAGTCCCCTCAGACGCCTCCGCCTCCGACTCGGCCGCGTCCGCAGTCCCAGACTGCGCATCGGCCTTCGCCCCGGACTCCGCGTCGGCCTTCGCCCCGGACTTCCCGCCGGACTCGGCATCGGCCTTCCCTGCGGACTTCCCTGCCGACTCCCCATCGGGCTTGCCATCGGACTCCGGCGTCCGCTTCCCGCCCGATTTCCCGCCCGATTCCTTCGCCGGCTCGTCCGGCTCCCCTCGGAAAACGGACAGGCGCGGATCGCGTTCGCTCCGCGCCGTCTTCCCCGACGACTGCTTCTTGTCCGACTTGTCGGGGGACTCGCCCGCCACCGATGTCTCCTTCATACGTCGCACTGCTGCCTGGCCAAGTGTTCCCAAGTGTCCTGTGTACGCGTGGCGCCACCTTGCCGCCACGCGAACCGGTACCCGCCGCACCGCACGGATAGCTGTCGCCGACGTGCAAGACGAGAACGACATACCTACCGGTTCCCTACCGAACCCCCCACGCACTCTCGACAGATGAATGTGAGAGGGGTCACCCTGTCATTCATCCACGCGGGGAGGCATGGATGGGCAGGAGCCGCAGAACAATTCCGGAGGAGCTTCTGCTGCTCGCTTTGGACCCGACAACGGGAACCACAGCGCAGCCGCAGTCGCTCGACCTCGGCCTGGCCGGGGCCCAGCTAGTAGAGCTGGCTCTGGCAGGACGGATAGCCCCAGACGGGGATCGTATCGCCGTGGTGATGGCACGGCCGACAGGAGATCCGACTCTGGACTCCGCGCTCGAACTGCTGCGCCGACGCGGCAGTCCGGTGCGCGCGGTCCACTGGATCGGCGGGCCCCGACTGGGGCTGCGCCAGACCTACCTCACGCATCTCGAACGGTGCGGCATGGTCCATGCCGTGGCGGGACAGATGTGCGGAGTACTGCCGACGACGCGCTACCAGGCGACGGAGACGGCCATCAGCCGGGAAATCAGGACCCGGCTGGACAACGCGATCCGCACCGGCGTACCCCCGGACCCGCGGACCGCGGCACTCGCCGCGCTGGCCCATGCGGTCGGACTCGGCAAGCACCTCTACCCGGGCAACGAGGGGCGGTCATCGCGCTCCCGTCTCCGGGATCTGATCCGGCACGACCCTATGGGCGGGCTGGTCGCGCACGCCGTCATGGACGTACAGAACGGTGCCGCGGCGCAACCCCGGCGGTCGCAGGCCGCCGGCGCGGGAGCCGTACGGCAACCCGCGTCCCGTGCCACGGCGGAACCGGCCGGCGCGCCGGGCCAGTCGCGGCACGGCGGCCACAGCAGGATGGCCCGCGTGGGCGCCCGCTGACGCCGTAGAAGCGCCGCACGACGTGCCGTAGGACCCGGCACGCGCCGTGCGACGCCCCGCACCACCGCCGTACGCCCCACGACACGCCGTACGGCGCTCGCACCACGCCGCGACGCGACGCGCGCACCACGGCGCGCTGCGGCGCGCGCACCGCTCGCAGCATCACCACCCGCACCACCGTCCCCACCATCCCGTTCGGGAGCCGCAGCAAGGAGCGCGGGGTGGCGGGCCGGCCGTTCTGGACGACGGCCCGCCCGCCACCCCGCGCACATGCTCGCTCGCCTTCTGTGTGCGTTTCACTGCGCGGTGTGACCTCGGAGTGGCAGTCTGCTGACCAGAAACGACAGCAGTACGGAGCCGGAGGTGCACTTCCCGTGGCGTCCAATGTCAATCCCACCGTCAGGCGACGCCGCTTGGGCCAGGAGCTTCGCAGGCTCCGTGAGCTCAAGGGCATGACGGCGGAAGAGGTGGCCGAGCGGCTGCTGGTCTCACAATCGAAGATCAGCAGACTCGAGAACGGCCGCCGCAGCATCAGTCAGCGCGATGTCCGCGATCTTTGCGGGGTCTACGAGGTCGAGGACCACCGGATAGTCGATTCGCTGATGCAGATGGCGAAGGACTCCCGTCAGCAGGGCTGGTGGCACGCCTTCGGCGACATCCCGTACAGCGTCTACATCGGCCTGGAGACCGAGGCGGCCTCGCTGCGGATCTACGAGTCGCTGCTGGTGCCCGGCCTGCTACAGACCCCCGGCTACGCCGAGGCGGTCATTCCCGGCACGGTCCCCGAGCTGGCGCCGGACCACCTGGAGAAGCGGATCCAGGTACGGATGCGACGCCAGGAGCGGGTCAACGACCCCGAGCGCTCGCTGCGGCTGTGGGTGGTACTGGACGAGAGCGCGCTGCGGCGCGTGGTCGGCAGTCATCTGATCATGCGCGAGCAACTCGACCATCTCGTCGAGATGAGCAATTTGCCGCATGTGACGGTTCAGATTCTTCCCTACGACACGGGCGCGCATGCCGGAATGTCGGGAACGTTCTCCATCCTGGAATTCGACGACGCCTCCGATTCCAGCGTGGTGTACATCGAGGGGGTCACCAGCGACCTCTATCTGGAGAAAACCAATGATGTGCACAAATACACGATCATGTACGAGCATTTGCGCGCACAGGCGCTGAGCGCGGAACAGAGCCGGGAGTTCATCGCCGCCGCGGCGAAATCCCATGCGGACGCGATGGGGTGAGCCCCGGCCACGGAAGAGGATGAGCTCCGACCAGGAAAGAAGGTGGGCTCCGACCAGGGGACAAATAGGGCGGAATGCGAGATTCCGGAAACCGGGTTCGCACGGTACACCTGCGGCCTGTTCCATGAAAAGAGATCAAGGAATATGCCATTCGGACGGGTGAACGGCCTCTGCGGCTAGTGATGTTGGCGCGTAGCGTCGTCACTACCGAATCCGCGGTAACTCAGAGTGAGCTGGAGTGAACATGGCCGTGCAGCCGAATTCCGCATTCTCCTGGACCAAGTCCTCGTACTCCGGTGGCAATGGCGCGTGTGTGGAGATCGCCGTCCCCACCACCGCAGCCATCGCGGTGCGCGACTCCAAGGACCCCGAGGGTCCCCGCCTCACGTTCGACAACTCGTCCTGGAGCCGCTTCGTGTCGGACGTCGCCGACGGCGCGTTCGACGTGGCGTGACCTGACCCCTCACGGTTCGCGCACCCCGCAGATACGAGCCCTCTCGACTGGATCGCCGTCCCGGCCGAGGGGGCTCGGCCATGCCCGCGTGCCCACGCGCCGTGAGCACACCTCAGCGCAATTCGGCCACGTACCGGTCCGTGCCGGGCACGGTCGGCAGGAACGGCGCCACCAGCTCCACCCGCCCCAGCCCCGACTCCGCGACCTCCTCCCCCAGTCCGGCGAAGTGCGCGGCCCAGCCCTCGCGCGGGTCCTGCTGAAGGAACCACAGCAGCGTCAGCCGGGTGTCGACGCCCTCGACCTGCTTCACGTACGCCATCCGGTCCCCCGGCAGCGGAGTGGGCCGGAAGACCGTGACCATCGCCGCCGGCGAACCCGCCAGCCGCCGCGGCAGATGCCGGGCGCGCAGCCACTCCAGCAGTGCGGCCCGCCCCTCCGCGCCGTCCGCGTCGATCACCTCCAGCACCAACCCCGCGTACGGGTGGTCCAGCGCATGGAAGTCCCGGGGACCCGCCGCACCGTCGCGGTAGACCGTCGCCACATGGTCCTGGAAGGCCGTGAAGACATGCGTGCGGTCCTGATAGACCCGGCCGTCCCGGTTGAGGCGCTTGTTGATGCCGACGGTCCACTTCATGTGCTCGTCGTAGCGGCCTTCGGTCAGCCAGTACGTGGAGAGGTAGCAGCCGGCCGTGACCGGCTGGGCGACGGCGGACTCCTCCGGGTAGCGCAGCAACTGCAGCTCGCGGGTGGCGACCCAGCGGCGGCCCGCGAACATCCAGGGCATCGCCATCGCGCCGGCGATGTAGTGATCGTCCTCGTACCAGCGGTTGTAGGCGTACTCGTGGCCCGGATGCGGTTCGACCATGGTGATCAGCGCATGGCCGGGGCGCACCCCGTAGGGGCCGACGGCGGCCAGCTCGGCGTAGGTGGCAGCCCGGGTGTCGACGGAGGCCGCGGCCGCGGCCTCCGGAGCCCCCTCGCCGTCTGCGGCCGTATCTGCGGTCGTGTCTGTGGTCATGACAGACAGGTGTAGCTGACACACCATCAGAAGGGGAGGGGTGCGCCGCGCACAGAAGAGGGAGGTGTGCCGCGCGCGTTCACCATGCGGGCACCGCTGCACACCGCCTCCCGCCGCACCTAAGATGCCTGGCGTCTGCAGCTAACGACGGTTAATCGCAGACCTGAGCGATGGGAGCCGCCATGCCGGACGCGATCCTTGCCGATGCCCGCACCCCCGTCCCCGAGCTGGCCGCGCGCGCGGCGCGTACCGGCAGCTCGCCGGTACGCGACATCCTGGCGCTCACCGCCCGGCCCGAGGTCATCTCGTTCGCCGGCGGGCTGCCCGCGCCCGAGCTGTTCGACGCGGCGGGGATAGCCGACGCCTTCCGGCAGGTGCTGACCGAACAACCGCGGCGGGCGCTGCAGTACTCCACCAGCGAGGGGGATCCGGCGCTGCGCGCGGCCGTCGCGGCCCGCTACACCGCACGCGGGCTGCCCACGGACGCCGCCGACCTGCTGGTGACCACCGGCTCCCAGCAGGGGCTGTCGCTGCTGGCCACCACCTTGCTGGAGCCCGGTGACGTGGTGCTGGTCGAGGACCCCTGCTACCTCGCGGCGCTGCAGATCTTCTCGCTCGCCGGTGCCCGGGTGGTGCCGGTGCCGACCGACGACGAGGGGCTGGACCCGGCCGCGCTCGACGAGATCGCCGCGCGCGAGCGGCCCAAGCTGCTCTACGTCATCCCCACCTTCCAGAACCCGACCGGCCGCACCCTGCCGGCCGAACGACGGGCCGCGGTCGCCGAGGTCGCCGCCCGCCGCGGCCTGTGGATCGCCGAGGACGACCCGTACGGGGAGCTGCGCTTCGAGGGCGAGGCGATGCCGTGGGTGGCGTCCTTCCCCGGGGCCGAGGACCGTACGGCACTTCTGGGCTCGTTCTCCAAGGTGATGGCGCCCGGGCTGCGGCTGGGCACGCTGCGGGTACCGGCCGCGCTGCGGCGCGCCTGCGTCATCGCCAAACAGGCCGCCGATCTGCACACCTCGACCGTCGACCAGGCGGCCGCGGCGCGGTACTTGGCGGTCGCGGACCTGGACGCCCATCTGGCGCGGGTGCGCGGCGCCTACCGCGAGCGGCGGGACGCCCTGGTCGACGGGCTGGCCGCGGCGCTCCCCGAGGGATCACGATGGAATCGCCCCGCGGGCGGCATGTTCGTCTGGGCGACGCTGTGCGAGGGCTACGACGCCACGGCCCTGCTGCCCGAGGTCGTACGGCACGACGTCGCCTATGTCCCCGGGGCGCCGTTCTTCGCGGGCACCCCGGACGCCACGGCCGTCCGGCTGTCGTTCGTGACGCACTCCCCGGAGGAGATTCGCGAGGGCCTGGACCGGCTGCGGACGGCGCTGGAGGGCGCACACCGCAACGGGTGAGCCCAGTAGGGCCGGCCGGAGCCCGGTGAGCGCGCGCTATGGCCTTTCCGGGCCCCCGCCCCTACCCTGACGCACCGTCAGGAGCGCGCTGGGCGGCCCGGCCGGGAGGCGGACATGCTGCTGCGGAACAAGACCGTCGTCGTCTCGGGCGTCGGGGCCGGACTCGGCCATCAGGTCGCGGCGGCCTGTGTGCGAGACGGCGCCTCGGTCGTGCTGGGGGCCCGCACGGAGGCCCATCTCGCCAAGTCGGCGGCGCGGATCGACCCTTCGGGCGGGCGTACGGCCTGGCGGGCCACCGATATCGGCGACGAGGCGCAGTGCGAGGCGCTGGCCGCGCTCGCCGTGGAGCGGTTCGGCGGCATCGACGCGGTGATCCATGTCGCCGCGCTGGACTCGCTCTTCGGCGGCCTGCGCGAGGCCGACTTCGACTCCTGGCGCGGCGTCGTGGACGTCAACCTCTTCGGCACGCTGCGGATGACCCGGGCCTGCCTGCCGTCGCTCACGGCACGCGGCGGCGGGTCGGTGGTGATGATCGGCACCCAGTCGTCGGTCGCCGCACCTTCACAGGTGCAGCAGGCGGCGTATGCGGCGTCCAAGGGCGGGCTGGTCTCGGCGATGTACTCGCTGGCGCGGGAGCTGGGCCCGGACCGGATTCGGGTCAACACCGTGCAGCCGGGCTGGATGTGGGGCCCGCCCGTCGAGGCGTACGTACGGTTCCAGGCGCACGGTGAAGGCGTCCCGGAGTCCGAGGTGCTCGCCCGGCTCACCGAGCGGATGGCGCTGCCCGAGCTGGCGACGGACGCGGACGTGGCGGAGACCGCGGTCTTCCTGGCCTCCGACCGGGCGCGCGCCATCACGGGCCAGTCGCTGCTGGTCAACGCGGGCGAGTTGATGCGGTAGCCCCGGCTCACGTCCCTCTTCCCTCCCTCTTCCCTCCCCTGTTCACCTGCGCCCTCGCGTCCGCCTCGGCCCATGGCGGCCGCACGGGACCCCGCTCCCGTGCGGCTGCTGCGTCACGGCCGACGGAGCCCGGCGAAGTGTGTTCATCGTGGGTCGGCGGCACGGCCCGGACAACGGCTTGATTGGTCAAGGGAGCACAAAATCGTTCGCTTCACTGATCGCAGTTCACACTCATGACCTGAGAAGCCTTGACCGGCCTGCTCGACTGACGGTTCAATCCCCGAAGTCCCCCTTCCCGCACGGGGGCATCACGCCCCACAGGACGTCACGGCGAAGTGATTCCTGATGCGGAACGTCATCCGCACGTTCACAAGGCGGACCCCTGGAGGGGGCATGAACAGTCTCGACTGGGCCGTGCTCATCGGCTACTTCGGCGTCATGGTGGCGATCGGGGTGTGGTCGCACAAGCGGGTGGACGATGTCGGCGACTTCTTCACCGCGGGCGGCAGGAGGCCGTGGTGGCTGTCCGGCATCTCCCACCACATGTCCGGCTACAGCGCCGTGATGTTCACCGGGTACGCGGGTATCGCCTACCAATACGGCGTCACCTCCTACGTCACCTGGTCCTTCCCCATCGCGATCGGCATCGCCATCGGGGCGCAGCTGTTCGCCGGGCGGCTCAACCGGCTGCGGTCGCGGCTCGGTGTCGCCTCCCCCCTGGAGTACCTCAAGAGCCGCTACAACCTGCCGACGCAGCAGGCGCTGGCCTGGTCCGGGGTGCTGCTGAAGATCGTGGACGTGGGCGCCAAGTGGGCCGCGATCGCCACCCTGCTGTCCGTCTTCACCGGCATCTCGCTCAACCAGGGCATTCTCCTCACGGGCCTGATCACCGGTGTCTACTGCACGGTCGGCGGCCTGTGGGCGGACGCGCTGACCGAACTGGGCCAGTTCGTCATCCAGTTGCTGGCCGGTGTGGCGATGCTGGTCACCGTCATGGGCGAACTGGGCGGCGTCAGCGCGCTGTGGACTGTGTGGGACAGGCTGCCGGACAGCCACACCGAGCCGACCGTCGGCCCGTACACCCTGACCTTCCTGCTCGCCTACCTCTTCATCAAGACCTTCGAGTACAGCGGCGGCATGTGGAACCAGGCCCAACGCTTCATGGCCACCAACAGCGCCCGGCAGGCCAGGCGTTCGGCCCGACTGTCGGCCGCGCTGTGGTTCGTCTGGCCCGCGGTGCTGTTCTTCCCCATGTGGGTCGCGCCGCTGCTGGTCAGGGCCGAGAAGCCGGACGCCTCCGACGCGTACGCCCTGCTGACCGAACGGCTGCTGCCGCACGGTCTGCTGGGCCTGGTCGTCGTCGGCTTCTTCTCCCACACGATGGCCATGTGCTCCTCGGACGCCAACGCCATCTCCGCGGTGTTCACCCGCGACATCGCACCGGCGCTCTCGGCGAAGGCGCGCGGCTGGTCGCACCGGGCCGGGCTGCTGGCCGCGCGGCTGTCGACGATCGCCTTCCTGGGCCTGTCGATGGCGATCGCGACCCAGGTCGACTCGCCCACGTTCAAGGACATCATCACCGTCGTCATCAAGTGGGTGGCGGGCCTGGTCGGCCCGATCTCCATCCCGTTCCTGCTCGGCATGGTGCCGACGTTCCGCAGGTCCGGGCCCACGGCGGCGCTGGGGTCCTGGGCGGCCGGCCTGTTCGCCTTCTGGCTGACCAACTATGGGCTGAGCGGCGTCCAGTTGCAGATCCAGATCGTCTCGCCGGTCGCCACCTCGCTCGTGCTCTTCGTCGTGATCGGCCTCGTACGGCCGCAGGACACGGCGGAGCGGGATGCGGTGCTGGCGCGGATCAACTCCGGGGACGATGACGACGACGGTGGCGGGGTGGGCGCCGCGGGGGCGAGGGTGGTCCCCGCGCAGGGAGACGGTGGGCCTGGTGGGCTTCCGGCGCGGGGAGACGGTACGGGCGAGGTGCCGGACGCGGGACTCAGGTCACCGTGACGGTGGCCAGTAACGCGCTCCCGGCGAACACCTCCACCCAGAAGTAGAACCATGACGGGTACCAGGATTCCGGCGGTTCGACGAGGCGGGCCACGAGCCGTCCGCCGACCCTCCCCAGCATCGCGACGGCGACCGCGAGCACCGCGCCGCGCCGCAGCGGATCCGCCGGTTCGACGGCCGACCAACCGAGCAGCCCGGCCATCGCCAGCCCGAACCCGCCGTAGACGGACCGGACTTCGGTACGGGCCGTGGCCCCTTCCAGGGCGATGCCGAACGGGCGCAGCACCCGGGCGGGGGCGGCCAGCCCGCCCAGCCCCATCACGAGGAAGAAGAGCGCGAAGACGATCTGCACGGCGGTCAACGTAGGGGACATGCCCGGGCTGAGGGCCAGGGGGGCGCGGGGGCCGATGGGGGCACGGGGCCGATGGGGGCGTGAGGGGCGGTGGGGGCGTGAGGGGCGATGGGGGCGTGAGGGGCGGTGGGGGTGTGAAGGCCGATGGGGGCGTGAGAGGAATCGTCATGTCGGCCATGAACGGCATCCTGGCCGCGGCGGCCGCGGAAGCGGGCTTCGCCGTCCGTCCCACCTGAGCAGCACGTTTCACGCCACGTTCGGGATCCGGCCGAGCCGGTTGCTGGGCGCCGGGTGCGTCATCGTCGACGAGGAGGCGCGGGTGGGTGAGAGGTAGGTGGGTGAGGGGAAGGCGGGTGAGGAGAAGGCGGGTGGCTCAGGCCCGTGGGTAACGGGCGAGCCACCCCGGTGACGAACCGGCCGGACCGTGCAGCGCGGCGCCCTGCGTCATCTCCATGGAGAAGTCGTCGGCCAGCTGCAGGATCGTCTCCCGGCCCTCCAGCTCGACCAGCCACACCGGCGGCAGCGCCGTCTCGCCGTGCAGTGTGCCCAGCAGATTGCCGCAGATGGCGCCGGTGGAGTCGCTGTCGCCGCTGTGGTTGACGGCGAGCAGCAGGCCGTGCCGGATGTCCTCGGCGACCAGCGCGCAGTACACGGCGATCGACAGCGCCTCCTCGGCCGTCCAGCCCTCGCCCAGCGACTCCACCCGGGCGGGAGTCGGCATGCCCTGCCGTACGGCGCCGAGCGCGCGTTTGAGGGCGTCGGTGGTCTCCTCGTGGCCGGGGCGGGTGGCAAGGTGCGCCAGGGCCTTCTGCACGGCGCTGTCGAGGTCCTCGCCGCGGGCGAGCGAGTGGCTGATGACCGCGAGCGCGCCGGCCGCCAGATAGCCGGTGGGGTGGCCGTGCGTCTGCGCCGCGCACTCGACGGCGAGCTGGAAGACCAGCTGCGGCTCCCAGCCGACCAGCAGCCCGAACGGCGCGGAGCGCATCACCGCGCCGCAGCCCTTCGAATCGGGGTTCTTGGGCTTCTCGAGCGTGCCCATCACCTCGTCGCCGAGCCCGGACAGGCAGGCCCTCCCGGGGGCGCGGCGGGAGTAGAGCCACTCCTCGCGGGCGAGCCAGCCGTCGTCCTTCCTGCGCTCGTCCGGGCCCCAGTCGTGCTGGGTGGCGGCCCAGCGCAGGTAGGCGCGGTGTACGTCGGTGGGCGGGTGCCAGGCGCCGGTGTCACGGCGCACCTGCGCCCGGATCAGCCCGTCGACGGTGAACAGGGTCATCTGTGTGTCGTCGGTGACCGCGCCGCGCCGCCCGAAGGCGGGCACAAGATCCGTCACGCCGTCCTGGCCGTGTGCCTCGCGTATCGCGTCGAGCGACTGGAATTCGATCCCGGCGCCGAGGGCATCGCCTATGGCGCCGCCGAGCAGACAGCCGCGTACCCGGCTGCGGAAGTCCTGCTGTTCCGCGCGGCCCCAGATGGCGCCGCCGCCTCCCGCTGCGCTCATGGCGACACCTCGCTCCGCTCGGCCTCGCATTCGCGCGGCGCGCACCCCTGAATCGCATGCTCGCTGCGCTCGCTCACTGCGCCCTCCCGAAGCTCACTACGTGCCGGGGCCTTGTGGGGCCCCTGGCGCAGCACTGTAATCGACCAGGATTGATCAATTTCAGGCCAGGTGAGTATGCGAACAGTCACTGGCTAGGAGGCTTTTGGGCGGTACGGTCCGGATAGGGAGGGCGCGACGACATGCACCGTTCGCCACCGCCCTGCTACTGCCCGTGCCCTCGATTCGTGCCCGTGCCCGTGGCCGGGCTCCTGCCTTCTGCCTTCTGCCTTCTGCCTTCTGCCTTCTGCCTTCTGCCTTCTGCCTTCTGCCTTCTGCCTTCTGCCTTCTGCCTTCTGCCTTCTGGAGAATCGCATGACCCAGCGGTGCGCCGTACTCGACGACTACCAGGGCGTCGCCCTCACCATGGCCGACTGGTCCCCCCTGGCCGGCGCCGTGGACGTCCGTACGCTGCGGGAACCGTTCCGCTCCGAGGACGACGTGGTCGCGGCGATCGGTGACTGCGAGATCGTCGTCGCGATGCGCGAGCGCACCCCGTTCCCCGCCTCGCTCCTCGCGCGGCTGCCCCGCCTCCGGCTGCTGATCACCTCCGGGATGCGCAACGCCGCCATCGATCTGGAAGCCGCCACCCGGCACGGCGTCACCGTCTGCGGCACGGCCAGCAACACCGAACCGCCCGTCGAACTGACCTGGGCGCTGATCCTCGGCCTGGCCCGCAGCCTCGTCACCGAGAACACCGCGATGCGCGCCGGCGGCCCCTGGCAGAGCACGCTCGGCGCCGACCTGCACGGTCGTACGCTCGGACTGCTCGGTCTGGGCAAGATCGGCACCCGGGTCGCCCGGATCGGACAGGCCTTCGGCATGGACGTCGTGGCCTGGAGCCAGAACCTGACCGCTAAGCGCGCCGGGGAGGCGGGCGTACGCTTCGCCGCCACCAAGGAAGAACTGCTGGAAACCAGCGACTACGTCTCCGTCCACCTCGTCCTCAGCGACCGCACCCGCGGCCTGCTCGGCGCGGACGAACTCCGCCGGATACGGCCCACCGGCTACCTCATCAACACCTCCCGTGCCGCCATCGTCGACCAGCCCGCACTGCTCCAGGCACTGCGCGAGAACTGGTTCGCCGGCGCCGGCCTGGACGTCTACGACCACGAGCCACTGCCCGCCGACCACCCCCTGCGCACCCTCCCGAACGTCCTCTCCCTCCCCCACCTCGGCTATGTCACCCGCCGCAACTACGAGGGCTACTTCCAGCAGGCCGTCGAGGACATCACCGCCTTCCTGCACGGCAGCCCGATCCGGCAACTGGGCTGACGGAGCCGCCCGACCAAGCGGCGATGAGCGGCCACGAGCGGACACGGGCGGCTCCGGCACCACCCCGCGCCGGCCCCGGCCCGGCTCCTCCCCCCCGCCCCCGCCTCCCTTCCGCCGCCCGATACCTCCTCGCCCTCTGGCCGTCCTGATGCCTTCCTTCGCCGCCTGGACGTCCTGACGCCTCCCCTCGCCGTCGTGACGCCTCCCGTCGGCGTCCCATGCCTCGCCGCCGGGCCGCTCATCCATTCGATGATGGCGAGGGCGCCCGCTGGGCATGCTCTCCCCATGTCCGAGTACGAGTGGGATCGCACCACGATGGCTGTCGTCGCCTCCGCGCTCTCCGGAGACAGCGACGGCGCGGTGGAACTCCTTCGGCCGCTCCCTCAGCGCGATGTCTGCCACATCGCGGTACGGCTCGCCGCCATGGCCGCCGACGCGTTGATCGTCGCCGCCCAGGACAGCGGAGGCGACCGCGAGGAGGCCCTGTCGCAGTGGCAGCAGTGCATCCTCCAGCACGAGGCCGAGTACGAAGGCGAGTGACGCGGGGGCCGCCCCGCTCAGGAGTAGCTCGGCCGCACGGCTCGGGCATGGCGCGGGCCGCCGCCCCAGGAGCGACTCGGGCCGTATCGCCCAGGCATGGTGCGGGCTGCCGCCTCGCCTCGCCGGGTCGAAGGCGGCCCCTGTCGCTCAGCCGGGTCGTCCCACCGCGGTTGCCATCCCATGTATCAGCGCCTCGCGTATCGCCTCCAGCCGCTCGGCGTCCGCCCCCGGAAGCCGAGCCAGCTCACGCACCCCCAACTCGGTTTCGGCTATGGGCTCCCAAGCACCACCATCCAGCAGCTCCGCTACGGCTCCTTCGGCACCCGTCCAGTCCCCAAGAGCGCAGCGACTGACGACCGCCACGGCAGCCGCACCCATGAACCGGTTCAGCGCATACAGATCGCTGCCGTTCGGATTGCTGTCGTTCGGATTGCTGTCGTTCAGCCCGTTGCTGTTCAGATCGCTGCCGTTGGGCTCGGGGGCGGGGCGTATCCCGTCGGACCGCAAGTCTTCCCAGGCGGACGCCGACCCGGCTGCGCCCACCCCGCTCAGCGTCCCGGCCAACAGCGCCGCTTCGTAGCGAACCATCGGGCCGGCGTGCGCACCGGCCGACTGCGTCGCCGCGCCGACCGCCTCCTGTGCCTCCTCCAGGCGTCCGAGGCGGCGTAGGCAGCCGGCCTTGAGGGCCAGGAGTGCCTCGGTCGGCCCGGCCACGACGAGCGCCCGATCGACGTCGGCCAAGGCACGGAGATCGTCGCCGAGCAGGAGATGGACCTTGCCGCGTTGGACGAAGGCGGAGGCACCGCCGGGCGGCCGTTCCGCGCCGAGTTCGATGATCCGGTCGAAGTCCGCCAGCGCTTCCGCCAGTCGCCCCGTGAGCAGGTTGGCTCTCCCCCGGGCCGCGCACCGAGCGACCTCACGGGCCATATGGGCCCAGCCGTAGGCCGGGTCGACGCCGAGGGCCCGTTCGGCCTCCACGAGCGCCTGCTCGTAACGCTGTATTTCCAGGTAGGTGTTGCAGCGCTCCCCCCATATCCAGGGGTCATCAGGCTGGAGTTCGGCCGCGCGCCCGAAGGCGGTCAGCGCTTCCTCGTAGCGGCCCATCACGCGCAGGGTGAGGCCGCGGCGAGCGTAGGCCCACACGTAGTGGGGATTGATCGCCAGGGCGCGGTCGAACTCCGCGAGGGCTAGGGCGTACTGCCCCATGTCCCGGTAGGTCGCACCGCGCTCGGCCATCGCCCAGGCGTACTCCGCGTTGATTTCGATGGCGCGCTCCAGGCCCGCCAGTGCCTCCTCATGGCGCCCGAGGCGGCGATGGCAGACGGCGCGACTGGCGATGGTGAAGGCGTGCCGGGGCCGGCCGGCCAGGGCGCGGTCGAATTCGGTGACGGCTTGCTCGAAGCGGCCCATGAGGCGGTAGACCTCACCGAGCTGGGAGGCGGCGTCCACCGAGTCCGGGTCGATGTCCAGGGCACGGGCGTAGTCCTCGGCAGCTCGCTCGAAGGAACGCATGTAACGATGCGTCAGCCCTCGGCCGAGCAGCGCGGGTACGTTGTGCGGCGCCAGCTCCAGGCAGCGGTCGAAGTCGGCGAACGCCTGCGGCCAGGCTTCGGACTTGCGGTACTCCCGGCCCCGGATCCGGTGAATACGGGCCTGCTCGGCCACCTCCAGGCCGGGCCGGGCGAGCAGCGCGGTGAGCACCGCGATGAGGCCGTCCTCGTCTTCGGTGAGTGCGGCGACCAGTCGATCACCCCATGCCCGGGTCTCGGCCGCGCCCGCATCCTCTCCGGCCTGACGCAGGCTGTCCGCCGCTCTGCGCACGACGGGCCGCTCGTGCTCGGCCGCATCCAAGATGGCGGCCAGTGCCTGGGGCAGAGCCTGCTGTGGATCCGCGCAGAGCAGGTGATAGGTCTCCCGCAGTCGGTACTCCACCCAGCGTTCGTCGGTCCAGGACCGCTCCGGGTCGGCGTCGACGGCGCGTTCCGTACGGCGGCGCCGGGCGGCCTCGGCGAGACGGCGATGCCGGGCCGTCCAGGTCTGCGGTGATCGGCGCCGCTGGAGGCGCAGCATCGCCGTACGCACCACCTCGTGGTACTGCCACCGCCCGGCCCGGTCGGCGACGAAGGGCAGTCCGCACAGCCAGCCGAACTGCTCGGCGGCGTCCGTGTCCACCGCCGCCCGGAAGATGTCCTCGTCCAGATGGCGTGGCAGGGCGGCCGCCAGTGCCGCCTCCCGGCGGATCGGGTCCGTCTCCCACTTCAAGAAGCGCTCGACGGCCGTGTCGCTGGGATCGTCGACGGCCTCGGCCGCACGCGGGCGGTTCTCGGCGAGGGTGGAGACCAGTACCGGCAGTCCGCCGGACAGCCGGAGGATCACCTCGACGATGCGCTCGTCGACGATGCCCCTTGTCGCCAGGAACTGCCGCGCCTCAGCCTCGGTGAAGGCGTCCAGCGGCAGTTCCGCCACACAGTCGAGGTAGTCGGCCCAGCATCGGCGGTCCAAGGATGTCTGTCCGGCCAGCGTCACCACCACGTTGGGAGCCAGCGGGCCGTACCGGTCGGTGACCAGGACGTCGCGCAGCCAGACGTCCAGCAGTGGCCCGGTCCGTTCGTAGGTGTCGAAGAAGAGGGCGAGCCAGGGCATCTCGTCGGCGACGGCGCTCACTTCACGAACGAAGACCGGGGTCAGAACCTCCAGCGGCGACATCACCAGCTGGACATCGTCGTGGTTGCGCAGCCGGGCGCTGAGCAGACCGCGCAGCCGTTCCGCGCCGCGGGCCACCTGGCGGGCGTCCAGGGATCCGGTGACGGTTCCGACGCCGGGCACCAGATTGAGGGTGGTCAGACCGGCCTGGGCCGCGATCAGGCTGCCTGGCGAGGGGCCGGGCTCCTGCGCATCGCCCGGCTCCACCGCCCCGGGCGGCCCCTCCTGCGCGGCCACGGCCGCCGCTTCGACCTCGTGCCGTCGCTGCCGGTAGGTCGCGAACAGCTTGTCGAACGCCTTCAAGGGGCTGCCCTGCGCGGCGAGCTGGCTGCTCACGGCGGCCATCGCCTCGGGCACGCCGTGCACCGCTTCATCGATGTACGCGGTCGGCGCGCCCCGCTCGCGCACGGTGTTCTCGAACTGCCGGATCAGGGAGGTCTTGCCGACGCCCGCCTGACCGTGCACATGGAACAGGAACTGGAACGCCGGGTCCTCCACCGCCCGTGCGAAATTGTCGCGAAAGGCCGCGATCTCGCCCTGCCGCCCGACGAAACCCTCCCGCCGTCGCAGCCGGATCAACTCCTGCCGCGACATCCTGCTGCGGTCCACGCCTCCCCCCTCCGCGTCAGCGTCTGCCGGTCCTGACGGCCTTTGCCGCCCTGCTCACGCAGATTAGCCTTCGGCGGAGTCGAGCGTCGGGGGCTGTGGATAACTCCGAGCGGGGCGGCGTCCTGTCGGTCCGCCACCGGCATGTGACCTGGTCAACTCACGGTGGAGGCAACCAAGTTCGCCGCGCGCGTGGAGTGCGCGCGGAGTGCGCATGGAGGCTGGCGAGTTCGTCGGGAGCGTCGGGAGCGTCGACTTCTTCGGCTTGGTCGGCCTGGTCGGCCTCGTCGACGTCGTCAGCCTCAGTCCACCGTCTGCTCCACCCCTACTCCACCACCGGCAGCAGCTCCGGCAGATGGCCGTCCGACGCGAGGGCCGCGCGGTGACGTTCCTGCGGCACTGGGCCGTAGGTCGTCGTGCGGGGGCGGGCGGGGCGGCCGGCCTGGTCGGCGATGGCGATCAGATCCTGGATGGAACGGTAGGAGCCGTAACTCGATCCCGCCATCCGGGAGATGGTCTCCTCCATCAGGGTGCCGCCCAGGTCGTTGGCGCCCGAGCGGAGCATCTCGGCGGCGCCGTCCGCGCCGAGCTTGACCCAACTGGTCTGGATGTTGGTGATGTGCGGGTGGAGCAGGAGACGGGCCATGGCCGTCACCGCGCGGTTGTCGCGGGTGGTGGGGCCGGGACGGGCGATACCGGCGAGGTAGACGGGGGCGTTGGTGTGGATGAAGGGAAGGGTGACGAATTCGGTGAAACCACCGACGTTGTGGGACAGCGCGGACTGCTGGATCTCGGCCAGCAGGCGGAGGTGGCCGAGCCAGTGCCGCGGCTGGTCGACATGGCCGTACATCATCGTCGACGACGAGCGGATGCCCAGCTCATGGGCGGTTTTGACGACCTCGACCCAGGTGGCGGTGGGCAGCTTGCCCTTGGTGAGGATCCAGCGGACCTCGTCGTCGAGGATCTCGGCGGCCGTCCCGGGGATGCTGTCCAGGCCGGCGGCCTTGGCTTCGGTGAGCCACTCGCGGAGGGACATGCCGGTGCGCGTCGCGCCGTTGACGACCTCCATGGGCGAGAAGGCGTGCACATGCATGCCCGGGACGCGCTCCTTGACGGCTCGGGCGATGTCGAAGTACGCCGTACCGGGCAGGTCGGGGTGGATGCCGCCCTGCATACAGACCTCCACCGCACCCACGTCCCAGGCCTGCTGGGCGCGGTCGGCGACCTGGGAGAGGGAGAGCGTGTAGGCGTCGGCGTCCGTACGGCGCTGGGCGAAGGCGCAGAAGCGGCAGCCGGTGTAGCAGACGTTGGTGAAGTTGATGTTCCTGGTGACGATGTAGGTGACATCGTCGCCAACCGTTGCGCGGCGCAGCTCGTCGGCGATCTTGCAGAGGGCGTCCAGCGCCGGCCCGTCGGCGTGCAGCAGTGCCAGCGCCTCCGGGTCGGTCAGCTTGGTGGGATCGTCGGCGGCCTGCGACAGGGCCTGCCGTACGTCGGCGTCGATCCGCTCCGGCGCCATCCCCGGGGCGGCGGCCTCACGCAGCACCTCCCAGTCGCCGTAGACCTCGTCGAAGTCATCGCGGCGGTCGGTGGTGCGGCCGTCGGTGTCGATGGTGCGGTGCAGGTCCGTGCGGCCCGTGGAGTGCATCGCGAAGCCCTCGTCGGGCTCCTGCCAGGGGCGGCCGACCACCGGGGCGTCCTCGACGGCCAGTCCCGTCTCCGGGTCGACGAGGGCCCGCACATGGGGCAGCAGGCGGGGGTCGAGCCAGGGTTCGCCGCGCTGGATGAACTCCGGGTAGATGGGGAGCCGTTCGCGCAGCTCGAAGCCGGCGGTGGCGCAGCGCTCGGTCAGCTCCTCGATCTGCGGCCAGGGGCGCTCGGGGTTGACGTGGTCGAGGGTCAGCGGGGAGACGCCGCCCCAGTCGTCGATCCCGGCGTCGATGAGCAGCGCGTATTCGCCGTCGACCAGATTGGGCGGGGCCTGGAGACGGGTCGAGGGGCCCATGATGTGCCGGGCCACCGCGATCGTCGCGGCCAGCTCCTCCAGTTCGGCGTCTGGCATGCCGCGCATCGCCGTGTCCGGCTTGGCGCGGAAGTTCTGCATGATCAGTTCCTGGATGCCGTGGTACGCGCGCTGGATGCGGCGCAGCGCGAAGAGGGACTCGGCTCGCTCCTCGTAGGTCTCGCCGATACCGATCAACAGCCCGCTGGTGAAGGGAACGTTGGAGCGGCCGGCGTCCTCCAGGACACGCAACCGGACGGCGGGCTCCTTGTCAGGCGATCCGTGGTGCGGACCGCCGGGCTCGCTCCACAGGCGCTCGGCGGTCGTCTCCAGCATCATCCCCAGCGACGGGGCCACCGGCTTGAGGCGCTGGAAGTCCGTCCAGGACATCACCCCGGGGTTGAGGTGCGGCAGCAGTCCGGTCTCCTCCAGGACGCGGATGGCCATGGCGCGGAGGTACGAGATCGTGTCGTCGTAGCCATGCGCCTCCAGCCATTCACGGGCCTCCGGCCAGCGGTCCTCGGGCTTGTCCCCCAGGGTGAACAGGGCTTCCTTGCAGCCCATTTCCGCGCCGCGGCGCGCGATGTCCAGCACCTCGTCGGGCGACATGAACATTCCGTGGCCGTCACGGCGCAGCTTGCCGGGGACGGTGACGAAGGTGCAGTAGTGGCACTTGTCCCGGCACAGGCGCGTCAGGGGGATGAAGACACCGCGCGAGTACGTGATGACGCCGGGGCGGCCCGCGGCCTCCAGGCCGGCGTCCCGCACCCGGGCCGCGGAGGCGCACAGGTCCTTGAGGTCCTCGCCGCGAGCCTGCAGCAGCACCGCGGCCTCGCCGACGTCCAGCGTCACGCCGTCGCGGGCCCGCTTCAGCGCGCGGCGCATCGCATTCGCGGTGGGGCGGCCCTGGGTGGACCCGGCGCTCGTCCCTTGGTCGGTCACCTGGTCGGATGCCTGGTCAGGTCCCTGCGCGCTGGTAGTCATTCCCCGAGCATACGAGCGCCCGCCGACAGCGCCCCAGCCGGAGACAGGGGTGGCCGGTGTGCCACTGATCACTGCGGACGGAGGTTATGTCCGCGCCCAAAGCGGGCAATTCCCCGGCGGCGGTTCCCGGCATGCCTACATGCTGGCCAGCAGCTCGTCGGAGTACGTCCGGGTCAGGAACTCCATGTTGTGACCATCGGGGTCGTTGATGTAGACGCCGCGGCCGCCGTCCAGGGTGTTGATCTCCTGGGGCTTGTGGTGCAGAGGATCGGCCCAGTAGGGCAGTTCGCGCGCCTGTATGCGGCCCAGGATCGCGTCGAACTCGTCCTCGGTGACCAGGAACGCGTAGTGCGTGGGGACGAACTCACCGCTGCCGGCGAGATGCTCGGCGTAATCGAGGGCCACCCCGTTGTCCAGCTTGAGGGCGGCGAAGGGTCCGAACGACTTTGGCTCGGGCACTCCCAGCAGATCGGCGAGGAAGCGGGCGGAGGCGAAGCGGTCGGTGCTCTGCACGATCGTGTGGTCGAGGCGAGGCATCTGGGATCTCCTTGATCTTTGTGGTCCGGTGACCGGCGGCGCCCCGTGAGCCCCTGGATCGGCTCGGGCCGCCGGTCTCGGGGACCGGTGATCGATCTCCTGCGGACCGTGGATCTGCGGGTCCTTCACCTTCGACGGTACGACCGCGGGGCCGGGCGCGGATCGGTCTGCGGTACCGGCCGGGCCGGTACCGGGCCGTACGCCGATGGTCCTAGGGCAGGCCGAGGCCCCCGCTCTCCCCCGGGCACGTGCCTCGGCCCACTCACCCGTTACCCACCCCGCACGGCGCGCTCCTGAACGTCACGGGTGCTGCTCGCGGCGGCTTCCCGGTGCGCTACCGGTCACAGGTACCGCGCGAACTCGTCCAGCGTCCGCAGCACCTCCGTCTCCTCGGCGGCGGGCAGTTGCAGGACCACTTCCCGCAGGCCCAGGTCGCGGTAGTGGGCCAGCTTTCCGGCCGACGGCCGCACTCCGTACGGCACCACCAGCGGCTCGCCCGGGCGCCCCGCGTCCGACCAGGCCTGCCGCAGTACCGGAAGGGTCTCGGTCAGCCCTCGGCCGCCGATCGGCAGCCAGCCGTCCGCGTACTCGGCGATCTGCCCGAAGAGCTTGGGGCCGGCCGCGCCGCCGAGCAGTGTGCGCGGCGCGCCGTGCACCGGCTTGGGGTAGGCCAGGGACGCCCGTACGGACCCGAATTCCCCCTTGTAGGCCGTTGGTTCGTCCGCCCACAGGGCGCGCATCAATGCCATCCGGTCGCGGGTCAGCTCTCGCCGGGTCGACCACTCCACCCCGTGGTCGGCGGCCTCCTCGACGTTCCAGCCGTAGCCGATGCCGAGCGTGAAGCGGCCCTCGGAGAGGAAGTCCAGGGTCGCGATCTGCTTGGCGAGGTCGACCGGGTCGTGCTGCGTGACGAGGGTGATGCCGGTGCCCAGGGCGAGGCGCTCGGTGACAGCAGCGGCTTGCCCCAGGGCGATGAACGGGTCGAGGGTGCGGCCGTATTCGCGGGGCAGCGGCTCGCCCATGGGCGCGGGGGTTTCGCGGCTGGCGGGGATGTGCGTGTGTTCGGGGAGGTAGAGGCCGGCGAATCCGCGCTGCTCCAGCTCACGGGCGAGCCGGTCCGGCCTGATCGTCTCGTCGGTCAGGAAGATCGTGGTCGCGATCTGCATCTGTGGACACCTCCGTCAGGCGTGTGGGTGACGGCATGTTGCCTCAGCGCCCGACAGTTATCCACAGGCCTTTCCCTCCGCGTCACAGCCGCGTACAACAGTTTTCACGCGGTGCGACGAACCGACCGCGCAGCGGTACGAGACCGCTGGACACGAGACGGCACGAGACGACGCGGGGGGCGGGTATGGAACGACGCGATGTTCTGAGACTTTCGGCGGTTGCGGGCGCGACGGGCGCGCTTACGCTCGGACGTGTGAGCTTCGCCGACGCGGAGCCGGCGGCCGGGCACCCCGGTGGCGGGCCGGGCGAGCAGACCCGCCGGGTCACCGGCCATCTGCCGACAGGCGCTCCGGACTTCGTCTATCTGCCGGTCGACGTGCCGCGCGGGGTAAGGGAGATCGCCGTCTCCTACCGCTACGACAAGCCGCCTGTGCCGGAGGGCACGGCGGGCAACGCCTGCGACATCGGCATCTTCGACGAGCGGGGTACGGAGCTGGGCGGCCCCGGCTTCCGCGGCTGGTCGGGCGGCGCGCGTTCGGAGTTCTTCCTGCGGGCCGACGAGGCCACCCCGGGGTACCTCCCCGGCCCCGTCAACGCCGGCACCTGGCACCTCGCCCTCGGCCCGTACACGGTCGCTCCGCAGGGGCTGTCCTACGACGTCACGATCACCCTGCGGTACGGCCCGCGGGGGCACACCCCGGCGCCCGTCTACCCGCCCGAGCGTGCCCGGGGCCGCGGACGCGCCTGGTATCGCGGCGACGGCCATCTGCACTCGGTCCACTCCGACGGCAAGCGCAAACCCGCCGAGATCGCGGCGCTGGCCCGCGCCGCCGGCCTGGACTTCATCAACACCTCCGAACACAACACCACCTCCGCGCACCGCGCCTGGGAGGGCCTGTGGGGCGACGACCTGCTGATCATGACCGGCGAGGAGGTGACCACCCGCAACGGGCATGTGGTGGCGATGGGCACCGACCCCGAGGCCTTCGTCGACTGGCGCTACCGGGCGCGCGACAACGCCTTCGGGAAGTTCGCGCGTGCCATCCGTCGGGCCGGGGGGCTGGTCATCCCGGCGCATCCGCACGCCACATGCATCGGCTGCAACTGGAAGTTCGGGCTGAACGAAGCGGACGCGGTGGAGGTCTGGAACGGCCCGTACACCCCCGATGACGAGGTCACCCTCGCCGAGTGGGACAACACACTGGTCGCGCACGCCCAGGGCCGCGCCGACTGGCTGCCGGCCGTCGGCCACAGCGACGCCCACCGCGACCCGGACGTCGTCGGTCTGCCGCAGACCGTGGTGCTCGCCGACGATCTCTCCCGCCGCGCCCTGCAGGACGGCATACGGGCGGGCCGGGTCTGGATCGCCGAATCCTCGAAGGTCGACCTGGCCTTCTCCGTCACCGGCGAGCGCGGCGAACACGCCGGAATCGGCGAGCGCCTGGAGGTCTCCCGCACGACGCGGGTCACCGCACGGCTGAAGGTCTCCGGCACCCCCGGCTGCACGGTCTCCTTCGTCACCGACCAGGGCCGGCTGTACGCGACCCCGCTTCCGCCGTCCGGCGAGGCCACCGTCACCTGGCAGACCACCCCGGACTACGCCGCCTATATACGCCCGGAAGTCCGCCACCCACCGACCACAGTGGGCCTCCCGGGCCCGATGGCGGCCATGACCAACCCGGTCTTCCTGGGACGGCGAGAGGCCTGAGGAATGTGGGATGTCTGAGGCGGTGCAGGCGCTGAGGTGAGGCCTGTGTCGGGGGGGTGGCCCGGGCATCGGAGGTGAGGCAGGTGTCGGAGGCGGCCCAGGCATCGGCGGTGGGCAGGTATTTGAGGCGGCACGAGCGCCGGAGGTTAGGCCGGTGTCCGAGGTGGCGCGGGCTCCGGAGCTGCGGCCGGTATCTGAGGCAGCGCTAGCGCCGGAGGTGAGGCAGGTGCCTAAAGCGGCCCGGGCATCGGAGGGGGGCGGCCGGTGTCTGGGGCAACACGAGCGCCCGACGCCGTGACGCCCCGCGGCCCGCGCCCCGGAGCCCCCCGCGGCCCCGCCGGCCCCACACCCCGACGGCCACACCCCACGGCCCCGCCCCGACCGCCCCGCTCCGCCTCACCGCCTCACCGCCTCACCGCCTCACCGCCTCACCCCGGCCACACGATCGCCTGCAGCTCGCTGTACGCATGCAGCGCATACGAGCCCACGTCCCGCCCCACCCCGCTCCTCTTGAACCCGCCGAACGGCGCCTCCATGTTCCGGCCGATCGTGTTCACCCCGACCCCGCCGGCCCGCAGCCGCCGGGCCACCCGGAAGGCGCGGGCCACATCGCCCGACCAGACGTAGTCGATCAGGCCGTAGTCGCTGTCGTTGGCCAGGGCCACCCCTTCGTCCTCCTCGTCGAAGGGAAGGACCACGACGACCGGGCCGAAGATCTCCTCCTGCACCACGCGCATCTCGCGGGTGCAGTCGGCGAGGAGCGTCGGGGCCACATAGAACCCCTTCTCCTGCGCGGGCCGCTCACCGCCCGCGACCAGGCGGGCGCCCTCCTTCCGGCCCAGTTCCCCGTACGCCTCGACCCGGTCCCGGTGCGCGGCCGAGATCACCGGCCCGACGACCGTGCCCGGCTCCCTCGGATCGCCGACCTTGAGGTGGCCGATGTACCGCGCGAGCCCGTCCACCAGCGCGTCGTACACACCCCGCTGCGCGATCACCCGGGTCGGCGCCGTACAGATCTGCCCGCTGTAGAAGGAGAAGGTCGTGCCGATGCCCCGGACGGCCGACTCCAGATCCGCATCGTCGAAGACCACCGCCGCGCCCTTGCCGCCCAGCTCCATGAGCTGGCGCTTCATGCCCCGCCCGCAGACCTCGCCGATGCGCTGCCCGACCGCCGTGGAGCCGGTGAAGCTGACCATGTCCACGTCCGGCGAGTCGACGGCCGCCTCACCGACCTCCACCGACGCGCCGCTCACCACGTTCACCACACCCGGCGGCGCGCCCGCCTCCGCCAGCGCGGCCGCCATCCGGTACACCGACAGGGGATCCTGCGGGGCGGGCTTGACCACGACCGTGTTGCCCATGGCGAGGGCCGGGGCCACCTTGCCCGCCGGATTCGCCCAGGGGTTGTTGTAGGAGGTGATGCAGGTGACGACGCCGACCGGCTGGCGCAGCGCGAGCGCTCCGATCACCGCCGCCCCGCCCATCGGCCCGGCCTCGTTGATCTGCGGCACGAGGGCCTGCTCGACCGGCTCCAAGGCTCCCTTGGCGTAGCGGCGGAAGCGCGCCACCGCCACCCCGACCTGCATGCCCCGCGCGGTCGCGGTCGTCGCGCCGCTCTCGGCCTGCGCCAGCTCGGCGTTCGCGGCGAAGTCGCGCTGGATGACGTCCGCGGCCCGGTCGAGAATCGCAGCGCGCTCCTCCGGCCGGGTGCGGGACCAGGCCGCGAAGGCCTCGCGCGCCGCCGTGGCCGCCTCGTGCACCTGCGCCCGGGACGCCTCCGGCGCGCGCCCGACGACCGACTCGCGCGCCGGATCGATCACCTCGTAATGCCCGCCGGCCGGTTCGACCCACTCACCACCGATGAACAACTTCCCGTCCACAACCGTCACTTGGCACCCCCGGCCGTCACTTGGTGCTCCCCTGTCGCCACTTGGCGCCCCCGGCCCTCACTTGGTGCCCCCCCTGTCGCCACTTGGCGCCCCCGGGCGTCACTTGGTGCCCCCCTGTCGCCACTTGGCGCCCCCGGCCCTCACTTGGTGCTCCCCTGTCGCCGCTTGGCTCTCGCCGGACGTCACTTGGTGCCCCCGGTGGCCACCAGGCGCTCGCCCGCCGTCACTGGGTGGCCACCGTCATGGTGTCCCGCCCCGACCGCAGCACCCTGCCCGGCACGGCGCCGGTCACCGCGTCGTCACGGATCACCTCGACGCCGTTGACCCATACCGCGTTGACGCCGATCGCCGCGGAGTCCAGACGGGGGCTGTCGCCCGGCAGGTCGTGCACGAGCGTCGCCTTGCCCGCGTCGATGGTCTCCGGGTCGAAGAGCACCAGATCGGCGTGCCAGCCTTCCTGGACGCGTCCTCGCTCCCGCAGGCCGAAGAGCCGCGCGGGGTCGTCGGTGAGCATCTTCACGGCCTGCTCCAGGCCGACCAGCTTGCGGCCGCGCAGGCAGTCGCCGAGGAACCGGGTCGTGTACGGGGCCCCGCACATCCGGTCCAGGTGCGCGCCCGCGTCCGAGCCGCCCAGCAGTACGTCCTCGTGCTGCCAGGTCTCGGCGCGCAGGGCCCAGGATTCCGGGTCGTTGTCGGTCGGCATGGGCCACAGCACCGTGCGGAGCCGGTCGTTGGCGCAGATCTCCACCAGGCAGGCGAACGGTTCCTGTCCGCGCTCGGCGGCGATGTCCCGCACGACCCGTCCCGTCAGGCCCTCGTTGACCTCGCTGTACGTGTCGCCGATGACGTAGCGGCCGAAGTCGGCGAGCCGCCGGAAGACGCCGGCCTCCTTGCTGGCCGCGCGCCGCAGCATCTCGGCGCGCACGTCCGCGTCGCGCAGCCTGGCGATCCGCTCGTCGACCGGCAGCCCGAGGATCTCGCCCCAGCCGGGGAGCAGGTTCAGGGCGCAGAAGGTGCCCAGCGACATGTTCATCGGCGTCAGGATCGGCATCGTCAGCGCCACGATCCGGCCGCCGGCCTTCCGGGCCCGCTCGCCGGCCGCGAGCTGGCGGGGCACGCGTTCGGGGACGGCGGCGTCGATCGTGAGGACGTTCCAGTTCAGGGGCCGCCCGGCCGCCGCGCTCATCTCCACGAACAGCTCGATCTCCGCGTCGCTGAACTGGTCGAGGCAGCCGGCCACGATGGCTTCCAGCTGCGTGCCCTCGTGCTCGGCGACGGCCCGCGACAGGGCGAGCAGCTCGGCCGGCTTCGCGTGCCGGGACGCGACCGGCTCGCCGTCGCCGTCGGAGTGGGTGGAGGACTGGGTGGTGGACAGCCCCCATGCCCCCGCCTCCATCGCCTCGTGGAAGAGGGCGAGCATCTGCGCCATCTGCTGCTCGCTCGGCTGTCCGCCCACCGCGTCCGCGCCCATGACATAGCGGCGCAGCGCGCAATGCCCCACCATGAAGCCCGCGTTGACGGCGATCCGCCCCTCCAGCGCGTCCAGGTACTCCCCGAACGAGCTCCAGTTCCAGGGCGCGCCCTCCTCCAGCGCCACCAGGGACATGCCCTCCACCTTGGACATCATCCGGCGGGTGTAGTCGGCGTCCTCGGGCCGCGCGGGGTTCAGCGGGGCCAGGGTGAAGCCGCAGTTGCCGCCCGCGACGGTGGTCACGCCGTGGTTGAGCGAGGGCGTGGCATAGGGGTCCCAGAAGAGCTGGGCGTCGTAGTGGGTGTGCGGGTCGACGAACCCGGGCGCGAGGATCCGGCCGTGGGCGTCCTCGCTCGTCGCGGCTTCCTCGCGCACCGTCCCGGGCCCGGCGACGACGGCGATGCGCCCGTCGCGTATCCCGACGTCGGCGACGTACCCGGGCGCGCCCGTCCCGTCCACGACGGTCGCGCCCTTGATCAGGTGGTCGAGCATGGCGGCGGTGCCTCCCCTTCGGTTGCCTAGCCCTTCTGTTGCCTAGCCCTTCTGTTGCCGAGCCCTACTGTTGCCGAGCCTTTCGGGTGACCGGGCCGGGCGCCTGACGCCGCGGACGCACCCGGACGCCTCGGTCGCCTCGGTCACCGCGGCGACGCCCCAGGCGCCCCAGACACCTCTGTCCCCGCCGTGGCGGCGCCCCGGACGGCTCAGTCGCCGGCCGCCTGCCGGAACCGGGTCGTCCGATGGACCGGATCCGTGTCGATCTTCGGGATCACGTGCTCGCCGATGAGCTTGATGGTGTTCATGGTGTCCTCGTACGACACCCCGATCGGCAGCCCGAAGCTCAGCTGGTCGGCGCCGGCCTGCTCCCAGCGCTTGCACTGCCGGAGCACCTCGTCCGGATCGCCGCAGATCATCAGCTCCTCGGCGATCAGCAGCTCGATGATCTCGGCGGTGTAGTCGGGCAGCAGCTCGGGCCACTCGGGGATGCCCTCGGGCCGCGGGAAGGTGTCGTGGTAGCGGAAGACCAGCGACTGAAGGTAGTTGAGCCCGCCGTTGACGGCGATCTCCACCGCCTTGTCGTGCGTCTCGGCGCAGATCGCCGTCGACGTCACCATCACGTTGTCGTTGACGAAGTCGCCGACCGGCTCGGCGTCCCGGACGGCCGTCTTGTACTGCTCCAGCACCCACTCCATGTCGGAGACCTTCTGGACGCTGAAGCCCAGTACGCCGAGCCCCTTCTTGGCCGCCATGGCGTACGAGGACGGCGACCCGGCCGCGTACCACATCGCCGGGTGCGAGGCCCCGTACGGCTTGGGGAAGATCTTGCGCGGCGGCAGCTGCCAGTGCTTGCCCTGGAACCCGGGGTACTCCTCCTGGAGCCACATCTTCGGGAACTCGGCGATGGTCTCTTCCCAGATCTCCTTGGTGTGGTTCATGTCGGTGATGCCGGGGAGGAAGCCGAGGATCTCGTGGGACCCGGCGCCGCGCCCGCTGCCGAACTCGAACCGCCCCTCGCTGAGGTGGTCGAGCATGGCGACCTTCTCGGCGACCTTCACGGGGTGGTTGACCTGGGCGAGCGGATTGAAGATCCCCGAGCCCAGATGGATCCGCTCGGTCGCGTGCGCCAGGTACCCGAGGAAGACGTCGTTGGCGGAGAGGTGCGAGTACTCCTCCAGGAAGTGGTGCTCGGACGCCCAGGCGTACTTGAAGCCGGAGGTGTCCGCCTGGATGACGTACTCGGTCTCCTCCATCAGCGCCTTGTGCTCCGCGAGCGGGTCGGTCTCGGCCCGCTTGCCCACGTATCCCTGTACAAAGAGCCCGAATTCCAAGGAGGTTCACCGTCCCGAGCTGTTTCTGACGAAGCGTCAGATTGGATGTGTGAGCCGACTGTTCCATCGCGCGCCAGGGGCGTCAATAGCCGCCGCAGGGATAACTGACTAACCGTCAGTTCCGTGCCTGGGCGAGCTGCCCCGCCGTCACAGGACGCTGACCCCCGCCAGCCATCCCCCGTCGATGACGAACGGCTGCCCGGTGATGTACGACGAGTCCTGGCAGGACAGGAAGAGCGCCAGCCTGGCGACCTCCTCCGGCTGCCCGACCCGCCCCAGCGGCACGAGCTTGGCGTAGAGCTCGCCGAGGGCCTGCGCGGCCGCCTCGCCGTCCGCCTCCGGATCGAGCTGTGCCGGATTGCTCATCGCGGTGTCGATGGCCCCCGGGCACACCGCGTTCACCCGGATCCCCTTGGCGGCGAGTTCGAGCGCGGCGACCCTCGTCAGGCCCACGATGGCGTGCTTGGTGGCGGTGTACGCGCCGACGTACGCCATGCCCGTGACGCCCGTGTACGAGGCGGTGTTCACGATGGTCCCGCCGCCCGCCGCCTCGATCTCGGGCGCGACGCTCTTGATACCGAGGAAGGCGCCGACCTGGTTGACCTGGATGACCTGCTGGAACTCGTCGAGCGGGGTGCTGGTCAGCTCGTTGAAGCGCAGGATGCCGGCGTTGTTGACCAGCCCGTCGACCTTCCCGAAGGCCCGCTTGGCCGCGGCGACGGCGGCCCGCCAGTCGTCCTCCCGACTCACGTCCAGGTGGACGTACGCGGCCCGCCCCTCCCCTATCTCCTTGGCCAGGGCCGCACCCTGGTCGTCGAGAACGTCGGCGAGGACCACCCGCGCGCCCTCGGCCGCGAAGAGCCGCGCCTCCTGCTCGCCCTGCCCACGCGCCGCGCCGGTGACGATGACGACGCGTCCGTCCAGCTTTCCCATGGCAGCCTCCCTGGCCACTCGGTTCAGGTGTGGATTGTTGGCGCGCGTGACCGCTCACTCCAGGTGAGGCGCGACATCGGCCGCGAACGCCGCCATCTGGTCCGTCAGTTCGCCACGGCTGCGGGACCTGAACCGCACCTGGATCTGGTGCACGCCCATCGCGCCGTACTCCCGCAGCGACGCAGCGATCCGCTCCGGCTCCCCGGACAGGGTCCGCCGCCCGACCTCCCACCCCGGCGCGCCCACGTACACCGGCTCGACGATGGCCCCGATCACGGCCGGCTCCTCGATTCCGGCCGCCTCCCTCGCCCCCTGCAGCTTCGCGATCTGCCCGGGCAGCTGCTCGCGCCGGTCGCCCTGCGGCAGCCAGCCGTCCGCGCGCTCCGCGGCCCGGCGTACGGCGGCGGGCGAGGATCCCCCCACCCAGATCGGCGGCCGCGGCCGCTGCGCGGGCCGCGGCGCCTGGCCCAGCCCCTCGAACGCGAACCGCTCCCCGGCGAACGTCGGGAACTCCTCGGTCCCCAGCGCCGCCTTCAGCGCGTCCACCGTCTCGTCCAGCACCGCCCCACGCCGTGCGAAGTCCACGCCGAGCGCCTCGAACTCCTCCCGGACGTGCCCGGCTCCGACCCCGAGGATCAGCCGCCCGCCGGAGAGGTGATCGAGCGTCGCGTACTGCTTGGCCGTGACCAGCGGATGCTTCAGCCCGACCACCGCCACGTGGCTCAGCAGCCGCACCCGTTCCGTCACGGCGGCCAGGTGCGCGAGCGTGGCGACCGGGTCGTACCACACGGTGCTCATCGCCTCGGCCAGCCGCCGCGGGATCGCGATGTGCTCGCAGCAGGCGAGGTAGGCGAACCCGTGCCGGTCGGCGGCCCGCGCGATCTCGACCAGATCGGCGGGCCCCGCGGCGACCTCCCAGCCCTCCGCGTAGAGCGTGCTCTGCGACTGCACCGGAAGCTGCATCCCGTACGCCAGCCGCCCCCGCTCGGGCCGCCACACGCCTTGTCCCACACCGCTCATGTCGCCGCCCACGTGCCCTCCAGCCATACCTGACGGACCGTCATATCGCTCGCCGGGACATGGTCGTGCCTTCCCTGCCATCAAGCAAGAGCCAGGGAGGGGCGGACCCGATGCCACTCCTGCGGGGCGTCTCGCCCCGCGGATCACGGGTCAGGTCATGGATGCCGCGGGCCGGGGCGCCGTACGAGGTGGAGCGGCACGACGTGGGCTCCGACGCGGCTTTGGAGGGGCCGTTCGACCTGGTCAGGGCCCACCGGGCACGTGCTGCGAACCGGCCCGCCTACACCGCGCCGCGGGACGCCCGCCACATCGTGTGCTCGCGGCTGATCGCCTCCTCGGCGTCGGCGATCTCCTGGGCCCACTCCGACTCGTCGTGCACCACGGACAGCCGCTGGTGCACGATGCTCAGTTCGGTCGCGGCGAAGGTGTAGGCCCGGCCCAGCGACTCGTGCTGCCGTACCGCGAACCATGCGGCCCCGGCGCCCAGCACGGCCGCCAGCACACCGGGCAGGTCGAAGGTGACGATCTCCAACAGGCGCAGTACGGCGGCGAGCACGCCCAGTGCCTCCACGGTGATCAGGCCGATCCGCCAGCGGCGGGCGAGCGTGATGTTCATGGCCGCCTTGGCCCCGTACCAGTCCTGCTGATCGGCGATCCGCCCGGTGAGATACGCCTGCTTGCGGACCGCGAACGGGCTTCGGCGCAGCTCGCCCATGGTCTCGGTCGCGGCCATCGAGCCGACCGGGACGAGGCTGTCGCTCGGCGCCTCCCGCAGCAGGACCTCCAGCCGCTCGTGGAACCTGCGCTCCGCGTCGGTCGAGGGCAGGGTGACCGGGAACGGGTCGCCGGCCACCGCGTACCGCCACGACAGCGTCTTCACCGACTCCGCCAGGGCCCGCCCGTCGTACCAGGCCCGCTCCGGCCGGTCGGTGAGCATCCAGACCTCTAAATAGACGGTCGCCAGGAACGCCAGCAGCACCATCGCCACCGCCGCGTCCGCGCTCGACACCGCGCAGGCCGCGGCGGCGATCGCCAGCAGCAGTCGCCATTTCGTGCCCGTCATATAGCGCCGCTGCCCCGAGAGGGAAGCGGTGTCCGCCGATCGGAACACTGCCGGGAAGTCCCCGTCGCCGAGTGTGCGCACCTCGTTCATCCGCAGCCCCGCCCGCCCCTCGCACTCGCAGCATGCGTCCGAAATATCGGAGGAGTGAGGAGTCTAGAGGCGATCGGGGGCGTTCGGGCGGGGAATGGTGAGGTTACGGGCCACGGTCGGACGGCGGACGTCCTCGCGGCCTCGCGGGCACCGGGCGGCACGGAGCGCTTCCACATCAACCACCTGCCTCCCATGCCCCGTTGCGGGCGCATCCAGTGATGAGGATGATGCGGCGACCGGACTCCGGCGGCGGGCCGGGGCGGTCCGACGGACGGGGGAGAGGGAATGGGAGACGGGAACGCGGCGGAGCGGCCGTACCGGAATGATGCCTTCATTTCCTATCACCATGCGTCGGACAGCGCGAAGGCCGCCCATCTGCGGCGCGGGCTGCAGAATTTCGCCCGCAGCTGGCGGCAATTGCGCGCGCTGCGCGTCTTTCTCGACAAGGCCTCGCTGTCCGCGAATCCGGGGCTGTGGCCGGAGATCGAGCGTCAGCTCGCCGATTCCGGCGCCTTCGTCCTGCTGGCCTGCCCGGGTTCGGCCGACTCGGTGTGGGTGCAGAAGGAGGTCGACTGGTGGCGTACCGGCCTGGGGCCGCGGAAGATGCTCATCGCCGTCACCGGCGGGGAGCTTGTGTGGGACCACGCGCGGGGGGACTTCGACTGGGAGCGCACCACGTGTCTGCCGCGCACCATGACGGGCATGTTCACCGACGAACCGCGCTGGGTCGATCTGCGCTGGATGTCGGAGGAGGACCCCGGCTCACTCCGCGACCCCCGGTTCCAGCAGTGTGTGGCCGATCTGGCGGCGCCCCTGCACGGCCGTCCCAAAGAGGACCTGATCGGCGCGGACGTCGCCCAGCACCGCAAGACCCGGCGGCTGGCGCGGGGCGCGCTCGCCGTCATCACCACGCTCGCCGTGCTCGCCGGCGCGGCGTCGGTGGTGGCGGTGCTGCAGCGGGACGAGGCCCGCAGGCAGGCCCGGCTGGCGACCTCGCGGCAGCTGGCGGCCACCGCGCTGAACCTCAAGGACGGGAACCTGAGGCTGGCCTCGCTGCTGGGCATCGAGGCGTACCGCATGGAGAAGTCGCCCGAGGCCATCGCCGCGCTGAACCGGCTCGCCACCGACAGCCCGTACTTGGTGAGGACGGTCTCGAGCGCGAAGGACATCGGCGCGTTGGCCTTCAGCGGGGACGACAGTGCCGTCGCCGTGGGGGACGAGGGCGGCGCGGTGACGGTGTGGAGCAGCGACGGCCGCGCGGTGCGCGCCCGTACGGCGCTGCCCGGCCGGATCACGGCGGCGGGTTTCAGCGAGGACGGCAGGCGCCTGGCCGTCGGCGACGGCAAGGGCAATCTGGGGGTCTACGACCTGGCGGGCAAGGAGCTGCGGCGGCTCGCGCCGATGCCGACGGCGGTGTCCTCGCTGCAGTTCGGCATGGGCGGGAATCTGGCCGTCGCGGACGAGGACGGCACGGTGACGCTCTACGAGCAGGCCCGAAAGAGGTTCCGTTCGAAGCGCACCGGCCACCGGGGCAGCCTGGTCGTCTTCCAGAACCAGGAGAGCTATCTGCTGGTCCGCGACGCGGTCGGCGGCGGCGCCCTGTACACCGTGCCCGACCTGCGCACGCTCATGGACAGCAGGGAGCTGATGCTGCCGGGCAATCAGGCCGCGGTGGCCGTGTCCTCCGGGGGGCACTGTTTCGGATACCTCAAATACGGGATCTTCACCAGCACGGGGCTGCCGAAGGCCAAGGGTCACGAGGCTCTCGCCGACACCTGCGGAAAGTTCCCCGTTCTCCCCAACGAGGAGGCGCAGATGCTGGCGCTGACCGACGGCAGCCGGATGGCCGTCGGGACGGCGTCCGGCATCACGGTGGTCGACGGTGAGGCCGACGGCGAGGAGGACGGGGAGACCGACGGGCAGCCCAACCAGGTCCGCAGGCTCACCGGCGTCGGCCGGCCCACGCTGCTGAAGTTCTCCGCCACGGGCGGCAGGCTCGCCTCCGCGCACGGTCGGACGGCCGCGCTGTGGAACCTCGGTCAGGCGTCCCGGATCGCGCACACGCACGGGCTCTCCCTCGTCGACATGCAGAACATGGCAGTCGCTCCACCGCTGGCCACCGGTCCGGGCGGCCGGATCGCCTGGAGCAACCGGCTGGAGAGCGAGCCGGAGTCCGACCCGAAGGAGGACCTGCACGTCTGGAGCCCGAAGGGCGGCATCGCCGTCGGCGGGGACGCCCTGTACTACGAGTGCGTCGCCTTCGGCAGCGACGGGCGCACGCTCTACGCGGGGACCGACGGTGAGATCCAGGAATGGCGGATCGTGGGCAGGCGCCTGGAGAAGCGGCGCACGATCGCCCTTTCCGGGGCGGGGGAGGGCGTCCACGACGCCACCCGCGAGATCGCCCCGCTCGGGGCGGGCGCCCTGGCCGTGACCACGGCCGACGGCGCGGTGCACCTCGCCGACCCGTCGGCGCGTCGCACCCGGATCGTGGTCCCGCCGGGATCCGCCGATCCCTCCCGGCCGCGGCTGTCCTCGCTGAGCGCCGATGGGCGGGGCGCCGCGGTGCAGAACGCCGAGGGCGCCATCGACGTCTACGCCCTCCCTACCGGGCGCAAGGTGCAGACGGCGCGCCTGCCGGGAGAGGCGGTGGACTCCTTCGCGCTGACCACCGAGGGCCGTTCGCTGTTCCTCGACGGCGCCGAGCACACCTTCGCCCGCTGGGACCTGGACGAGCGGCGGCTGCGCTGGCAGAGCGACGAGCCCAACGGGGTCCGGGTGGCCGTGAGCGGGGACGGCCGTACGGTCGCGACCCTGACCGACAGCGGCACCCTGACCCGTTGGGACGTCGACACCGGCGACCGGATGGGCGGCCCCGAGATTCCGATCCCGCCCCGCACGCTGTCGGGGAACCGCGGCATCGGCGAGCACACCGGGTTCGTGGTGGACGACGCGGGCACGCTGTGGACCGCCACCGAGGGCGGCGAGGTGCTGTCCTGGGACTTCTCCGTGGACTCCTGGATCGACGGCCTCTGCCGGATCGCCGGGGGCCGCGGCCTGACCGACGCCGAATGGCGCCGCTACGTGGGGACCACCCCGCCGGCCCGGCCCACCTGCGGCTGACGGCGCGGCCCCGGGCGAGAGGACCTCAGTCGAGGTCCTTGGAGTAGTCGGTCGTGACGCAGCCGTCGATCTCGCCGTCGTCGACCGATACGCCCTCCGGCGCCTTGAAGTCCGAGGTGCAGTTGAGGAACAGCAGCCCGGCCTTGAGGAGCTTGTGGCGCTGTTCGTCGCTGCCCGGGTCGACGGCGAAGTCGTCGCCGATCATGAGGTCGTCCTGCTCGTCCTCGTCGCCCTTGATGGCGGTCTGGAACGCCTCCATGTCCTCGACCGTCAGGAAGTCGACGTCACCGCCGCCGCCCACCGGGTCGTCGCACTCGCCGCCGCCGTTGATGCCCGTCATCCCCATGGCCTCGACCTGCTGCACCTCGTGGGGCGAGGCGATGTCCACGACCTTGCAGCCGAGCGCCGACTTCAGGAACTCCCCCGCTCCCTGGGGCGAGTCCGCGGAGGGCAGCCCGCAGGCGGAGACCGATGCCAGGGCGACGGCGGTTCCGACGATGGCGAGTGTTCGATGGAAACGCATGACGTTCCTTTGCAGATGTGGCCGGGCAGGGGCCGCCGACCGGATGCGGCGTGCCTCGGCCGCGGGGGTGAAGAAAGCCAACCGCTCTCCCCCGTTCCCCCCGCCGTGATCAGTTGACCTGGACATGTTAAGCGGGCCGCGGACCGGGAGAGGCGCGGTCGCCCGACTTGCCCCTCGCCCATGGGCGGCAGCCAGGAGGGGTCATGCCACCGGCGCCGACGGCCCCCACAGCCCGTCCCGCGTGAGCCCGAGCAGTTCGATCGCGTTCCCCCGGACGATGCGCCGCACCACGTCCGGCGGGAGGTGGCCCATCTGGGCCTCGCCGACCTGCCTGGACTTGGGCCAGGTCGAGTCCGAGTGCGGGTAGTCGGTCTCGTACAGGACGTTGCCGGCGCCGATCGCGTCCAGGTTGCGCAGGCCGAAGGCGTCGTCGAAGAAGCAGCCGTAGACGTGCTCGGCGAAGAGTTCGGACGGTGGGCGCAGGACCTTGTCCGCGACGCCGCCCCAGCCGCGGTTCTCCTCCCAGACCACGTCCGCGCGCTCCAGGATGTACGGGATCCACCCGATCTGGCCCTCGGCGTACATGATCCTCAGGCCGGGGAAGCGGTCGAACTTGCCGCTCATCAGCCAGTCGACCATCGAGAAGCAGCAGTTGGCGAAGGTGATGGTGGAGCCCACGGCGGGCGGGGCGTCGGCGGAGGTCGACGGCATCCTCGACGAGGAGCCGATGTGCATCGCGACGACCGTGCCGGTCTCGTCGCAGGCGCGCAGGAACGGGTCCCAGTAGTCGGTGTGGATGCTGGGCAGGCCCAGGTGCGGCGGGATCTCGCTGAAGCAGACCGCGCGTACGCCGCGGGCCGCGTTGCGCCGCACCTCCGCGGCGGCCAGTTCCGCGTCCCAGAGCGGGATGAGGGTGAGGGGGATCAGGCGGCCCCGGGCCTGCGGGCCGCACCACTCCTGCACCATCCAGTCGTTGTACGCCCGCACCCCCAACAGCCCCAGCTCGCGGTCCTTGGCCTCGGTGAAGGTCTGGCCGCAGAAGCGGGGGAAGGTGGGGAAGCACAGGGCGGACTGGACGTGGTTGACGTCCATGTCGGCGAGGCGCTCGGGGACGCTGAAGGAGCCCGGGCGCATCTGCTCGTAGGTGATGCCCTCCAGTCTGATGTCGTCGCGGTCGTAGCCGACGGCGGTGTCGAGCCGGGTCAGGGGGCGGTGCAGGTCCTCGTAGACCCACCAGTCGGCTATCGGCCCGTCGTCACCCGGGGCGCCCATCTTGGGGGCGAATTTCCCGCCCACGAAGGTCATCTCCTTCAGGGGGGCGCGAACGATGCGCGGGCCGATGTCGTGGTACTTCGACGGGAGGCGGTCCCGCCAGACGTTGGGGGGCTCCACCGTGTGGTCGTCCACCGAAATGATCTTGGGGAAGGTCGCCATACCCGATACCGTAGCGCCGATCTGACGATCCGTCAGTAAACTGCGGGCCGCCGCCGGGGAACGGCGAGGAGCGCGGAAGTCACGGCTCCGCCACCCCGCCGTGCGCCGCCCCGCCCCCGCCCCCAGCAGCCGAGGAGGCTTTGTGCACGGTCCGGACCCCTACTGACGGAAGCGGGCGTGACAAGGCAGACTGGCCGTTGCACACAGCGAGAACGTGCATACAGCGTGGTCAATTTGGCACAGGGCAGGGGGACACCATGGACGACGGTCCGGGTCGGGAGCGGCTCCGCTTCACCGTGCTCGGTCCCGTACGGGCTTGGCGCGGCGCAACGCCGCTGGCAGCGGGCTCCCCGCAGCAGCGCGCACTGCTCGCCGCGTTACTGCTGCGCGGCGGACGCACCGCCACCGCGCACGAGCTCGTCGACGCCCTGTGGGGCGACGAACCGCCGCACGCCGCGCTGGCCGCGCTGCGCACCTACGCCTCCCGCCTCCGCAAGGCGCTGGGCGAGGACGCCGAGACACTGGTCAGCGAGTCCGGCGGCTACGCGATCCGGCCGGTGGACGGCCGCCCCCTGGACCTCGACCACGACCACGCCGAGAGTTACGCGGCCGAGGCGGAGAAGGCCAAGGCCTCCGGCGACCGCAGCCGCGCCCGGCAACTCCTGGACAAGGCGCTGGCACTGTGGGACGGCGAGCCGCTGGCCGGACTGGCCGGCCCGTACGCCGAGACCCAGCGCACCCGCCTGCAGGAATGGCGGCTGTCCCTCACCGAGACCCGCCTCGAACTCGTCCTGGAGGCCGGCTGCCACACCGAGGCGGTCTCCGAGCTGACCGCGCTCACCGCCGCCCACCCGCTGAGCGAGCGGCTGCGCGAACTGCTGATGCTGGCGCTGTACCGCAGTGGCCGGCAGGCCGAGGCGCTCGCCGTCTACGCCGACACCCGGCGGCTCCTCGCCGACGAGCTGGGCGTCGACCCCTGCGCCTCGCTCTCCGACCTCCAGCAGCGCATCCTGCGGGCGGACGCCGACCTGGACGCGCCGCCCGTCGTCATCGACGGGCCGGACGCCGCCGACCGTGTCGTCGTACGCCCCCAGCAACTCCCGGCCACGGTCGCCGACTTCACCGGGCGCAGCGCCTTCGTCTCCGAACTCGGCCGGCAGCTCGCCACCGCCGAGGGCAGCGTGATGGCGGTCTCCGCGCTCACCGGCATCGGCGGCGTCGGCAAGACCACCCTCGCCGTGCACGTCTCCCACGCCGCCCGCGAACACTTCCCCGACGGCCAGCTCTACGTCGACCTCCAGGGAGCCGGCCACACCCCCTCCGAACCGGAAGCGGTGCTGGGTGCCTTCCTGCGTGCGCTGGGCACCCCCGACGCCTCCATCCCGGACGGCCTGGAGGAGCGCTCGGCGCTCTACCGCTCCACACTGGCCGGGCGGCGGGTGCTGGCGCTGCTCGACAACGCCCGGGACGCCGCCCAGGTGCGGCCGCTGCTCCCGGGGCAGGAGGGGTGCGCGGCACTGATCACCAGCCGCGCCCGGCTGATCGACCTGGCGGGCGCGTACCTGATCGACGTCGATGTGATGAGCCCCGAGGAAGCGCTGAACCTCTTCACCCGCATCGTCGGCGAGGAGCGGGTCAGCGCCGAACGGCAGTCCGCGATGGCCGTCGTCGGCGCCTGCGGCTTCCTGCCGCTGGCCATCCGTATCGCCGCCTCCCGGCTGGCCGCGCGCCGTACGTGGACCGTCTCCACCCTCGCCCGCAAGCTCGCCGACGAGCGACGCCGGCTGGACGAGCTGCGCGCCGGCGACCTCGCCGTCACGGCCACCTTCGAACTGGGCTACGGCCAGCTGGAGCCCCACCAGGCCCGCGCGTTCCGGCTGCTGGGCCTCGCCGACGGCCCGGACATCTCGCTCGCCGCCGCGGCCGCCCTCCTGGACATGGACCTGGAGTCCGCGGAGGACCTCATCGAGTCCCTCGTCGACGCGAGTCTGCTGGAGTCCGCCGCCCCCGGCCGCTACCGCTTCCACGACCTGGTCCGGCTCTACGCCCGGGCCTGCGCCGAACGCGACGAGCAGCCGCCGGCGGAGCGGGACGCGGCGCTCTCCCGGCTGCTGGACTTCTACCTGGCCACGGCCAAGGAGGTCTACACCCTGGAGCGTCCGGGCGACCGGCTCGCCGACCACATGGCGCGCCCGCAGTACGCGGGACTGGTCTTCACCGACCGCATAGGGGCCCTGGAATGGCTCTTCGGGGAGGCCCGGTGCCTGATGGCCTGCGCCCAGCAGTCCGCCGGGCCCGCCACCCTGCGGCGCGCGGCGGACCTGCTGCTGCTGGCGCAGGACCTCGCCGAGTCGGGGGCCGACTCCCGGCAGTACGAGCAGGTCAACATGGCGCTGCTGGACGCCGCGCGCACGATGGACGACCAGCGCGCCCAGGCCCGCATCCACGTCGCGCTGACCAACGTCCACACCCTGGCCGGACGGTTCGACAAGGCCGACGAGCACGCCCAGTCGGCCATGCTCCTCGGACTGGCGACCGACGACGCGTTCGCCTCCTCCTACGCCCCCAACGACCGCGGCATCATCGCCAACTCGCAGAACCGCCACGCCGACGCCGAGGCCTACCTGACCCAGGCGCTGACCGCCTTCCGCGCGGACCGCAACAAGCCCTCGGAAGCCAGCGCCCTGTGCAACCTCTCCCGGGTCCACCTGGCCACGGACCGGGTGGACACCGCGGTCCGGCTGGCGCAGGACGGCATCGCGATCTACCGGGAACTGGGCGCCACCCGCCGGCTCGCCAACGGCATGTACGCGCTCGGTCTGGCCTTCACCCGCGCCAAGCGGCTGGAGGACGCCACCGAGCAGCTGAACAAGGCCCTGGCCATCTTCCAGGCGAGCCGGCAGCGTTTCTGGGAGGGCATGACCTACTTCCGGCTGGCGGAGACCGAGCTGACCGCCGGTCACCCCGCGCAGGCCGCCAACCACGCCGAGCAGGCGCTCACCGCCCTGCGCGCCATCGGCGGCGAGTGGTGGCACGCCAACGTCCTCACGCTGCTGGGGCGGGCGCTGGACGGAGTCGGGCAGTCCGGGCGGGCCCGGGTGTGCTGGCAGGAGGCGCTGGCGGTCTTCGAGCGTCTGGGCTCTGCGGAGTGCGCGGTGGTGCAGGACCTGCTGCGCCCCGTCGCGACCGTATGACCAGCAACGACGCCGGCACGGGCGGTCGGCGGCGGAGGTAGACGCGGACGTTTATCGATCGTTCATCGCGTCACGCCAATCTCTACTTACCGACCCGCCGCCTCGGGGGGCAAGCGGTTCGGTGAGTTGGCCCCACCGTTATGGTGTTCGGCCCCGATGCACCTGACCGGCGACCCACGGGGGAGTCGCCGGCTGGGTGTACCGGTATCAAGCGCCCAAACACTGGAGTTGATCAGCTTGGCCACCGAGAACACCCAGCAGCCGGACGAGCGGGACATCATCAAGCCGCTCGACCACCACCAGCCCGTCCTCGGCCCCAACGGGCGCCGTATCGCCGGCAAGAAGGACCAGCCGGTGACGCCCGGGGAAGAGATCACGACGTTCGACCACCACCAGCCCATCGGCAAGCCGCTCGGCGATGCCTTGGGCGAGCCCAAGTAAGAACCGCAACAAGGTTCGGGGGATCGCAGGGGCCGTTTCGATGGCATGGAGGGGAGCCATCGAAAGCGGCCCCTGCGGCGTATCCGCGCGGAATTCGGCATCCGGCCGAGCCACGGCACTTTCCGGCCACGCGTTCGAACACACGCTCGTGCAGCGCCGGTCGCTCTCTACTCTCTACGCACAACACGCACCAGCACGCCATCCGTCACGGAGGAACCGGCATGACCCGCACACGCAAGGCTGTTGTCCTCGCCGCACTCACCCTCGCCGCCGCGGCCGCGGCCGCGGCACCGGCGACGGCCGACTCCCACCACGCCCGGCCCGGCGAGATCTCCACCTTCGATCACCACGTGCCGATCACCGGGAACCTCGGCACCGCCGAGGACATCGCGCCCGAGGGCCACCACGCCTGATCCACCGGGCACTTCGGCACCCATCCGCACAGCGAGCCGGCAGCGAGACCATGCCCAGGGCATGGCCCCGCTGCCGTCGCTTTTCCCCACCACTCCCCTATCGCCTCACGGCACGCGGCACCACGCACCCCCCTCCCCCTGACTCTGACGCTCCGTCAGTTTCGTTGGTACAGTCGCGCCACCCGGCCCGGCGAGGGCCCCGGCCGGGCCCGTACCGCCCTGCTCGCAGTCAGGAGGCGCGCCGTGTTCGAAACCGCTCGTGTGCAGACGCTCTGGGAACTGGTCGAGTACCGGGCGCGGGCCTCGCGCGGGGCGCCGATGTTCTTCGACGGGGACGGCCGGACCGTCACCTTCGACGGCGTACGCGACGAGGCGCTGCGGGTGGCGGCCGGGTTCCGGGAGCTGGGGATAGGGGCCGGGACCCGGGTGGCGTGGCAGTTGCCGACCCGGATCGAGACCGTGGTCGCCTCGCTGGCGCTGGCCCGGCTCGGAGCCGTGCAGACGCCCGTCATCCCGCTCCACCGGGAGCGCGAAGTCGGCTTCGTCCTGGCGGAGTCGGCGGCGGAGTACGTCCTGGTGCCGGGCGCCTGGCGGGGGTTCGACCACACCGCGATGGTGCGCGACCTCGCCGGGGACGGGGTGCGGGTGGTCTCGGTGGCGGGCGGACTGCCGGTGGGCGATCCGGGCGGGCTGGGCCCGGCGGCGCCGGCGAGCGCGGACGGCCGCACGACCTGGATCTACTACACGTCCGGTACCACCTCGTCGCCCAAGGGCGTCGAGCACACCGATGCCACGCTCATCGCCGGCGGGGTGGGCCTGGCCACCGCGCTCGGCATGTCCACGCGGGACATCGGCTCGATCGCCTTCCCCTACGCGCATATCGCCGGCCCGGACTATGTCATCGCCATGCTGGTCAGCGGCTTCCCCGCGGTCATCCTGGACAGCTTCGAGCCGGGCCGGGCGGCGGCCGTCTACCGGCGCCGGGGCGTCACCATGGCCGGCGGCAGCACCGCCTTCTACCAGGCGTTCGCGGACGAGTCACGGCGCTACCGCAAGGAGCAGCCGAACGCCGGGCGGCTGATCCCCTCGCTGCGGCTGCTGTCCGGCGGCGGGGCGCCGATGGCCCCGGAGCTGTATACCGCGGCCGGGCGGGAGCTTCAGTGCGCGATCGTGCACGGCTACGGGATGACCGAGTGCCCGATGATCGCGATGGGGACGCCGTACGACAGCGACGAGCAGCTGGCGCGGACGGTGGGCAGGCCGGTGGCGGGGGCGCGGATACGCATCGCCCGGGCGGACGGGAGCGAGGCCGCGACGGGCGAGACCGGCGAGGTGACGCTCAAGGGGCCGATGCTCCTGCGGCGGTACACCGACCCCGCGCTGACCGCCGAGGCCTTCGACGCACACGGCTACTTCCACACCGGTGACCTGGGGCGACTGCGGCCCGACGGCCACCTGGTGCTCACCGGGCGCCTCAAGGACATCATCATCCGCAAGGGCGAGAACATCTCCGCGCAGGAGATCGAGGACCTGGTGCACACCCACCCGGCGGTGGCGCAGGCCGCGGTGATCGGGCTGCCGGACCGGGAACGCGGCGAGCGGGTGTGCGCGGTGGTCACGCCCGCCGATCCGGCCGCCCCACCGCTCACGCTCGGCGCGCTGACCGCGCATCTACGGGCGGCCGGGCTGATGACGCAGAAGCTGCCGGAGCAGCTGGAGATCACCGAGGAGCTGCCGCGCGGCGGCCCGCTGAACAAGGTCCTGAAGGCGGCGCTGCGGGAGCGGTATACCCCCTTTGCGGACACCCCCTAAGGGCTGTCCCGTAGCCGGTGCTCCGCGCGAGGGTCTTCGGCGGTGCGGCGATGAGTTCCGCGAGGCCGCGGAGTCTTCACTAACAGGGGCGGGGCCGGCAGGGACGGCCCCGGACCGTAGTGCAGGCCCCCAGGGCGGAAGGAACCAGGGACGATGACCGAGATGATCGACTTCGGCGCGCAGACCCGGCTGGTGTCGCAGCTCGCGGCGCACACCACCGAGGAGCAGCTCCAGGCGCCCACACCGTGCGAGAAGTACGCCGTACGCCACCTCCTTGGCCATCTCGTCGGGCTGGCCGCCGCCTTCCAGGACGTGGCGCGCAAGGAGCTCGGGCCGACGACCGGCACCTCCCCCGACGCGTTCCGGCCGGATGTCGGGCCCGGCTGGCGCGCCGAACTGGACCGGAACCTCGATGGCATGGCCCAGTCCTGGCGCGCCCCGGAGGCGTGGCAGGGCGAGACCGAGGCGGGCGGTGTGCCCCTGCCGGGCGCCGTGGCGGGCCGGATCGCGCTCAATGAGCTCGTCGTGCACGGCTGGGACCTGGCGCGCGCCACCGGCCAGGACTACGCGCCCGACGCGGACAGCCTCCAGGTCTCCCACGCGCTGCTGTCGTCCTGGGCCGAGGGCGCGGGCGGGCCGCTGTTCGGCGCGGTGGTCGCGGTGCCCGGGGACGCCCCGCTCCTGGCCAAGGTGGTGGCGCTCAGCGGCCGCCGGCCGGACTGGACGCCACCGGCGTCGTAGGGCGTGCCTCTTCGGGACGGAGCCGGGCGGGTCAGGCGGGCGCGGGGCCCGGGGCGCCGTCGCGCAGCCGGGTCTTGAGGACCTTGCCGCCGGCGTTGCGCGGGAGTTCGGGGACGAAGGCGACCTCGCGCGGGACCTTGTAGTTGGCCATCTCCCGCCGGGACCAGGCGATCAGGTCGTCGGCGGTGAGGGAGGAGCCGGGGCGGCGGACCGCGTAGGCCTTGCCGACCTCGCCGAGGCGGGGGTCCGGTATGCCGACGACGGCGACATCGGCGATGTCCGGGTGGCGGCCGAGGAGTTGCTCTATCTCGGCGGGGTAGGCGTTGAAGCCGCCGACGATGAACATGTCCTTGATGCGGTCGGTGATCCGGAGGTTGCCGGCCGCGTCCAGGGTGCCCACGTCGCCGGTGCGCAGCCAGCCGTCGGGGGTGATCGCGCGGGCCGTGGCGGCCGGGTCCTCGAAGTAGCCGGACATCACGTGGTAGCCGCGGACCAGCACCTCGCCGGGGTCTCCGGGCGCCGTCGGCCGGCCCTCGGGGTCGACGACCCGGACCTCGGTGCCGGGCAGGGCGCGGCCCGAGGTCGCGGCGATCACGCCGGGCGGATCGCCGCGGCGGCACATCGTGACGATGCCCGAGCTCTCCGAAAGGCCGTACGCCGTCAGCACGGTGGAGATCTTCAGCTCGCCGCGCAGCCGCTCGACCAGCTCCAGGGGGACGACGGCGGCGCCGGTGACCACCAGGCGCAGCGCGGACAGGTCGTGCAGGGCGCGGTCGGGGTGGTCGAGGAGCTGCTGATGGAGGGTGGGCGGCCCGGGGAGGACGGAGATCCGCTCGGCGGCGATGTTGGCGAGTGCGGTCTGCGCGCTGAAGACCGGCTGCGGAACCATCGTCGCGCCGCGCAGCAGGCAGGCGATGACCCCGGCCTTGTAGCCGAAGGTGTGGAAGAACGGGTTGACGATCAGGTAGCGGTCGCCCTCCTGGAGGCCGGCCAGTTCGCTCCAGACGTCGTAGGCGCGCAGGGTCTGGGCGTGGGTGATCACGGCGCCCTTGGGGTGCCCGGTCGTGCCGGAGGTGAAGACGATGTCCGAGGGGTCCTCGGGGCGCAGGGCGTCGGCCCGGTCGCGGACCGCCCCGGTGGGGACGGCGGCGCCGCCGGCGAGGAAGTCCCGCCAGGTGACGAAGCCGGCCGGGGCGTCGCCGGAGAGCACCACGGCCTTTTGCAGGTGCGGCAGTCCGGGCAGCGGGCCGTGTCCGCCGCCCTCCTGGGCGGCGCGGCGGAGCGAGGCGACGTAGGACGTGCCGAGGAAGGTGCCGGTGACGAAGAGCAGCTTGGCGCGGGTGCGGGCGAGGACGTAGGCGGCCTCGGCGCCCTTGAAGCGGGTGTTGACGGGGACCAGGACGGCGCCGGCGGTCACCGCCCCGAGGGCGGAGACGATCCAGTCCAGGGTGTTGGGTGCCCATACGGCGACGCGGTCGCCGGGCGCGACTCCGGAGGCGATGCAGGCGGCCGCGGCCCGCTCCACCCGCTCGCCCAGCTCGGCGTAGGAGACCCGGGTGCGGCCCTCGACGACGGCCTCCCGGGAGCCGTGGCGCCGGGCGGCCTCGCGCACCAGCCGGGGGATGACGCCGTACGCCAGGTCCGCCCGCGCGTCCACGTCGTCGTGCATCGCACTGCCTCCCGCCAAAGAGCCGACCACCACTAGCTGACTGTCCGTCAGATTAGCGGTAGCCTCCTCCGCTGTCAGCACTGGCGACCGGCCACGGAGGTGGCGATGGCAGCGACCCTCAAGGACGCTACGGCGATAGCCGGCATCGGGCAGACCCCGTTCGCCAGGCGACTGCCCGAATCCGAGAAGACCCTGGCCTGCCGGGCGATCGTCGCGGCACTGGACGACGCCGGGATCGCCCCCTCCCAGGTGGATGCCTTCGCCTCGTACACCATGGAGGAGACCGACGAGGTCGAGATAGCCAAGGCCATCGGCGCCGGGGACGTCACCCACTTCTCCAAGGTCGGCTACGGCGGCGGCGGTTCCTGCGCGACGGTGGCCCATCTGGCCGCCGCCATCGCCACCGGTCAGGCGAGCGTCGGAGTGGCCTGGCGGTCCCGCAAACGCGGCTCGGGACCGCGCCCCTGGAAGAACACCCAGGTCCAGCTGCCGACCCCGGGGCAGTGGACCCGCCCCTTCGGACTGCTGCGCCCCGCCGACGAGATCGGCATGCTGGCCCGCCGCTATATGCACGAATACGGCGCCACCCGCGACCACCTCTTCAACGTCGCGCTCGCCTGCCGCAACCGCGCCAACCAGAACCCGGCCGCGATCATGTACGACCGCCCGCTGACCCGCGAGATGTATATGACCGCCCGCTGGATCAGCGAGCCGCTCTGCCTCTTCGACAACTGCCTGGAGACGGACGGCGCGCTGGCCTGCGTCGTGGTCTCCGCCGAGCGCGCCCGGGACTGCCGCCGGCGGCCCGTCTACCTCCACTCCGCCGCCCAGGGCCTGCCCGCGCAGCACCACGGCATGGTCAACTACTGGAACGACGACCCGCTCACCGGCCCCGCCTGGACCGCCGCCCGACACCTGTGGAAGGGCGCCGACCTCGGCCCGCAGGACGTCGACGTGGCCCAGATCTATGACGCGTTCACCCCCCTGATCCCCCTCTCCCTGGAGGGCTACGGCTTCTGCGGACGCGGCGAGGGAGCGGCCTTCACCGAAGGCGGCGCGCTGGAGATCGGCGGCCGGCTCCCCCTCAACACCGGCGGCGGCGGCCTCTCCGAGGCGTACGTACACGGTTTCAACCTGATCACCGAGGGCGTCAAACAGCTGCGCGGCACCAGCACGGCGCAGGTCCCCGACGCAACCACCTGCCTGGTCACCGCGGGCGAGGGCGTCCCCACCTCGGCCCTGCTGCTGAGGAGTTGAGGCGCGATGAGTGCACCCGAGTCCGTTCGTAGGTCCATGACACCCAGCGTGGCACCCGCCACTGACAACGGCCCCGGCGACCACGCCGACCTGCTGCTTCCCGTCCCCGACGAGGACGGCGCACCCTTCTGGGAGTACGCCGCCAGGGGCGAACTGCGCATCCAGGCCTGCTCCGACTGCGACGAACCGCGCTTCCCGCCCCGGCCCTGCTGCCCGCACTGCCAGTCCTTCGCCGCCCACTGGCAGCGGATGACCGGCCGCGGCCGCATCTGGTCCTATGTGCTGCCGCACCCGCCGCTGCTGCCCGCCTACGCCGCGCTCCCGGGCTACAACGCGATCATCGTGGAGCTGGCCGAGGCCCCCCGCATCCGCCTCGTCGGCAACCTCGTCACCGGCGCGGACGCCCCCCTCAACTCCGTCGCCCCGTCGCGGCTGCGCATCGGCGCCCCAGTGAAGGCCGTCTTCCACGCCATGCCCGGCGGCGTGACCGTGCCCCGCTGGACCCTGGAGCGGCCGTGACGGTGCGCATCGAGACCACCGACGGCGTCGCGCTGGTCACCCTCGACCGGCCCGAGCGGCACAACGCGATCGACCTCGACACCGCCGCGGAACTCGCCGCTACCTGGCGGGCGTTCCGCTTCGACGACTCCGTACGGGCGGCGGTGGTCACCGGCGCCGGCGGCCGGGCCTTCTGCACCGGTGTCGACCGCTCGGTCGACGTCCCCCAGCCGCCCTCCCCCTACTCCCTCGACGACCCGCTGCTGCGCATCGGCCCGAAGGCCAACGACCTGTGGAAGCCGGTCATCGCCGCCGTCGACGGAATGGCCTGCGGCGGCGCCTTCTACCTCCTGGGCGAGGCCGAGTTCATCATCGCCTCCGAGACCGCCACCTTCTTCGACCCGCACACCACCTACGGGATGGTCAGCGCGTACGAGTCCATCCACATGGCGCAGCGGATGCCCCTGGGCGAGATCGCCCGGCTGTCCCTGATGGGCACGGCCGAGCGGCTGGGCGCCGCCCGCGCCTACGAGATCGGCCTGGTCTCCGAGGTGACCGCACCGGGCGCCGCGGCCGAGGTGGCGCTGCGCCGCGCGGCCGTCGTCGCCGCGCAGCCGACCGGGGCCGTCCAGGGCACCGTACGCGCCCTCTGGGCGGCGAAGGAGGCGGCCAGAGCGCAGGCCCTGGCGCACGCCCCTCAGCTGATCGCGCTGGGCAGTCTGCCCCCGGAGCGCCAGGCGGAGCTGTTCGCCGCCCGGAAGCGGGACCCGGCCCGCTGACCCGTCACATCCGGGTCTTCTGCGCCCGGGTGATCTGGCAGGTGTACCAGAACTGCCCGATGGAGGACTGGTTCACCGTGTACTTGGCGGTGTAGGTCTCGGTGTCGCCGGGGCCCACGATGATGGACCGCTCGTGCAGCCCGTACGCCTTGCCGTCGGCCGGCCTGGCCTTCATCCAGTTGACGGCCATGTCGTAGGAGAAGCTGTCGGTGGACGACGGGTTGGTGATGGAGACCGTGTACGTGAACTGGCGCAGCGAGTTCGAGAAGTCGCAGTTGCTGCCGCTGACGTCGTTCCGCCCGTCGGGGTCGAAGGTCTCCTGGGTCGGCGAGGGCGAGTAGGTGTCCGACGGGTATCCCGTAGGGGTCGAGCCGTACGGGTCGTAACTGCTGGAGGACGACGGACTCGACAGGTTCGTCGGCACGTGAACCCGTGGCCTGCTGATACAGCCACTGACCGTGGCGACCGTGGCCAGCACCAGCCCGCCAGCGACCGTCACCCTGATACCCGTACGGGCACCGCCGCGGATGCCCATGCCTGTGCGTGTGCGCTGCTTCATCCGACCGTCCCCCGTGGAAACCTCTGAGCTCCGCCACCCCATGGGTTGACGCGTGCACGGCACCCTAGCAAGAGCCGGTGACAGCCCCCGCAGGCCCCTGCTACGCGGGTGGCCGTACTTGTCTAGCGAGTGCAGAGGGGCAGGCGTAGCGTCGGTCACGGAGGACGAACAGGACAATCCGAAGCGAGGCGACGCCCGTGGTGCGCAACGTTCTCGGGTCCCTGATCGCCCTCGTCGGAGCGACGGCCGCCGTCTGGAGCCCCTTCCGTCCCTGGTACGACGGCCGTCACGGCAGAGACATCCGGATCGAGGATCTCTTCGACGGCATCACCCCCCAAGCCGCCCCCCTCTTCGGCTCCGTCCTGCTTCCCATGGCCTTCGCCGCGCTGCTGACCCTGATCGGCGTCGCCCTGCGTTCCCGGCTGCTGGTCGCCCTCGCGGGCCTGGTCGTCCTGGGCTTCACGATCCTGTGGATGGTCCGCCAGGGGCAGGCCGCGAGCGAGCTGACCGCCGGGGCCCGCGGGCTGGGCGTGGGCGTGGCCAACGCGCTGGGCGGTGGTGCGCTGCTGCTGCTCGGCGCCCTGATCATGCGGGGCCGCGACCGCGTCGGATACGGCCGCGGCGCCCACCGGCGGGACGACGACCGGCGCCACGACGACCGGTACTACGACGACCGGCGCTATGACGACCGGCAGTACGACGACGGGTACTACGGCCGTTACGGACCCGACGCCCCCTACGACAGCCGCAGGCCCGCTCCGCCGGCCGCCTACCCGCCGGGGACGCCCGAACCGTGGGACGCGGGCCGCCCGGGCGCGGAGGAGTGGGACCCCGAGCCGTACGCCGCGGGCCCGCCCGGACCGCCTGCGGGCAGCGCCGGCGATCCCTACCGGGAGCAGGGCGACACTCCGACCGCCCCCTTGCCGGTGACCGAGCCGCCCCCGACCGAACGGCAACGGCGGCCCTTCTCTCCGCGGCCCCGGCAGCAACGGCCCCAGGAACACACCCAGCAACAGCCCCAGCAACGGCCTCAGCAGCAACCCCAGGAGCCACCGCCGACCATGTCGTCCCGCCGGCTGCCTCCCACGCCCCCGGTGGAATGGGGCCAGGAGTACCGCCGGCCGCAGCCTCAACAGCCGCAGCAACCCTGGAAACCCGAACGCGACAGGCCCCAACCGCCCCCGGAGGAGCGGGAGTAGGGGCGGGGAGACGGGCTTGGGCGGGGCGGGGCGGGGCGGGGCGGGGCGGGGCGGGGCGACGGGAAACGAGGGTCCGGGAGGCGCGGGCTCCGGGGCGTCGCGGCGCGGGGGGACCCTAGGGCGGGGGCGAACACATCCCCTAGGGGACGCGGACGCCCCCTGCGGGGCCACAACCAGACGAGGGCGGAGCCGTATTCCCCCCTCGCGCGGCTACGTCGGCGACGCCCGTCGCGCCAGCCCCGTCCCCTTGGCCGCGTCCAGCGCGTACACGCAGCGGTCCTTGCTGCACGCGTAGACGACCCCGCCGACGGCCACCGGCGAGCCGGTGATCTCGCCGCCGGTCTCCAGCTTCCAGCGCAGCTGGCCGCCCATCGCATCGAGCGTGTACAGACAGTGGTCGGCCGAGCCGAAGTGCACCCGGCCCTCGGCGACGACCGGTGCGCCGACGACCTCCGCGCCGGCTTGGAAGCGCCAGCGCGGGGTGCCGGTCACCGCGTCCAGGGTGTAGAGCGCCTTGCCGCTGCCCAGGTGGACCGCGCCGTGCGCGACCAGCACCGGTTCGACGGACTGCCGGGCCTCGGTGGCGATCCGCCAGCGGTCGCGGCCGTCCGCCGCGTCCAGCGCGTAGACCGTGCCCAGATAGTCCGCCAGATAGACCCCGCCGCCGGTGACGGCCGGTCCGGGGGCGAAGGCCGGCGGGCTCAGGAACACCGCGGGTGCCTCGAAGTGCCAGCGCACCTCGCCACGCGCGATGTCGATCGCCAGCACCCGCGTCCCCGCCACGACGTAGACCGCGCCGTCCGACGCAGGCAGCAGCCGCATCGGCACCCCGCCGCAGGCCGCCACGTCGCCCACCGGGTACGACCAGCGCTCGGCGCCGGTACGCGCCTCCAGCGCCTTCAGCCGCGCGTCGGCCCACACGAACACCGTGCCCTCGTGCACCACGGGGCCGGCCTCGGCGGTCTCGAAGTCGGTCTGGACGCCACCGATCTCCCACAGCAGCTCGCCGGTGGCGGCCTCCCACGCCTGGACACCGCCCCCGCGGGTACTGGTGACGACGGTCCCGCGGTCGACCTTGAGGGCGTAGACCCAGCCCTCGGTGTTCAGGCGCCAGCGCTCGGTGCCGTCGACGGCGTCCAGCGCGTACAGGCTCGGACCGTCCGAGGCGTGGATCCGCCCGTCCGCGACCGCCATCGCCCAGGCGACGTCACGGGTCTTGAACCTGCGGCGCCCGCTGGCCACATCGAGCGCGTGCACCTCGAAGGACGTGACGTAGAGCAGATCGCCGTCCACGGCGGGGGTGCCCCACACATCGTTCGACATCCGGAACCGCCAGGGGCGCCAGCGGCCCGGCTCGGCGGACGGCGCCTCGGGCGGGGTGGCGGGCTGCGGCGCGGCGCCCTCTGCCGCCGGGGCGTCCTGCTGCCCCGCACCGGCCGCCGGGCCGCCACCGGGAGGCCGTACCCAGTTCGTCGCGGCACCGGCCTGGCCGCGCGGCTGCGGCTCGCGGGCGTCGGCGCGCGGCCCCGGCCCTATCGGGGCGGGCGAGCCGCCGAGGTGTACGGGACCGGCGGCGCCCTCAGCGGGCGGCGCGGCGGCGGGCGGCGCCGCGGAGACCGGGGTCATGCGGGCCGTGGAGATGTCCGGGCCGAGCGCCGCGGGCTGCGGCATCGGGCCGGGGTTGCCCCTCGGGTCGCCGCCGCGGTGCGCCGCACCGGGACCGGCGCCGATCCGACCGGGCCAGCCGGACTCCGCGGCGGCACCCGCGGGGGCGCTCTCGGGCCGCGGAGGCACCTGTACGGGCCGGGGTGCGGGCATCGGGGGAGCCGACGGCGGCACGGGTGCCGGACGGTTGGCGGCGCGCCCGGAGCCGGCCCGCTGGGTGTCCTTCGGGACGGCGGAGCGCCCGCCGCGCCGGCCCTCGATGAGCGCCACCGCACCGGGCGGCAGCCAGGCCGAGGCCGTACCGCTGTCGTCGCTGCCGGAGCCGAAGAGGTGCGGGGCGAGCTGGGACTGCAGATCGGCGGGGGACGGGCGGTGGCCGGCCTCCATCTGCATACAGGACTCCAGGAGCGGACGCAGCTCGTCCGGCAGCCCGGTCAGGTCGGGGCCCTCCCGCAGCAGCATGAAGACGGTCTCGACGGGGTTGGCGCCGTGGAAGGGGGCATGCCCGGTGGCGGCGAAGACCAGGGTCGAGCCGAGGGAGAAGACATCGCTCGCGCCCGTGACGCTGCGCGAGTCCCTGGCCTGCTCGGGCGACATGTAGGCAGGCGTGCCGACGGCCACGTTGGTCATCGTCAGCCGGGTGTTGGACACCCCGGAGGCGATACCGAAGTCGATCACCCGGGGGCCGTCCTCGACGACCAGCACGTTCGACGGCTTCAGGTCGCGGTGGACCAGACCCGCGCCGTGGATGGACTGCAGCGCCTCGGCGATGCCGGCCGCCAGCCAGCGCACCGCCTGGGCCGGCAGCGGCCCGCACTCATTGACTATTTCCTCCAGGGAGGGCGCGGGGACGTACGCCGTCGCCAGCCAGGGCACCGCGGCGCGCGGATCGGCGTCGACCACCGCCGCGGTGTAGAAGCCGCTGACCGCGCGGGCCGCCTCGACCTCGCGTGTGAAGCGGACCCGGAACAGCTGGTCCTCGGCGAGCTCGGTACGCACCGTCTTGATCGCCACACGCCGGCCGGACGCCGAGCGCGCCAGATAGACCAGTCCCATGCCGCCGGCCCCGAGACGGCCGAGCACCTCGAACGGCCCGATCCGCCGGGGATCGTGCTGCGTCAGCTGCTTCAGCTGCTCCACCACTTGCCTGCCACCTCCCCGTGGGGCGTAAAAAAAGAGACTCTCAAAAGCCACGAGCCGCCGAGAGCCACTGCCCCGATGCAGCGTCTCACCGCCTGGCCGAAACGGCCGTCCGCGTGGTGATTCTTCCTGGCCGAGCCGACGGTTGCGAACCCGGGGCCTGTCCGCCGTGTCATGGCATACCCCCCGCGACCCGCAACAGGCCCGTTACCCGACGTAACCCAACCTGGCCTGACGTGCTCCGATACGTCCGCCGACGGGTGGCCACCTGGGGGTTACCGATGAGTTGCCGCTTCCCCCCGGGCGCGACACCGCCCGATATACGGACGTTCACCGCTCCGTTTCGACGGCCGGCCGGCCATGCCCCCGCCGTTACCCCTCGTCGCCCCCCGTCACCCTCCCCTGCCCGACGTCTCAATTCTGCGCCGCCGCGGGCCACTTCGGCACCAGAACACGCGCGCGGTGTGGCGATCGCCGTCCGCGCAGGGGCTATCGCCGGCCGCCGTGGTGGCCATATGTCCAAGCTAGCGCCGGTTCGCGTCGCGCGCTCGCCGAGTAATCAAACACAATCAATCGAACACGAACTCGATTCCGGTGGATACTGGTCGATTCCGCGCGAGAAAGCGGAGGCGTTACGCGATATATGCGCCGGGCGCCCAACTGGCGTCCGCGATTGCCTATTTCATGCACGGACAGTGACCGCTTATCCACCAAAGTTGTCCACAGCCTGTTGATAAGGCCATTCACCGCTTCGGATCAAGCCTCCGCACCGAATCCACCACCCTCAGCAGGCCCGCCACCAGCGCACTCGCCGGGGAGCGCGCACCCCTAACTCCCCATCCCCATTTGCAGGCAGTCAAATCGCGCTCCGATCACCCCTCGGTAAGCTGACGGCATGACAGGACAAGTTCGAACCGTCGACGGCAGAGTTGCTGGCCGCCGCGGACAGGCGACGCGGCAAAAGCTTCTCGACTGCCTCAGTGAAATGCTCAGTTCGTCCCCCTACCGGGACGTCAAGGTCATCGATGTGGCCCGAAAAGCGGGGACTTCTCCCGCTACGTTCTATCAGTACTTCCCGGACGTCGAGGGAGCCGTCCTCGAAATCGCCGAGGAGATGGCCAAGGAAGGCGCCACTCTGACCGATCTTGTCGCCGAACGCTCCTGGGTGGGCAAGTCCGGCTGGCAGGCGGCAGAGGACCTGGTCGAGGGTTTCCTCTCCTTCTGGCGCAAGCACGACGCGATTCTCCGCGTCGTCGACCTGGGTGCGGCCGAGGGCGACAAGCGGTTCTACAAGATCCGCATGAAGATCCTCAACGCCGTCACCAACTCGCTCACGGACTCCATCCAGGAACTCCAGAGCAAGAACAAGGTCGACAAGGACGTGAGCGCGGCGGCCATGGCCGGCTCCATCGTCGCGATGCTCGCGGCGGTCGCCGGACACCAGAAGGGCTTCCAGAGCTGGGGCGTCAAGCAGGCCGAGCTCAAGCCGAATCTGGCGCTGCTGGTGCACTTCGGCATCACGGGCAAGAAGCCCACCAAATGAAGCGGACCATATGAAGCGGACTTCCTAACGGAACCACCACCAGGCAACCGCGCCGGCGACCGAGGGAGCGGCCAGGCAACAGCCGCGCCCCGAAGTGCCGTTGTGACCAAGCCGGTTCGCCGTCGGCCCGTATCGGTCCTGTATTCCGTCCTGCCATAGCCGTACCGCACACACAGCGGGTGCCGCCCGTCCCCCAAGGGGTACGCCGGGGCACCCGCTGTGTGTGCGTAGCAACGGTCCGCGTACGGCGGGCTCAGCGCCGCTCCAGCCGGAACAGCCGGATCTCCCGCTCCACCCGCGCCTGGTACGCGGCGTACGGCGGCCAGAACGCCAGCGCCGCCCGCCACGCCCGCGCCCGCTCCTCACCGGTGAGCAACCGGGCCCGTACGGCGATGTCCTGACCCCGCCAACTCACCTCCGCCTCCGGATTCCTGAGCAGGTTTCCCGTCCAGGCCGGATGGCCCGGCCGCCCGAAATTGCTGCCGACCAGCAGCCAGCCGCCGTCCTCCTGCGGCACGCAGGCCAGCGGCGTACGCCGCGGCCGCCCGCTCCTGGCGCCGGTCGCGGTCAGGATCAGCCCGGGCAGCATCCGGGCGCTGAGCAGCACCTTCCCGCGGGTCAGCCGGTGCACCGCGCGGTCCAGCGCCGGGATGACGTGCGGTGCGACCCGGGCGAACGCACGGGTCGCCGAGACCCTCTGCACCAGCCGCTCACCTGCCGGCATCACGCATCGACCGCCTCTCGGGTACGGCCCGTCGCCGGCGCACCGGCCGGCGGTGCGGCCCCGGCCGCACCGCCGCCGTCCACGGCGCCCGCCCCGCCGGGGAACAGCCCCGCCTCCTCGGCGGCCCGGGCGCGCAGCCGGTGCACGGGCCCCAGCAGCAGTTCGTCGCAGGCCGCGCGCTTGAAGTACAGATGCGCCTCGTGCTCCCAGGTGAAGCCGATGCCGCCGTGCAGCTGCACCGCCTCGGCCGCCACCGCCCGCAGCGTCTCCAGCGCCTGCGCGAGCGCCAGCGCGGCCACCCCGGGCTCGGCCGCCCCGGGCGGACCGTACGGGGCGGCGGCGTGCTCCCCGGACTGTCCGCGCCCCGCCGACCACGCCGCGTAGTACGCCGCCGAGCGCGCCGCCTGCAGCGACACATACAGGTCGGCGAGCCGGTGCTGGACCGCCTGGAAGGAACCGATGGGCCGGCCGAACTGCTCGCGCTCCCGGACGTAGGCGACGGTCCGGGCCAGCGCCGTATCGGCGGCCCCGACCGCCTCGGCGGCCAGCGTCGCGGCGGCCACCGCACCGGTCGCGGCGAGCGCCCGCGCGACCGCCGCCCCGTCGGCCTCCCCGGCCCCTTCGCCCTCGCCCGCTCCCTCGCCCAGCAACTCCGCCGGGACATCGCGCAGTTCGAGCCGCGCCTGGGGCCGGGTCTCGTCCAGCGCGGTCTGCCGGGTCCGCAGCAGCCCCCGGAGGCCGGCCGACCCCTCGCCGCGCACCTGGGCGTCCGCTCGTCCGACGGCGTCCGCCCGTACGAGGAAGAGCAGTGTGCGGCTGCGCGCGAAGCCGCCGGTGTGCGCGGCGACCACCAGTACCTCCGCGGTGTGCCCGTTCAGCACCTGCCCGGCCTCCCCGTACAGCCGCCAGCCGGGGCCCGCCCCCGGTCCCTCAGCGCCCTTCGGCCCGGGTGCCGCGCCCTGCGGTGCCACGCGCCGCGCCTGGATGCCGCCGGCCCGGCCGCCGCCCGCCCAGTCGCCGTCGTTGGCGCCGGTCAGGGCCAGCGCGGTGGCCAGCCGTCCGCCCGGTACGGCCAGGGTCCCGGTCAGTTCCCCGGTCGCCAGAGGGCGCAGCAGCTCGGCGCGCTGCCGTGCGCTGCCCAGGGCGAGGATCAGCGGGGCGGCCAGCGCCGCGGTGGCGATCAGCGGCGAGGGGAGTACGGCGCGGCCGGTCTCCTCGCAGGCCAGGGCGAGTTCGGTGGGTCCGCAGCCCACCCCGGCGTACGCGGCGGGCAGCGCCAGCCCGGGGAGCCCCAACTGTGCGGCGAGTTGGCGCCACAGCTGCTCGTCGTAGCCCGGCGGGGTGCGTACCGCCGCTTTGACCTCGTCCGGGCCGCAGCGTTTGTGCAGCAGCTCGCGCAGCGTACGGCGGATTTCGTGCTGCTCCTCGGTGAACGCGGCATCCATCGGCGGGCTCCTCCCGGCCGTGCGACAACGCCCGTCCGGTCCGAACGGGCCCCGGCTTCCGATCTGACGGGGCGTCATAGTAGGGACGGGGGGTGCACTTTCCTAGGGGTTGCCCGATTCCCGGGGGTGCCCGATACGCCCTGCCCGCCCGAGCGTATCTGATGTACCGTCAGATCCATGTCTTCAGCGCCGTCCGTGCCGCCAGTGACGCCAGCGGCTTCAGGTCCGTCGGTGACTTCAGCGCCGTCAGCGACATCAAGGGTTCCGTCGGGGCATCGCCGGGTCGCCATAGCCGGGGTGGCCCTCTCCGACTGCGGTCGCGTGGACCGGGCCACCCCGTACGCCCTGCATGCGCAGGCCGCCCGCCGGGCGCTCGCCGACAGCGGCCTGGACCGGTCGGTGATCGACGGCTTCGCCTCGGCCGGGCTGGGTACCCTCGCCCCCGTCGAGGTCGCCGAGTACCTGGGGCTGCGCCCCACCTGGGTCGACTCGACCTCGGTCGGCGGTGCCACCTGGGAGGTGCTGGCCGCGCACGCCGCCGACGCGATCGCCGCCGGCCAGGCACGCGCCGTGCTCCTGGTCTACGGCTCCACCGCCCGCGCCGACATCAAGGCCCGCCGCCGCACCGCGAACCTCTCCTTCGGCGCCCGCGGCCCGCTCCAGTTCGAGGTCCCCTACGGGCACACCCTGATCGCCAAGTACGCCATGGCCGCCCGCCGCCATATGCACCAGTACGGCACCACGCTGGAGCAGTTGGCCCAGATCGCGGTCCAGGCGCGGGCCAACGCGGCGGCCAACCCGGACGCCATGTACCGCGACCCGATCACGGTCGACGAGGTCCTCTCCGGCCCGATGATCGCCGACCCGTTCACCAAGCTGCACTGCTGCATCCGCTCCGACGGCGGCTGCGCGGTCCTGCTGGTCGCCGAGGACTGCGTGCCCGACCTCGCCAAGCCCCCGGTGTGGGTGCTCGGTTCGGGCACCGCGGTCTCCCACACCACCATGTCCGAGTGGGACGACTTCACCGTCTCGCCCGCGGCGGTCTCCGGGCGCCTCGCCTTCGACCGCGCCGGTGTCCGCCCCGCCGAGATCGACCTCGCGCAGATCTACGACGCCTTCACCTATATGACCCTGGTGACACTGGAGGACCTGGGCTTCTGCGCCAAGGGTGAGGGCGGCGCGTTCGTCGAGAAGGGGCGGCTGCTGCGGGACGGCGCGCTGCCGGTCAACACCGACGGTGGCGGCCTGGCCGCCTGCCACCCCGGCATGCGCGGCCTGTTCCTGCTGGTCGAGGCGGTACGCCAGCTCCGCGGCGAGGCCGGGCCGCAGCGCCAGGTCCACCGGGCCGACGGGGCACTGCCGCGGCTCGCGGTCGCCTCGGGAACAGGCGGCTGGTTCTGCTCGTCGGGGACGGTGGTGCTGGGACGGGACTGACGAGGGGGCGGGATGGCGAGGGGCGGCCCCGGGCCCCGGGTTTGCGCCCCGGGCCCTGGACCGCCCCGGTTCCGTCAGCCCAACCGCTCCTCGATCAGGTCCGCGGCCCGGCGGGCCCCGCCCTGCGCGCGGGCCTCGGCCCGCAGCTGGGCCGAACGCGCGGCGACCCGCGGATCGGCCGTGAGCTCCACCAGGGCCGTACGCAACGCCTCCGCCGTGGCGTCGGCGGTGTCGATACGGCGGGCGACACCCAGCTCGACCAGCTGGTCGGCGTTGACGAACTGCTCGGCGCCCTGCGGCACCGCGATCATCGGCACCCCGGTGTACAGCCCCTCACCGCTGCCGCCCATCCCCGCATGCGTCACAAACGCGTCCGCCTGCTCCAGGATGGCCAACTGCGGTACCCACGACCGCACTTCGATGTTCGCCGGGAGCGTCGTCCCCAGCTCCGCCGGGTCGACGTACGCGCCGATCTGCAACACCACATGCCAGCCCGGCAGGTCCCCGAAGGCCGCCACGCACTGCCGGTAGAACTCCGGCTGACGTGTGTACGCCGAGCCGAGCGACACCAGCAGCACCTTCTGCGCGCCGGCCGGCCGCACCCAGCCGCCCTGCTCCGCACGGCTGCCCAGGCACGGCCCGACGAAGCTCACGACGTCGGGGTCGACCCGGTCCGCGTGCGGCTGCATGGCCCGCGGGATCAACGCCAGCGCCCGGCGCGGCCGGCCGGAGAACTCCGCCACGTCCGTGGTCACCGCCCCGCTCCGGGCGAGCCAGGCGGCGAACCGGTCCTGGTAGGCCTGCGCCCCCGGCAGTGCGGCGTAGGCGGCGGCGATCTCCTCCTGTGCGCCCTCCCATGTCACGAACGTCGGGGAGAGCTGGACGAGGTCGCGGCCCTGCGACTCGGCCAGGGCGCGGGCGGCGAACGAGCAGACGTCGTGGAGGTAGAGGTCGGCCGGGTCCTCGTCGTAGACGGCCCGCAGCTGCGGCAGCATCTCGATGGCCTCGTCGAGGAAGAGTGAGGACGCGGCGATGGGGTCCTGGGGCCAGTCGTTCTCGACGACCGGCAGGGTGGTGGTGCAGCGCACGAACTCGGCGCCGGTGGGGGCGATCAGTGCGGCCGCGTGGTCGCTGTTGGCGTACGTGACGCGATGGCCGCGGGCCACCAGCTCTTTGATGATCTCCAGGCTGGGCAGCACATGGCTGGCCATGGGCGAGCCGAGCATGGCGATATGGGCGGTACGGGGCATGGGAGAGCACTTCCTTCACCACAGAAGTCACGGAGGGGAACACGGCATGCCCGACGGCCCGGGCGGCGGCGCGCAGCACCGACCGGAGGTCGGCGGCGCACCGGGCACGCCTGGGTGCGGGCGGGGCGGACGACCGCCCTCGGCCGTGTCAGCCGTAGATCTGGTGGAAGTGGTGCATGCGGCGAGCCTAGCGAGCGGCGACGGCACGGGGCGAACGGTTTTTCGGGCCCATCTATACAAGCGTAATAGACAGTCGTCATAGACATCTGTTTAAGACGCTCGTATAGTCGAGGTATCGGTCGGTGAGCGCACCACGACCGAGCGCCGCGACGCGCGACGCAGCCCACTCACGAGCGCCACCCACCGCACGCCCGAAGGGAACCCCGCCATGTCCGGAACCGCCCCGCACGCCCGCACCAGCACCGGCCCCCGCACCGCGCCCCGTACCGTGCTGATCTCCGGCGCGAGCATCGCCGGCCCGGCGCTCGCCCACTGGCTGCACCGCTACGGATTCGCGGTGACCGTCGTCGAGCGCGCCCCCGCACTGCGCACCGGCGGCTACAAGGTCGACATCCGGGGCGCCGCGATCGAGGTCGTCGAGCGGATGGGGATCCTGGAGGACATCCAGCGCGCCAGTGCGGACATGCGGACCGGCGCGTACGTGGACGACGACGGCAAGCGGATCGCCACCCTCCCGGCCGACATCTTCGGCGCGCGGGTCGATCGCGACGACGAGATCATGCGCGGCGAACTGGCCCGCATCCTCTACGAGCGCACCCGCTCCGACGTCGAGTACCTCTTCGGCGACTCGATCACCTCGATCACCCCCGCCGCGCCCGCGGCCGCGAGCACCTCCGGCGTACCGCGCCCGGACGACCACCCGGACACCGCTGCGGAAGGAGTCGACGTCACCTTCGAGCGGAGCGCCCCGCGCCGCTTCGACCTCGTCGTCGGCGCCGACGGCCTGCACTCGACCGTCCGGCGCCTGGCCTTCGGCCCGGAGGAGCAGTTCGCACGGCACCTCGGCGCGTACCTCTCGGCCTTCTCCATGCCGAACGAACTCGGCCTGGACCGCGAGGAGTTGTACCACGCCGTACCGGGCAAGCTGATCTGCGCCTACAGCTCCGCCGGCGATCCGCGGGCCACCGGCCTGCTGGCCTTCCGCTCGCCCCGCCTGACCTACGACCACCGCGACCGCGCCGCGCAACTGGCGCTGCTCCAGGACGCGTTCGAGGGCGTCGGCTGGCAGGTCCCGCGGCTTCTCGAAGCGGCCCGCGAGGCGGACGACCTCTACTTCGACGGGCTGCATCTGATCGAGATGGACCGCTGGTCGCGCGGGCGGGTGGTGCTGCTCGGCGACGCCGCGCACTGCGCCTCGCCGGCGTCGGGGCAGGGCACGGGGATGGCGCTGGTCGGCGCGTACGTCCTGGCCGGGGAGCTGGCGGCCGGAGGGGAGCCGGAGGCGGCCTTCGCGCGCTACGAGGCGGAGATGCGCGGCTATGTCGCGGTCAATCACGCGCTGGCGCGGAAGTTCGTGAAGGAGATGACGGCGGACACCCGGGGGCAGATCCGCCTCCGGCATCTGATGCTGCGGATCCTGCCGTACATGCCGTGGAAGAACCTCGTGGCGAAGAAGATCGCGGAGGATGTGCAGCGGGGCGCCCGCGCGATCACGCTCAAGGACTATCCGCAGCCCGGCCGGGGGCGGGTTCCCGCGCAGGGCGGGACGGCGGACGGCGCACCGGGTGCCGCGGCCGGTCCCGCACCGGCCGCCGCGACCCGCACGTACGCTGCCTGACATGAGCGATCACCCCGCGCACCAGGACGACACACCGGACGCCGCCCCCGCCGCCCCCACCGGCGAGGCGGACGCCGCCGCCCGCGCGTTCCGCGAGCTGCTGCGCGGGCTGCGGGTCTGGGACTGCGAACTGCCCGCGTTCGACCCGGCGGGGGCGCCGGCCGAGCCGCTGCCGCTGTTCCGGCAGTGGCTGCGGGAGGCCGCCGAAGCGGGCCAGCCGGAGCCGCACACGATGACCCTCGCCACCGCGGACGCGGCCGGCGACCCGTCCGTACGGACCCTGATGCTGCACGACGCCGACGAGCGCGGCTGGCACTTCGCCTCGCACCGCGGCAGCCGCAAGGGCCGCGAACTGGCGGCCCGGCCGCGGGCGGCGCTCGGCTTCTACTGGCCGGCGGTCGGCCGCCAGGTGCGGGTTACGGGGACGGTGACCGAGGCGGGACCCGAGGAGAGCGCGGCCGATCTGCACCGCCGCTCCACGGGCGCGCTGGCCGCGGCGCTGGTCGGCCGGCAGAGCGAGGTACTGGACTCGGTCGAGGAACTGGCCCGCGCCTCGGAGGCCGCCTGGGAGCGTGCGCAGCGGGAACCGGACGCGGCGGTGCCCAGCTGGACGCTGTACGTACTGCACCCCGAGGAGGTCGAGTTCTTCCAGGGCGACGCACGGCGCCGGCATCTGCGTCTCCACTACCGCTATGCGGACGGGCGTTGGAGCAGGGAGCTGCTCTGGCCGTGAGGCGTCGGGCGGCGGGGGCGGTGGGGGCGGCAGCGCCGGGGGCGACCGGGCGGGAGGCTCGGGGTCCGTCGCCGGAGTGACCCCGGGGGGCACTCACAGTCGCCGGTACATGATGTGCAGCCCCACATAGCCCTTGGTGGGGTGCCGGAAGCCCTCGGGGAGGGTGGTCATGATCGTGAAGCCCAGGGACCTCCAGAGGGCGACGGCGCCGGTGTTGGTCTCCACGACGGCGTTGAACTGCATCGCCCGATAGCCCTCGGCCCGGGCCCAGGCCAGTACGTGCTCCCCCAGCGCCCGCCCGACGCCGCGTCCGCCGTACCGCGGATCGACCATGAAGCTGGCGCTCGCGATATGCGCGGAGCCGCCCATGTGGTTGGGGTTCATCTTGGCCGTGCCCAGGACCGTCCCGGAGTCGTCGACGGCGACGACCGTACGGCCGGGCGGCTCCAGCAGCCACATCTCCCGGCCCGTCGCCTCGTCGAGGTCGCGCGGGTAGGTGTAGGTCTCCCCGGCCGCCACGATGGTGTGGAAGAAGGGCCAGATGGCGGGCCAGTCGGCCGCGGTCGCCTCACGGATCAGCACGGCCCCAGCATGACGCGGCCCCCGGTCGGACCGCCACCGGATTCACCCCGGCTCCGGGCCCGGCTGGAGGCCGCCGGGGTGGGGCCCGGCCGGCGTCACGCGGGCCCGAAGACCGGCACGGCGAGGCCGCCGGCCGCGCCACCGGCACCGTCCCCGACTGCCGCCCCCGCTCCCGCACGGCGGAACCGCACCAGGAGCGGCATCCCTATCCGCAGCTCCGCCTCCCGGCAGTCGACGATCTCGGTCATCATCCGCGGCCCCTCGGCGAGATCGACCACGGCCGCGACATACGGCACCCGGTCGCCGAACGGCGGGAGGTCGTTGCGGTGCACGACGGACCAGGTGTAGAGCGTGGCGCGCCCGCCGGCCGGCTCCCAGCCGACGTCCTCGCTCCAGCAGTACGGGCAGAACTCGCGCGGGTAGTGATGGGCCGCACCACAGCCCTCGGCCCGGCAGCGCCGCAACAGCAGCCGCCCCTCGGCCGCCGCGTCCCAGTACGGCCGGGTGAAGGCGTCCACCTCCGGCAGATCGAACCCCGCCGCACGGTGCGCCGCGTCCCGCCCGGCACCGTGCGCACCCGCCTCCGCCGCGCTCCCGCCGCCACCGGCCGTCACGAGAACACCCCCACGGCGGCGTCGAGCGACCAGGTCTGCCAGCCCATGCCGAACAGGGCGACGAGGGAGATCAGGGCCATCATCGCGTTCTGCCCCTGCTCGGCCCAGTCATGGATCATCAGCACCAGGTAGAGCAGGTTGAGCAGCAGGCCGCCCACCAGGGCGACCGGCGTGAGGAAGCCGAGGACGAGGCCGAGCCCCAGCGCCAGTTCGGCGTAGACCACGACATACGCCATCGTCTTGGGCCGGGGCCGTACGACCTTGTCGAAGCCGGTGCGCACCGCACCCCAGCGGTGCTTGCCGGCCACCTCCGCCGCCCAGGCGATGCCCGTACCGCGCTCGAACCAGCCCTTCTTGTCCTTGTGGCGCCAGCTCTCCAGCCACCACAGGCCGAGGCCGATGCGGAGCACGGCCAGCCACTCCGCCCCGCCGAGCCAGATCGTCTGCATCCCGCACACCCCTCCACCAATTCTGACGGTACGTCAGTTCAGCCCATGGGGCGGGCCCGCGCAAGGGGTCGGATGCGATCCGGCCCGGCGCCGCGGCCGCCCGAGCTTTCCTGCGCAACCCCATTCCTGACGCAGCGTCAGTTCAGTAACCTGACTAAGTGTCAGCTAATGCAGGGATCAGGGATACAGCCAGGTAACTGAGAGCCGTCACACAGGAGCGGGCGTCTGCGATGCTTGGATCGACTCACGGCAGCCTCACCACGCACTCCCGGCCGGCCCGCGTCGTGGCCTGTGGGGAGCAACCACCACACACCGTCCACAGCACGAGCGCACCGCATCGCGGCGGCGACGGGCCGGACACCGGGGCCGCGGTCGACCGGGATGTCAGCGGCCGTCCGCTGCACGCTCCGGTGCCCGACCTGGACCGGTTCTTCCGGCCCGAGTCGGTGGCCGTGATCGGCGCCTCGGACACCGAAGGCCGCCCCAACACCGGCATCACCCGCCAGCTGATCGCCTGGGCGGAGCGGGTCGGCGCCCGGCTCCACCCCGTCAATCCGGGACGGACGCAGGTCTTCGGGCGGCCCTGCTACGCCTCCGTCGCCGCGCTGCCGGAACCCGTCGACCTCGCCGTGCTGCTGGTCGGCGATCCGCTGCCGCTCGTCGAGGAACTCGCCGAGGCCAAGGTGAAGTTCGCGGTGGCCTTCGCCTCCGGCTTCGCCGAGACCGGAGAGCGGGGCGCGGCCGCCCAGGCCCGGCTCGCCGAGGCCGTCGAACGCTCCGGGCTGCGGCTGCTCGGCCCGAACACCAACCTCAACGCCTTCGAGGAGTTCCGCGCGGACCTCGACGGCCCGGCCATCGCCCTGATCACCCAGTCGGGCCACCAGGGCCGACCGGTCTTCACGCTCCAGGAACTGGGCATCCGCCTCTCCCACTGGGCCCCCACCGGCAACGAGGCCGATCTGGAGACCGCCGACTTCCTCTCCTACTTCGCCACCCGTCCCGAGGTCGGCGCCATCGCCGCATATGTGGAAGGCCTCAAGGACGGGCGCAGCTTCCTGCTCGCCGCCGACCGCGCGGCCCGCAACAAGGTCCCGGTCGTCGCCGTCAAGGTCGGCCGCACCGAGACCGGCGCCCGGACGGCCGCCTCGCACACCGGCAAACTCACCGGCGCGGACGAGGTCGTGGACGCCGCGATGCGGCAGTTCGGCGTGATCCGGGTCGACGGGCTCGACGAGCTGCAGGACACCGCGGCGCTGCTGGCCCGTGCCAGGAAGCCGGCCGCCGAGGGCGTCGCCGTCTATTCGATCTCCGGCGGCACCGGCGCCCACTTCTCCGACCTGGCGACCGCGGCGGGACTGCGGCTGCCCACCCTGGACGCCGCCAAGCAGGCCGAGCTGCACCAGTGGATACCGGACTACCTCAACGTCGCCAATCCGATCGACAACGGCGGGCACCCCGTGGGCGACTGGCGCGGCCGCAAGATCATCGACGCGATCCTGGCCGACCCGTCCGTCGGCGTACTGATCTGCCCGATCACCGGCCCGTTCCCGCCGATGAGCGACAAGCTCGCCCAGGACCTCGTGGACGCGGCGGAGCGGACGGACAAGCTGGTGTGTGTGGTGTGGGGCTCTCCGGTGGGCACGGAGGACGCCTACCGCAGCACCCTGCTCGGCTCCTCGCGGGTGGCGACCTTCCGCACCTTCGCCAACTGCATCACGGCCGTCCGCGCCTACCTCGACCACCACCGCTTCGCCGCCGCCTACCGCTCCCCCTTCGACGACGCCCCGCGCACGTTGTCCCCCTCCGCGCGCAAGGCGCAGGCACTGATGCGCCCGGGCCAGCAGCTCAGCGAACACGCGGCGAAGCAGCTGCTGCGCGCCTACGGCATCCGGGTCCCGCGCGAGCAGCTGGTGACCAGCGCGGCGGCGGCCGTACGGGCGGCGAGCCAGGTCGGCTACCCCGTCGTGATGAAGGCCTCCGGGCCGCAGCTGGCGCACAAGACCGAACTCGGCCTGGTCAAGGTCGCGCTGACCTCGGCCAGCCAGGTCCGCGACGCCTACCGCGAACTGATCGACATCGCCCGCTACGAGGACCTCCCGCTGGACGGTGTGCTGGTCTGCCAGATGATCGAGCGCGGCGTCGAGATGGTCGTCGGCGTCACCCACGACAGCCTCTTCGGGCCGACCGTGACCGTCGGCCTGGGCGGAGTGCTCGTGGAGGTGCTGCGGGATGTCGCGGTGGGCGTGCCGCCCTTCGGGGAGGACCAGGCCCGCGCGATGCTCAGCGAACTGCGCGGCCACGCCCTGCTGGACGGCGTGCGCGGCGCACCGCCCGCGGACACCGACGCGCTCGTCGAGGTCGTGCTGCGGGTGCAGCGGATGGCCCTCGAAATGGGCGGTGAACTGGCGGAGTTGGACATCAATCCGCTGGTGGTCCTGCCGCGCGGACAGGGCGCGGTGGCCCTCGACGCGCTCGCCGTCTGCCACTGACCGCGCTCGCCCCGGCCCACGCGCCGCCGCCCGCACCGCCGGCCGCCGAAGCAGCCGCCCGCCCGACCGCCGTAAGCATCCCGACCACAGCCTTTGGAGCCGCTCCCCCATGACGTCCTCCCCGCCCCCCGCTTCCACTCCCCCCGCCGGGCCGGCCGCCGGCGGCGATGACGACGGACCCGCCGGCCCCGCCGGCCCCGCCGTCGACCCCGTCGATTCATGGGTACTGCACGCCACTGACAACGGCGTCTCGTGGATCACCCTCAACCGCCCCGAAGCCCTCAACGCCCTCACCTGGGACCAGCGCGAACGCATCATCGGCCGGCTCGCCGACGCCTCGGCCGACCCGGACGTACGGGCCGTCGTGATCACCGCGACCGGCAAGGGCTTCTGCGCCGGCGCGGAGCTGCGCGGCTCGGCGCCGGCGGGCGAACGGGTCGCCGGCGATGTCGCCCGGATGATCCGACGCGGCGCCCAGCGGTTCATCGGCGCGGTGCTGGACTGCGAGAAGCCGGTGATCGCCGCGGTCAACGGCACCGCGGCCGGGATCGGCGCCCACCTCGCGTTCGCCTGCGACCTGGTGCTGGCGGCCGAATCGGCCCGTTTCATCGAGGTGTTCGTCCGGCGCGGACTGGTCCCGGACGGCGGCGGCGCCTACCTCCTGCCGCGGCTGATCGGCCCGCAGCGCGCCAAGGAGCTGATGTTCTTCGGGGACGCCGTGCCGGCCGCCGAGGCGGAGCGGCTGGGGCTGGTGAACCGGGTCGTCGCGGACGACGAGCTGGCCAAGACGGCCCGGGAGTGGGCCGAGCGGCTGGCGGCCGGCCCGACCCGCACACTGGCCCTGACCAAGCAGCTGGTCAACGCCTCCTTCGAGACCGACCGGGCCGCGGCGTTCGCCGCCGAGGCCGCCGCCCAGGAGATCACCATGACGACGGCGGACGCCCAGGAAGGCGTCGCCGCCTTCGTGGAGCGGCGCAGCCCGTCCTACCGGGGCCGGTGACGCCGGGGGCAGGCCGGCCTACCTCACCTCCGCCGGGCACACCGGCACCTCACGCGTGTTGCGCGTGCGCACCCCCGGCAGCCACCCCCGCACCCCCTGCCCGCTGGTGACCAGATACCAGCGGGTGGAGGTGATGCCGGCTTCGTCGCGGACCATGCGGCCGTCGGTGACGACGCAGCGGGCGGCCAGGGCGTCGCCGTGCCAGACCCGGCCGGCGGAGTTGTCGCGCGCCGCGTAGGGGGCGTACGGGTCCCTGGCCAGCCGCAGCGCGCACTCCAGTAGGCGGCCCGTCCGGCAGGCCTGCTCGCTGTTGTGGACCGTGATCTTCACCGTCCGGGGCGGTCCCGCCGGCCGCAGGTCGACCGGCCCGGGTCGCACCAGCCACCACACCCCCAGCGCCACCGCGGCCACCGCCGCGGCCACCGCCAGCGCGACCGCGTAGGGGCGTCGGCGGGGCAGCGCGACCGCGGCGGGCGACGGCTCGCGGTCGGTCTCCTTGATGCGGTTCCACAGGCCCGGCGGTGTCTCGATCTGCTCGTCCGCCAGCCGCAGCCGGGCGCGCAGCAGCGCCTCCGCGTCGTCGCCGGCCCCGTCGCCCCGGCCGCCGCCGGGGCCCGGGCCGCCGCCCGCTCCGCCGACGTCGCCGCCGTCGTCGAACCGTGGCCCCACACCCACCGTGCCGCTCACCTCCCGGCCTGCCCGTGCTCCGATTCAACGAGGTAGGCGCGCAGCCTGTCCAGCGCGCGGGCGCGATGCCGGGCGGCGGTGCCGCGATGCACCTTCATGATCTTGGCGGCCTGGTCGATGGTGTAGCCGTCGAGGTCGACGAGGATGACGATGCCGGCCTGCCGGTGCGACAACCGCCCCAACAGGCGCACCGCTTCGATCTCGGCGTGCCGCCGCTCCACCCCGCCGTCCCAGCCGCCGGACGCCGCACCGGTTCCGGCCGCGGCGCCGTCCGCCCCCGCCTCCTCCACCCCCTCCAGGCCGTCGACCAGCACCTGCCGCCGGTCCTTGCGGTAGGCGTCGCGGGCGACGTTCAACACGGCGGTGAAGGCGTAGGCGTACGGCTCCGGATGGGCGAGGAAGCGCTGCGGGCGGGCGGCGAGTCTGAGGTACGCCTCATGCACCACGTCCTCCGCTGACTGTCGGGAACCGGCCAGCATCACCGCTCTTCGGTAGAGCCGGGGCAGCAGCCCGCAGAAGACCTCGTCGAAGGTGGGTGACGCGGCAGACGGAGCTGACGACGGTGTCGCATCGGCCATGTACCGGAACTCTCCCCCGTGCTCGGCTACGGACGCGGCCGAGGTGGACGCTACCCATGCGGGCGACGCACAATCAGCGATCCGCTACCCAATCTGCCGCGAATCCACCGAAGATCGCCCCGACCGATCGGCAAACCACACGTCCGGGTGGCCGTCGCCTCCTCCGGCTTCACAACTGACGCTCCATCAGATTCAATGAAGGCATGATGGGACACGCTGGAATGGCGGCCACGGCCGTGCGGTATCTGCGCTCCGTCGGCGCACCGACCACGGCCCCCTCACCCGCGCCCGCCGCACCCCACCCGCGGCCCGCGCTGCGCGCCGTACGCGAGGACGAGCGCGCTCCACTGGACGCGGCCGAATTCCGCTCCGTGCTGGGGCACTTCGCCAGCGGCGTCACAATCGTCACCGCCCCCTCGGAGCCCGGACCGGCCGGCTTCGCCTGCCAGTCCTTCGCCTCCCTCTCCCTGGACCCGCCGCTGGTGACGTTCATGGTGGCGCGCACGTCGACGACCTGGCCGCGGATCGCCCGCGCCGGGGTGTTCTGCGTCAACATCCTCGGCGCCGGCCAGGGCGGGCTGTGCCGCGCCTTCGCGGTCAGCGGCGCCGACAAGTTCGCCGGTGTCCCCTACGGGCCGGCCCCCGCGACCGGTTCGCCCCGGCTCGCGGGCGTCCCCGCCTGGATCGACTGCACGATCCACGCGGTGCACACCGGCGGCGACCACCTGATCGTCGTCGGCCGCGTCGAAGCCCTCGGCACCGACCCCGGCGCGGCCGAAGCCGGTCCGCTCCTCTTCCACCGGGGCGGGTTCGGGCACTTCAGCCCCTGAGCGCCCGGCCCGGTCACTTCCGCGTCAGCACGTGCCGGTGCCATGCGTCGGGGTCGCGCGGTCCTTCGGCCGGCTCATGCGCCGGGCCGACGCCACCCTGTCGGAGCGCAGGACGGGAGCGCCGACGCCGTCGTCCCTCCAGACGCCGACGAGCTCGGCCCGGGTCGGCTCCTACGCCGGCAGCAGCCCGATCGCCATGCCGACCACGCCCAGGCCCCCCAGCGCGAAGGCGGTCAGCAGGCCGCTGCCCGCGACGGCGACGACCAGCTGTACGGTGCGCCGGGCCCCGGTGCCCCTGGTGGCGATGTCGGCCACCAGAGCGGCCGGTACGGCGGCCGCGGCCAGCGCCGGCCAGCAGGCCAGATAGAGCGCCGGCGGCCCCACGGAGCGGGTGAGCAGCGCGAGGAGCGCCCCGTACGCGAGGGTCGCCACGGCCGCCGAAACGGGCGCGGCGGCCACCGTCCACCACCACCGCGTCCGCCCCTGCCGCCCGGCCCGGCGCGCCGCCCACCGCGCCAGCGTCAGCGTGGGCAGCACCAGGGTGGCCGTCAGCACCAGACCGAGGAGGGCGCCGACGACGAGCGCGACCGGGAACACGAGGGTGGCCAGGAACAGATTGCCGACCGGCGCCTCCAGAGTGAAGCCGTACAGCACCAGCCCGGCCGTCGCGCAGGCCGCCTCGGCGAACAGCGCCGCCATCGAGACCACGAGGGCCCGGCCGCTCCAGACGCCGCGGAGCGACTCGCCGCCCCCTGCCGTCCGGGCCCCTCCCGCCCCGTCCCAGGTCATCGCCATCGCCCGTCTCCCCGTCCGCACTCGCGCGCCGCACGCCCCTCACGCGTCCGACGCATCCCACGGGGATCATCCAGTGGCCGGAAACGCACCCTGACACCGGGGGCTACGCCACGGCCGGCCGCACCCGCCCCGCCTCCCCCCGCCGCCGGATGACCAGGGCCATCAGGGCCGCGAGGGCGCACAGCGCGCCCGAGGCGTACCAGAGGGGGTTGTAGGTGCCGAAGACGTCGCGGGCGAGGCCGCCCAGGAAGGCGATCAGGGCGGCACCGACCTGGTGGGCGGCCAGGACCCAGCCGAACACGATCGCGCCGTCCTCGCCGTAGTGCTCGCGGCACAGGGCGATGGTCGGCGGGACGGTGGCCACCCAGTCCAGGCCGTAGAAGACGATGAAGAAGACCATCGGCGGATGCACCGTGTCGGACAGCAGCAGCGGCAGGAACATCAGGGACAGCCCGCGCAGGGCGTAGTAGACGGCCAACAGCCGGCGGGTGTCGAAGCGGTCGGTGAACCAGCCGGAGGCGATGGTTCCGGCGATGTCGAAGACGCCGATCACCGCGAGCAGCGAGGCGGCCGCCGTCATCGGCATGCCGTGATCGTGCGCCGCGGGCACGAAGTGGGTCTTGACCAGGCCGTTCGTGGTGGCGCCACAGATCGCGAAGGTGCCCGCGAGCAGCCAGAACGGCCCCGTACCCGCCGCCGAGACCAGCGCCCGCAGCGCCCGCCGGGCCGCGCCCCGCTGCGGCGGCGGCTTGGGCACGAACTCCGTCGCCCCGTAGGGCGCCAGACCGACATCCGCCGGGTGGTCGCGCAGCAGCAGCCACACCAGGGGGACGACGGCGAGCGCGGCGAGCGCGACGGTCACCGCGGCCGGCCGCCAGTCGTACCGGTCGACGATCCAGGACAGCAGCGGAAGGAAGACCAGCTGGCCGGAGGCGCCGGCCGCGGTGAGGATGCCGGTGACCAGCCCGCGCCGTTCGGTGAACCAGCGGCCGGTGACCGTGGCGGCGAAGGCCAGCGCCATCGAGCCGCTGCCCAGGCCGACCAGCACGCCCCACAGGAGCACCAGTTGCCAGCTCGCCGTCATGAAGACCGTCAGGCCGGCGCCGGTCGCGATCACCGCCAGGGCGACCGCGACCACCCGCCGGATGCCGAACCGGTCCATCAGGGCGGCGGCGAACGGCGCGGTCAGCCCGTACAGGGCGAGGTTCACCGACACCGCGAAGCCGATGGTGGCGCGCGACCAGTGGAACTCGGCGTGCAGCGGGTCGATCAGCAGACCGGGGAGGGAGGCGAAACCGGCCGCGCCGATGATGGTGAGGAAGGTGACGGCGGCGACGGACCAGGCGCGGTGCGGCCGCCGGCGCCGCACGGGCGCGGATGCGGGCGCGGGCACGGGGGCACTCCCCTCGCGGGAGCCGGCCGCCCGTAGGGGGAGTTCAGGTGTCTGGGTCACCGGATCAGCTTCGGCCGGATCACCCGTACGAACGAGTGGCCAGAAGGTCAGGGTTCGCCAGGATCGGGCCAGGGCCCAGGGCCCAGGGCTCGGAGACCGCGTGGCACTCCTAGTCGAAGGTCAGCACCGCCCGCGCCACCCGTCCGCGCTGTGCGTCGTCCGCCGCCTTCGCGAAGTCCTCCACCGGATACGTCCGGGTCACCAACTCGTCCAGCAGCAGCCGTCCTTCGCGGTAGAGCCGGGCGTACAGGGCGATGTCCCGCTGCGGCCGCGACGACCCGTACCGGCAGCCCAGGATCGACTTGTCCAGATACATCGACGACACCAGGAACGAGGCCTCCGCCGAGGCCGGGGGCACACCGAGCAGCACCGCCTGGCCGTGCCGGTCGAGCAGGTCGATCGCCTGCCGGATCAGCCGGGTGCTGCCCACGCACTCGAAGGCGTGGTCGGCGCCGGCCGGCAGGATCTCCTTCACCGCCGTGACGGCGTCCGCCACCGCCGAGGCATCGACGAAGTGCGTCGCCCCGAACTGCCGCGCCACCGCCTCCTTCGCCGGGTTGGCGTCCACCGCCACGATCACCGACGCCCCCGCGATCCGCGCCCCCTGGAGCACGTTGAGGCCGATCCCGCCCGCCCCGGTCACCACGACCGACTCCCCGCGGTCCACCCCGGCCCGGTTCAGTACCGCCCCGACGCCCGTCAGCACCCCGCACCCGATCAGCGCGGCCGACGTCAGCGGAACGTCCTCGGCGATCTTCACCGCCTGGACCGCCTTGACGACCGTACGCTCCGCGAACGCCGAGTTCGACGCGAAGCTGAACAGCTCGGTGCCGCCCCGCCGAAACGGCCTGCGGGGCATCCCGATCGCCTGGCGGCACATCGTCGGCCGCCCGCGATCGCACTCCGCGCACGCCCCGCAGTTGGCCAGCGTCGACAGCGCGACATGGTCGCCGGGCACCACATGCCCGACGCCCGCGCCCACGGCCTCCACCACGCCCGCTCCCTCGTGCCCCAGCACCACCGGCACCGGGAAGGGGATCGTCCCGTCGATCACCGACAGATCGCTGTGGCACAGCCCGGCCGCCCGGATCCCGACCAGCACCTCGCCCGGCCCGGGGTCGCGCACCTGCAGATCGTCCACGACCCGGGGCCGATCGCCGTCGAATATGACGCCCTTCATCCCCGCTCCACTCCGGTCATTTCACCGCTCCACTCTGGGCAGGCCGAGCACGCGCTCGGCGATGATGTTGCGCTGGATCTCATCCGAGCCGCCGTAGATCGTGTCGGCCCGGGTGAACAGGAACAGCCGCTGCAACGGGTCCAGTTCGTACGGCGCGTGCGGGGTCCAGTCGACGGGTCCCCGTGCGGCCGCGGCACCCCGCACCCGCATCGCCAGCTCCCCGAGCCGCCGATGCCAGCCGCCCCACAGCAGCTTCGCCACGCTCGGCGCACCCGCGTCGCCGGCCGCGCCCAGGGTCCGCAGCGCGTTCCACCGCATGACCCTCAACTCGGCCCACTGCGCGATGAGTTGAGCGCGCAGCACGGGGTCCGTCAGCGTCCCGCAGCGGACCGCGGCCGCGATCACCTCGGCCAGCTCCGCGGCGAACCCGATCTGCTGGACGAGCGTGGAGACCCCGCGCTCCAGCGCCAGCAGCCCCATCGCCACCCGCCAGCCGGCCCCTTCCCCGCCGACGACATGCTCGGACCGTGCCACCGCCCCGTCGAAGAACACCTCGTTGAACTCCGCCGTCCCCGACATCTGCCGGATCGGCCGCACCTCGATGCGCCCCGGCTGGTCCATCGGCACCAGCAGGAACGACAGCCCACGGTGCCGCCGCTCACCGGGGTCCGTCCGCGCCAGCACGAAGCACCAGTCGGCCTCTCCGGCCAGCGACGTCCAGATCTTCTGCCCGCTGACCCGGTACGCGGCCCCGTCCCGGACCGCCGCCGTCCGCACCCCCGCCAGGTCCGACCCCGCGTCCGGCTCGCTGTAGCCCTGGCACCACAGCTCCTCGCCGCGGGCGACGGCCGGCAGGAACCGCCGCCGCTGCGCCTCGTCGCCGCAGGCGATCAGCGTCGGCGCCAGCAGGTTCTCCCCGATGTGGCCCACCCGCCCGGGCGCCGCGGCCCGCGCGTACTCCTCGGCCCACACCACCTGCTGCGTCAGGCTCGCCGCCCGGTTGCCGTAGGAACCGTGGGTGCGGTCCCACCCGATGCCGATCCATCCGCCGGCCCCGAGCTCCCGCTCCCACGCGCGGCGCGCCGCGGGTGCCTCGTGCTCGCTGCCGGGGCCGCCCCGGCCCGCCAGCGTCTCGTAGGGCCCCACGAGACGCCCCGCCAGCCAGGCGCGGGCCTCGGCCCGGAATTCCTCGTCCGCCCGCCCGAACTCAAAGTCCACGCCGACCTCCCGACGTCGAAAGCCCCGTCCCGCCACCCGTCAACACGGGTCGGCCCGCTACCGGTTGGGCCGGGCCTTGGCCGCCGCGGCGGCCGCCATCTGCTCCAGTTGCTCCAGCATCGGCATCGGATCGACCCCCACCGCCCCGGGAACCACCTCGGCGACCTTCTCCGGCGTCCATCCGCCGTCCCCGTACACCGAGCGCAGCTCCCGCGGCTGGGCCCACACCGCGATCTTCGGGCCCGCCACCGTGTAGACCTGGCCGGTGACCTCGCGCGCCCGTTCGCTGAGCAGATAGACGACGAACGCCGCCACGTCCTCCGGCTCGCCGATCTCCTTCAGCTCCATCGGCACGTTCGCCGACATCCGCGTACGGGCGACGGGCGCCACCGCGTTGGCGGTCACCCCGTATTTGTGCAGGCCCAGCGCGGCACTGCGGACCAGCGAGATGATCCCGCCCTTCGCGGAGGCGTAGTTGGCCTGGGAGACCGACCCCTGGTGGTTGCCGCTGGCGAAGCCCACCAGGGTCCCCGACCCCTGGCGCCGCATCACCGCGGCCGCCGCCCGGAAGACGGTGAAGGTGCCCTTGAGGTGCGTGGCGACCACCGGGTCCCACTCCTCCTCGGACATGTTGAACAGCATCCGCTCGCGCAGGATCCCGGCCACGCACACCACGCCGTCGATCCGCCCGTACCGCGCCAGCGCGGTGTCCACGATCCGCTGGCCGCCGGCCATGGTGGAGACGTCGTCGGCGACCGCGGCCGCCTCCCCGCCCGCCGCCTCGATCTCCTTGACCACCGCGTCGGCGACCTCGCTGCTCGGGGCGCCGCCGTCGATCGAGACGCCGTAGTCGTTGACCACGACGCGGGCGCCGTGCGCGGCGCAGGCCAGCGCGACGGCGCGCCCGATGCCGCGTCCCGCGCCGGTGACGGCGACCACCTTGCCGGCCAAGAAGTTCCCCATGCCGCGCCCCTTCCCGCAGTTTCTGACGGACCGTTAGATTTTTGGGCAGCCGTGCGTCAAACACAAGACCCCGGAGGCCGCCATGCCCCTGCCGCAGGACTTCCACGACATCGCCAAGCGCGTGAACAACTGGGGGCGCTGGGGGGCGGACGACGAGATCGGCACCCTCAACCTGATCACCGAGCAGGTCGTACGGGAGGCCGCCGGCTGCGTCCGCAGCGGCCGCCGGATCCCCCTCGCCCTCCCGCTCCAGCAGGACGGCGTACAGACCGGCATGATCCCGGGCCGGGTCAACCCGCTGCACACCATGACCGCCATCAACCAGGAGATCTTCGGCCCGGACACGGTCGCCACCTCGGACGACGCGGTCACCATGGGCCTCCAGGCCGCCACCCACTGGGACGGCCTCACCCACGTCTCACACTCCGGGCGCCTGTACAACAACCGCCCCGCCGACTCGGTCACCGCCCACCACGGGGCCACCGCCCTCGGCATCGAGAAGGCCACCCCGATCGCCTCCCGCGGCGTCCTTCTGGACGTGGCCCGCGCACACGGCACCGACCGACTGCCCGGCGGGCACGCCGTCACCCCGCAGGACCTGGACGCCGCCGAGGAGCTGGCCGGCACGACGGTCCGGACCGGCGACATCGTCCTGGTACGGACCGGGCAGCTGCGGCACTACCTGGACGGCGACCGGCAGGCCTACGCGTTCCCCTCGCCCGGACTGTCGCTGCGCACCCCGGAGTGGTTCCGTGCGCGCGATGTCGCGGCGGTCGCCAACGACACCCTGACCTTCGAGATCTTCCCGCCGGAGATCGAGAACCTGTGGCTGCCGGTACATGCGCTGCACCTCGTCGAGATGGGCATGCTGCAGGGCCAGAACTGGAACCTGGAGGAGCTGTCGACGGCCTGCGCGGAGACGGGGCGCTATGCGTTCTTCCTGTCGGCGCCGGCCGAGCCGTTCGTCGGCGGATCCGGCGCACCGGTCGCGCCGGTCGCGATCCTCTGACACCGCCCGGCGCTCGACCGGCATCCGGCCGGCCAGGTGGCGGTGCGCTCATGCGCGCCCCGAGCACGGCACCGCGGACCGCCACCCACCAGGCCGCGATCCGCACTCGCCGAGGCCAGGACCGGGCACACACCCGATTCCCCCCACACCCTCGACGTCCCCTCCTGCGAATCGCTCCACCCAAGAGTGATCAACTGGGCACGCCACGTCAACACCTGGTCTGGACTAAATTCCCGGAGCTCGGCGCGTCGTGCCCGATTTATTCACCTTGATCCGGATTCATCACGGAGCAATGGGGCTCAAATGCCCCAGATCCGTACCGGTCGCCATCAGCAGCGGCCGGCCGCGGTCCACTTCGCACCAGATGCGCTTACCGGCACCCTCGGGCTGCCAACCCCAGCGGTCCGCCAGGCCGTCGACCAGCTCCAGGCCGCGCCCGTTGGTGTCGTCGCCGTCGGCGTGCCGCTGGCGCGGCGGGCGGGCACTGGCGTCCACCACCTCCACCCGGACCGTCCCCACCACCGCGCCCGAGCCGGAGAAGCACATCCGCAGCTCGGCCGCCGCACCGGTGTGCACCACGGCGTTGGTGACGAGTTCGGAGATCAGCAGGATCAACGTCTCGGCAAGTGGTTCATCGGGCCCTATGCCGGACCCCACGAGCCGCGAGCGGGCCCACCGCCGGGCTCTGCCGACCTCCGCGGGGTCGGGTCGTACGTCCAACTGCACCTGAAGCACCTGCACCGCTCACACCATCCGAACCGGCGGAAACATCGCCTCGCGCCTCCACGGAGTCACGGTGCGTGACCCCGGTGAAGCACAGCATGGTTGACGTTCAGTCACCCCAACAAGCGCTTCGGGCATATTCCAGCGCAAGGGAGTATGCGTGCTGCATACTGTGCGACGCACTTTGCGGGGAGTCGAACAAGGGGGATTACCGGGCCCCTGCCCAAGGCGAGCGGCGCGCAGTCCGCACCCCGGAACCGTCGCTCCGACGGCACCGGGTTCGTTGCGCCACAGAACCACTCGCACCCAACGGAGAGTACCCGAGCGGAACGCCGACTCCCCCCTGTGACGAGTCACACCTAGGACACAACCCGATATCGACCCTCCGTGACCGCTTCTGTGTGGTGGGTCCGACATTTCGCACACGGGTTGCCAGAGTCTGACATCGCCGTCCATCGCTCACCGTCCTCGCCGCCGCGCCCGCCCGCCGTCAGCCGATCAGGCCCGCCGCCAGCGCCTCTTCCGCCTCGGCCGCCGTGCCCCAGCACTCGGCCCGCAGCCAGGCCCGCTTGAGGTGCAGATGGACATCGGCCTCCCAGGTGAAGCCCATCCCGCCGTGGACCTGCAGACAGTCCCGCGCGTTGCGCACCGCGGCCTCGTCGGCGAGCAGCTTGGCGCCCGTCACGTCCGCGCCACCGCCCGTGACCGACGCGGCATACACCGCGCTTCGGGCGATTTCTGCACGTACGAGCATCTGCGCGCACAGATGCTTGACGGCCTGGAAGGAGCCGATGGGCGCGCCGAACTGCACCCGCTCGCGGGCGTGGGCGACGGCCATCTCGACCGTGCGGGCCGCGCTGCCGAGCTGCTGGGCCGCCGTGAGCAGCGCGGCCTCGCGCCGCAGCCGGGGCAGGTCCAGGCCGGCGAGGGGGGCCGTGAGCGGGGCGTGCGCGATGCGGGCGAGCGGGGTGAGCGGATCGACGGAGGCAAATGGAGCGCAGGACACCTGGTCCGGCGCGCTACGGTACGCGCCGGCCGTGCGCCCCTGTGCGCCCCCCGCGACCGCTCCCGCGCCGGCCGCGTCCCCCGCCACGACGACCAACTCGTCGCAGTCGCCCGGGTGTTCCCACAGCGCCGGCTCCCGCGCGCCGTCGCACAGCCCGACGATCCGCTCACCGGTCGCGACGCCGTCCACCGCCCCGGCCAGCAGCTGGCACGCCACCAGCGGCCCGGGCAGCAGCGCCCGCCCGGCCTCCTCGAAGACCAACGCCGCCTCCGGCAGTCCGAGCCCCACCCCGCCGGCCGCCTCCGGCAGCCGCAGCGCGAAGAGGCCGGCCGCGCCCAGCTCCCGCCACAGCGCACGGTCCAGCGCCGGGTCGTCGACGGCCGCCCGCAGCCGTTCCCGGTCGAACCGGCCGGCCAGCAGCTCCCGCATACCGTCGCGCAACGCCCGCTGGTCGTCGGTGAGTTGGAAGTCCACCGGCGCCTCACCGCCCCTTCGGCAGGCCGAGGATCCGCTCGGCGACGATGTTCTGCTGGATCTGCGAGGTACCGGCCGCGATGGTGTACGACAGGGACGACAGCCGGTCGGCGATCCACTCCTGGTCGGCGTCGAGCGCCCCGGCGCCCAGCACCTCGGCCGCCGCGTCGTACAGCTCCTGGCGGGCGTGCGAGTAGCGCAGCTTGAAGACCGAGCCGCCGGTCCCGGGGACGCCGCCGCCCCGCTGGGCCGCGCTCACGTTCCACTGGGTCAGCCGCCACAGCGCCGCGAAGTCCGCGCTCAGCCGGCCGAGTCTGCGGCGCAGCACGGCGTCGTCCCAGCGGCCGTTGGCGCGGGCCGTGCGGGCGAGCGCGCCGAGCACCCGCCGGCAGGCCACCACCTCTCCCACGAAGGCGGTGCCGCGCTCGAAGGACAGCGTCACCATGGTCACCCGCCAGCCGTCGTTCTCGGCGCCGATCCGGTGGGAGAGCGGCACCCGGACCTCGTCGAGGAACACCTCGGCGAACTCCGTCGACCCGGCGAGGGTGCGCAGCGGCCGGACGGTCACCCCGGGCGCGTCCATGGGCATCGCCAGCCAGCTGATGCCGCGGTGCCTGGGCGCCTGGGGATCGGTGCGGACCAGCAGCTCGCACCAGTCGGCGACCTCTGCGTGCGAGGTCCAGATCTTGGCGCCGCTGACGACGTAGCTGTCGCCGTCGCGTACCGCCGTGGTGCGCAGCGCCGCGAGGTCGGACCCGGCGTCCGGTTCGCTGAAGCCCTGGCACCAGACCTCCTCGCCGCGCAGGATCGGCGGCAGCCAGCGGGCGCGCTGCTCGGCGGTGCCCTCGGCGGCGATGGTCGGCCCGGCGTGCAGCAGCCCGACGAAGCCGGCGCCCACATAGGGGGCGCCGGCGCGCTCGGTCTCCTCCAGGAAGATCAGGTGCTGGGTGGGGGTGGCGCCCTGCCCGCCGGCGTCCCGCGGCCAGTGCAGCCCGGCGTATCCGGCGTCGTACAGCATCCGCTGCCAGGCGGTGTCGTACGCCCGCCGGCCGGGCCAGTCGGTCGCGGCGGGCCTGGCGGGGAGCGTCGGCAGCACCTTCGCCAGCCACGCCCGCAGCCGCGCCCGGAAGTCCTCCTCCTCCGGCGCGTAGGCCAGGTCCATCAGCGGACCGTGTCGTCGAGGTCCAGGCCGAGCATGCGGATCGCGTTGCCCCGCATGAGCTTGTGGACCGTCTCGTCGTCCAGGCCCTTCACATGCTCCAGGGCGACCTCCTTGGTGTGCGGGAAGGTCGAGTCGACATGCGGGTAGTCGGTCTCGAAGGTCGCGTTGTCCCGGCCGACCACGTCCAGCGACGCCACCCCGTGCTTGTCGCGGAAGAAGCAGCAGAAGATCTGCCGGTAGTAGTACGTGGACGGCGGCTCGGGGATCAGGTCGCGCACCCCGCCCCAGGCGCGGTGCTCCTCCCAGACGTCGTCGGCGCGCTCCAGGGCGTAGGGGATCCAGCCCATCTGCCCTTCGGAGTAGGCGAGTTTCAGGCGCGGGTGCTTCACCAGGACCCCGCTGAAGAGGAAGTCCATCATCGAGGCCATCGCGTTGTTGAAGGAGAGCGAGGCCTGCACGGCGGGCGGGGCGTCGGGGGACGCGGCCGGCATCTGGGAGCTGCTGCCGATGTGCATGTTCACGACCGTGCCCGTCTCCTGGCAGGCCGCGAAGAAGGGGTCCCAGTAGCCGGAGTGGATCGAGGGCAGCCCCAGGTGGGTGGGGATCTCGGAGAAGGTGACCGCACGGACCCCGCGCGCCGCGTTCCGCTCGATCTCCGCGACGGCCAGGTCGATGTCCCACAGCGGGATGAGGCACAGCGGGATGAGGCGGCCGCCGCTGGCGCCGCACCACTCCTCGACCATCCAGTCGTTGTACGCGCGCACGCAGGCCAGGGCGACCTCCTTGTCGTGCGCCTCGGCGAAGGTCTGGCCGCAGAAGCGCGGGAAGGTCGGGAAGCACAGGGACGCCTCGACGTGGTTGAGGTCCATGTCCTTGAGGCGTTCGGCCGGGTCCCAGCAGCCGGGCCGCATCTCCGCGCGGGTGATCCCCTCCAGCGTCATGTCGTCCCGGTCGAAGCCGACGGCGGCGATGTTGCGCTTGTACGGGAACTTCAGGTCCTCGTAGATCCACCAGTCCGCCGGCGGCCCGTCCGGGTCCATGGTGATCTGGTACTTGCCCCCGACGTACGCGAGGTCGCCGATGCCGGCGGTCAGCGGCCTGGGCCCCCGGTCCCGGTACTTCTTCGGCAGCCAGGTCTCGAAGAGGTGCGCGGGCTCGATCACATGGTCGTCGACGCTGATGATGCGCGGTAGCTCCATCGGGTTCCCCATCGTTGTCCCCTCACCCCGTGTCCGGGCGGCCGGGTTCAGCCGTATCTGATGCACCGTCAGAAAAGAGGCTAGCCCCGCCCCCTCTGGACCGACAAGGCGCCGACCCCTAACCTCTGCACCGAATCTGACGCGCCGTCAGTCATGCGGAAGGGGTGGCGGATGACCGGTGGCACCCTGTGGGACCTGGTGGCGTGGCGGGCCGCCCGCACCCCCGGCGCCGCCGCCCTCGTCCAGGGAGCGGCGGCGGCCCGGCACGAGCGGCGGATCACCTTCGGCGCGCTGCACCGGCGCGCCGAACGGGTGGCCGCCGGCCTGTACGAGCGAGGGGTACGGCCCGGGAGCCGGGTCGTCTGGCAGCTGCCGACCCGTATCGAGACCGTGCTGCTCAGCCTCGCGCTGGCCCGGATCGGCGCCGTGCAGAGCCCGGTCGTCCCGCTCTACCGCGACCTGGAGGTGGGCCAGGTGCTGCGCCGGACCGCGGCGGCCTTCTACCTGGTCCCCGGCGTCCGGCGCGGCTTCGACCACGGCGCGATGGCACACCGTCTGGCCGCCGCCCTGCCCGGCCCGCCCACCGTCGTCACGGCGTACGACGAGAGTCCCGGCAGCCTCCCCGACGCCGACCCCGCCGTGCTGCCCCCGCCGCCCACCGACGCCGACGAGGTCCGCTGGATCTACTGGACCTCCGGCACCACCGCCGGCCCCAAGGGCGTCCTGCACACCGACCGCAGCCTGCGCACGGCCGGCCGCCAGCTGGCCGACGCACTGCGGCTGGGCCCGTCCGACATCGGCTCGATGGCCTTCCCGTACGCCCATGTCGCCGGCCCCGACTACACCGTCATGCTCCTGCTGCGCGGCATCCCCGCGCTGCTGCTGGAGCGCTTCGAACCGCCCACCTCACTCGCCGCCTACCGCCGCCACCAGGTCACCGTCGCCGGCGGCTCCACCGCCTTCTACTCCCTCTTCCTCGCCGAGGCGCGCAAGCTGCCGCCGGGGCACCGGCTGCTGCCGTCGCTGCGGCTGCTGGCCGGCGGCGGTGCGCCGCTGCCGCCCGCGCTGTACCACGAGGTCGTCGCGGCCCTCGGCTGCCGGCTCGCCCACGGCTACGCCATGACCGAGGCCCCGATGGTGACCATGGGCGATCCCCTCGACAGCCCCGGCCGGCTCGCCACGACCGCCGGCCGCCCGCCCGCCGGCATGCAGCTCCGGATCGCCCCCGGCACCGGGGAGATACTGCTGCGCGGCCCGGCGGTCTGCCGGGGCTACCTCGGCGAGCCCTCCCCCTTCGACGCCGACGGCTTCCTGCCCACCGGCGACCTCGGGCGGCTCACCCCCACCGGCCACCTCGTGGTCACCGGCCGGCTCAAGGACGTCATCATCCGCAAGGGCGAGAACATCTCCGCCCAGGAGATCGAGGAGCTGCTCCACCGGCACCCGGACGTGGCCGGCGCGGCCGTCGTCGGCCTGCCCGACCCGGCACGCGGCGAACGGGTCTGCGCCGTCGTCGAACAGCCCCCGGGAACCGCCCGGCTGACGCTCACCGCGGTCGTGTCCCATCTGCGCTCCCAGGGGCTCGCCCCGCACAAACTCCCCGAGCAGCTGGAGGTACTGGACGCGCTGCCCCGCGGGGCGACCCTGGGAAAGGTGCTGAAGGGGGAGCTGCGGGACCGGCTCGGGGGCACCTGTTAGGCGCGGTACAGCGCCCGGGCCCGGGCAAGATCGACCGATCCGGTTTCCGGGACGGTCAGGAAGTGGGCCGTCTGCCACTTCTGGGTGCTACGGGCCTGGCGGCTGGTCGTGGTGACCCACGGCGGGTAGATGCGGAAGCCCCGCTTCCCGCCGGTGCCGTCGCGCGACACGATGTCCCGCTCGGCCAGCACCTCGCGCGGGAAGACGAACTGCCCGAAGTGCGCTCCCTCCCGGCTGCTGATGACGAAGAGGTCGACGGCGTCGGCGGCGTCGAAGGGCTGGATCGGGCCGCCGTCGCACCGCTTCCACACCGTGACGAACTGGCCGACCTTCGTCGGGGTGGTCTTGCCCACCCGGAACCTGACGGCCCGGCCGTCCACGGTGAAGGCGTGCGCACCGTACTCGGCGCTCTCCGCCTCGGGCACCGGCCGTGAGCAGCGAAATCCGCACGGGTCGTAGACGGAGGCCCGCGCCGCCAGCAGCTCGTCGTGCATCGGCCCCGCGCCCGGCCAGGTGCTCGCGGCATCCGCCGCCCGGCGCTCGGCAGTCGTCCCGTCTTGCGTCGTCACATCGCCATCGTGCCATCACCCGCGCGCCGGCGCGGCGCCGCTGACGCGCGCGGCTCAGCCCGGCCGGTACGCGCTCGTCGCCTGCTCGTAGAGCCGGTCCACCTCGCGGCGCCCGCCGTCCGGGCCGATGACCAGCACGAGGTGGTAGCGGCCCTGGTGGATCATCGCGAGGTTGCGTACGTAGACCTCGCGGCCGCTGCCGTCGCGCCACGAGAACGTGCCCTCCGCCATCGCCGTCCGGCCGACGTCGATCCGCCGCAGGCCGGAGGCCGAGGCCCAGCTGGAGGCGCGGTACGGGGCGAGCTCGGGCTCCTTGTTCTGCAGATACGCCATCGGGTCCGCGCCGTACTTCGCCGTCGTGTCGCGGCCGGGCACGACCAGCAGCTCGTAGTCGCCGCCGACGTAGCGCACCTGGCCCTGGCCGTTCGCACCGCGCCGCTGCCAGCCCTTGCGGACCGCGACCTGGAAGCCCTTGGGGTCGGTGCGCACCTCGAAGCCCTCGGCGACCTCCGCCGGCGCGGTGGTCCCCGGTGCCGCGGTGCCGGGCGCGCCGCCGTCGGGGTCGCCGGACGGTGTGCGGCCGGCGTCGGGCGCCGCGCCGGACGTGGCCGTGCGGTCCGCGCCGACCCGTCCGGCCCCGGCGTCCTCGCCGGCCTTCGGCAGGAACGCCATCGCGTAGATCACCGCGCAGACCAGGAGCAGCAGGATCGCGGTGAGCAGCAGCCGGCCGAGGTTGCGCGGGGCGCCGCGCGGCGGCCGGGCCGGCCTTGCCTCGGCCGCCACGCCCACCTGGCCCAGCATCTGCTGCTCGTACAGGTCCCGGTCGGAGGTCCTGGACCGCCCCGGCGGCTTCGGCGGTTTGCCGAGCCGGGCGGTGCGGGCCGGTCTGGGCTCCCGCAGCGGCTTGGGCTGCTTCGGGGGGCGGGCCAGGCGGGGCGGCGGCGACGGCGGTCCCCCCTGCTCCTTCGGGCTCGGGGGCGGGAAGGTCTGCTCGGCGGCCGGCGCCGTCCGGCGGGGCGGCACCGGTGCGCCGGCGGGGGTCTGCGCCGGGGCGGCGGGCGCCGGGTGGGGCTGGGCGCGCCGGGGGGTCCGGCCCTTCTTGTGCCGCCCCCTGCGGACCAGTTCGCCGCGGCGCCGCAGGATCGGCAGCCGCCGTGGATCGCCGCCCTGCTCCAGCGCCGGCATCGTCACCAGCCGGGTGCCGCCCGCCGGCTCCGGCGCCGTACGGATCAGCGAGCGCAGCCAGCCGCGCAGCTCCTCGAAGTCGGGCCGGTCGGCGGGGTCCTGACGCAGCAGGGACTCCACCACCGGACGCAGCGCCCCGCACTCCTCGGCGACCGCGGGCGGCTCGGAACAGACCAGCTGCGCCAGTTCGACGGCGCTGTCCTCGGGGAACGGCGGATGCCCCTGCACACTGCGGAACAGCAGCGCGCCGACCGCCCACAGATCGGTGGCCGGGCCGACCGGCGGCGCCAACTGCCATGTCTCGTGCACCGGTCCGGCCTGCTCCGGCGCCCAGCGCTCGGTGACCGGGCCGATGACGGTCAGCCGCGCCTGCCGCGCGCGCTCGGCGGCGAGTGCGCTGGTGGGACGGCCGTATGAGGCCGGCTCGCCGTCGTCGGCGGTGGCGCCGCCGCCCGGGGCGGAGCCGGCCGCCGCGGACTTGGTCAGCGTCACCCCGGCCTCGGCCGGCGAATCGTATCCGCACAGCGCCTCCTGGGCCGCGCCCGCCGCCAGACCGGTCAGGATCGCCCGGCCGTCGTCGCAGACCAGGACCGTACGGGTGGTGATGTTGCGGTGCGGCCGGCCGTCCGCGTGCAGCACCCGCAGCGCGGTGAGCAGATCCGCGGCGATCTCCGCGGCGCGGTGCGGGGACAGCGGCCGCTCGGCGAGCAGCGCGGCCAGCGGGCGGGCGGCGAGCAGTTCGCCGACGATCCACAGGCTGCCGTCCTGCGCGAAGACGTCGAAGACCTGCTCCAGCCGGGGGTGGTCGGGCAGCTGCGCCACGGCCGTGGCGGCCTCCAGCGCTCGTCGCACGGCGGGGTCCCGGGGGCTGCGGTCGGCCACCCCCGCCGGTTGCCCGCCGCCGAAGCGGGTGCCGCCGGAACGCTGCTCGGCGTGTCCGGCCGCCGGTGCCCCCACGACCTCCGCCTCGACGACCTCCGGCAGCGGGACCTGACGGATCAGGACCTCCTGCCCGCTGTAGGTGTCGAAGGCCCGGGTCTCGGTGAAGTCGTCGTCGCCCGGGGGCCGCGCGGGCAGGCGGTAGCGCTCGGCGAGCACCCTTCCTGCGTACTCGTCCACGACGCCTCCCCGCAGCGCGCGCTGTGTCTACCGTCGCGCCGGAGCCGCCCGCCGGCACCGAAGCCGATGGTCACTTCCGGTCGTGTTCCCGCCGATTGCGGATGCGTACGGTCTCGATGTCTCAGATGTCTCACGATACGTGCCCGCACCGGAGGTTGCGGCCCGCTCGGCCGAACGACGCGCGCCCTCTCCGCCCGGCACCGCACCCACCACGCCCTTCGCTCAGTCCTTCACCGCGAAGGTCCGAAACGCGGTCGCGATCAGCTCCTGGCACGCCTTGTCCGACCAGGCGTCCGCCTTGCAGGTGATCATGATGGCGTAACCGTGCTGGTCGTCGGCCCGGAACCCGCGGTTGAGGACCCGCACCTTCTGGCCGCTCTGCTTGCGGGTGAACGACCAGTCGGCGACGGTCGGATAGCCCCGCCACTTCACCGACTTGATGCCGATCAGGTGGTAGTCGTCGCTGGAGCCGCGCACGCTCGGCTCCAGGCTGCGCCAGGCCGCCGCGGCGTCGTCGCCGGGCTTGGCGTTGTAGTCGACCTGGACGCGCGGGAAGCCGCCCGAGGCGCTGTATATGGCGCCGGAGTTCGCCCCCGCGGTATCGGTCTGGTGGAAGCCCTTGGGCATCGCCATACGGAAGTGGAAGCCGCCGTTGGAGACCTCGGCGAAGCCGGCCGGCACGGCCTTGCCGTCGCCCTTGCCGCCCTTGCCGCCGTTCTCGCCGCCCTTGTCGGCGGCCGGGGTGGCGGGCTGCCCGCCGGGCCGCTCCGCACCGTCGCCGCCGGCGTTCTCGTCGTCGTCGGCCTTGGCCGATTCGGACGAGGGCTTGGACCGGCCGGCGGAGGAGGTCTTGTCGCCGCCGCCGGACGCCTTGCCGCCCTTCTCCCCCGCGTCGTCGCCGCTCAGCGCGACGGCGAGGACCGTGCCCAGCACCGCGAGGGCGACGACCACGGCCACGATGACCAGCGTGCGGCGCGGGACGACGTCGGTCAGCGACGCGCGTGCGGTGGACGGGCGGTTCCCGTCTCCGGGTCTGGACTCCGAGCGGGCCGCCGCGGCGGCGGCAGCGTTGCGTACGGACTGCAGGGCGCCGCGCAGCCGCTCCTTGGCGGCGTCGGTGTCGAAGCCGCCACGAGCGGACGAGGTGCCCTCCGCCGTCGCGCCACCGGAGCGCGAGGTACGCGAGGCGGCCGAGCCCTCGGCCGCCTTCCGCGGACGTTCGGGTGCGCGCGCCGCAGCGCTCGCCGTCTTGGCGGCGGCCTTGGCCGCACCCGCCGCGCCGTGGCCGTTCGCACCCGCCGTGCTCTTCGCCCCGGGCTCCGCCACCGGGCCGGCCGCCGGCTTCGCCTTCGGCCGCGTCACCCGTGTCTTCGGGGCGGCCTTCGGCTTGGCCGTGCTCTTGGGCTTGGCCGCACCGCGCTTCTCGGGCGCCGTGGGCAGCACCATCGCCCGGGTGGCGTCCATCGGGGGCTCCGGCACGGTCTGCTCCGGGGCGTGCACGACGTCCAGCAGCAGCGCCCGCGCGCCCTGGTCGTCCAGCCGGGCCGCCGGGTCCTTCACCAGCAGGCCGTAGATGACCTCCTCCAGCACGCCCGCGCTCTTCGGCGGCTCGACCGGCTCGGTCATCACGGCCGTCAGCGTGGCGATCGCCGAGCCCTTGTCGTACGGCGGCACGCCCTCGACGCAGGCGTACAGCAGCCCGCCCAGCGACCACAGGTCGGCCGGCGGGCCCGGCTTCTGGCCGCGGGCGCGCTCGGGGGAGATGTAGGAGGGGGCGCCGACGAGCATGCCGGTCGAGGTCACGGAGGGGTCGCCCTCGACCTGGGCGATACCGAAGTCGGTGAGCACGACCCGGCCGTCGTCGGACATCAGGACGTTGGACGGCTTCACATCGCGGTGCAGGATGCCCTCGCCGTGCGCGGAGCGCAGCACGTCGAGCACGGCGAGACCGACCTCCGCGGCGCGGCGCGGGGTGAGCGGCCCGTCGTCGCGGACGACCTCGGCGAGCGAGCGGCCCTCGACCAGCTCCATCACGATCCACGGCCGGTCGTCCTCGTCGACCACGTCGTAGACCGTCACCGCGCCGTTGTTCCGGATCCGGGCGATCGCCTTGGCCTCGCGCAGCGTGCGGGTGATCAGACGACGCTTCTCGTCCTCCTCGACCCCGCCCGGGAAGCGCAACTCCTTGACTGCGACCGTACGGCCCAGGACCTCGTCGCGTGCCCGCCATACGGTGCCCATGCCGCCCCGGCCGAGAACATCGGCGAGCCGGTACCGGCCGGCGAGCAGCCTGCCCTCCTTGCCGTCCATCTCGACCTTGTCGCCCACTGAATCCCCTCTGCAATCCAGCCGAGTTGGCAGCTTTTGTGACACATCGATCACCAAACTGGCCCAACTCGGACAACCCACCCTGGCAGAGCCTTCATTCTCCCTCATCCGAGGCCGTGCGGAAGGCCCGGGTCGGTGCCGGTCACCGTCGCGCACCCGTCATGATGGCCGCGACGAACGGGAGTCTGGATGACGATGCGCCCGCCCCGCCCGGTTCCGGCCGGCGCCCTCGGCCCGGCGCCGCGGCCGGCCGGCCGCCGCCGCGCGCCGGCGCGTCCCGGCGCGCTCACCGCCCTGGCCGCGCTGGCCCTGGCGGCCTGCGCCGCGCGCGGTCAGGTCGCCCCCGTCCATCCGGTGGGAACCGCCCAGAAACCGTCGGCGACGACGCTGCCCGCGCTGCGCCGACTGGTCGCCGACGGCGCGCCGGGCGCGGCCTCCCTCGTCACCCGCGACGGCCGCTTCGCCGCCTCGCGCTTCTCCACGGCCGGCGTCGCCGATCTGCGCAGCGGCCGCAGGATGGGCGAGTCGGACCACTTCCGGGCCGGCAGCCTCACCAAGACCCTGGTCGCGACCGTGGTCCTGCAGCTCGTCGCCGAAGGCGGACTGGCCCTGGACGACACCGCGGCCGCGCACCTGCCCAAGGACATACCGGTCACGGGGCCGGGCGACCGCGGCGACCTGCGGACGGTGACGGTCCGCCAGCTGCTGGACCATACGAGCGGCCTGTTCAACTACACCGACGACTCCCGGCTGTCCCGGCAGCTCGAAGGCAAGGGCTTCGGCGCCCACCGCTACGACACCCACACCCCGGCCGAGCTGCTGCGGATCGCCCTGAGCCACCCGCCGGTGGCGGCCCCCGGCACCCGCTACTCCTACTCCAACACCAACTACCTGGTGCTCGGCCTGATCATCAGGGCGGTCACCGGCCATCCGTACGCCACCGAGATCCACCGCCGCATCGTCGTCCCCGCCCACCTCGACCACACCTCCTTCCCCGGCACCGATCCGGTGCTGCCCACGCCGCACGGGCGCGCGTACGCCGCCGTCGGCGCCCGCCGGGTGGACGCCACGTCCCTGGACCCCAGCCGGGCCGGCGCGGCCGGCGAGATGGTCACCACACTGGGCGACCTCAACCGCTTCTACTCCGCGCTGCTCGGCGGCGAGTTCCTGGCGCCGCGCCAGATGGCCCAGCTGCGCAGCGAGAAGCACACCGGCGGCGCCTACGGCCTCGGCCTCTTCGCGACCGAACTGCCCTGCGGCGTCACCGTCTGGGGGCACACCGGCGACATCAACGGCTCCTTCGCCCAGACGGCGGGCAGCGCCGACGGCCGCCACCTCGTCAGCTACCGGGTCAACACCGACGCACTGGCCCACCCGGCGCACGGCACCGACGTGCTGACGGCCGAGTTCTGCGCGCGACGGCGCAGCTGAGGTCCTCGGCGCCCCCACTGCCTACAGCGGAACGATGTCCGGCGCCCCGAGCCGCGCCGCATCCGCCGTCAGATCGTCCGGCTGCCGCTGCGATTCGCGCTCCGCCTCCACCCGCTTCTGGTAGTGCGCGATCTCCTTTTCGACCTGGTCGCCGTCCCAGCCCAGCGCGGGGGCCATCAGCTCGGCCACCTCGCGGGCGCTGCGGGTGCCCCGGTCGAAGGTCTCGATCGAGATCCGGGTCCGCCGTGTCAGCACGTCGTCGAGGTGCCGCGCCCCCTCGTGTGTGCACGCGTAGACCACCTCGGCGCGCAGATAGTCGTCCGCGGCCGCCAGCGGCTCGCCCAGCGAGGGGTCGGCCACCACCAGCTCCAACAGCTCCTCGGTCAGCGACCCGTACCGGTTCAGCAGATGCTCTATGCGCGCCACATGCAGTCCGGTACGCGCCGCGGTCCGGGCCCGCGCGTTCCACAGCGCCTTGAAGCCCTCGGCCCCGACCAGCGGCACATCCTCCGTCACACACTCCGCGACCCGCTGGTCGAGCGCGTGCACCGCCTCGTCGACGGCGTCCTTGGCCATCACCCGGTACGTCGTGTACTTGCCGCCCGCGACCACCACCAGGCCCGGCACCGGATGCGCGACGGTGTGTTCGCGCGACAGCTTGCTGGTGGCGTCCGACTCCCCCGCCAGCAGCGGCCGCAGCCCGGCGTACACCCCCTCGACGTCGTCCCGGGTCAGCGGCGTCGCCAGCACCTCGTTGACGTGCTCCAGCAGATAGTCGATGTCCGCGCTGGACGCCGCCGGGTGCGCCTTGTCCAGATCCCAGTCCGTGTCCGTCGTCCCCACGATCCAGTGCCGCCCCCACGGGATGACGAACAGCACGCTCTTCTCGGTCCGCAGGATCAGTCCGGTCGTCGAGTGGATCCGGTCCTTGGGGACCACCAGGTGGATCCCCTTCGACGCCCGTACGTGGAACTGCCCGCGCTCACCGATCAGCGCCTGGGTGTCGTCCGTCCACACCCCGGTGGCATTGACGATCTGCCGCGCCCGGATCGCGTAGTCGCCGCCCCCCTCGACGTCCTGCACCCGCGCGCCGACCACCCGCTCGCCCTCGCGCAGAAAGCCCACCACCCGCGCCCGGTTGGCGACCTGCGCGCCATAGGCGGCCGCGGTCCGCACGATCGTGGCCACATACCGCGCGTCGTCCATCTGCGCGTCGTAGTACTGAAGCGCGCCGACCAGCGCGTCCTTCTTCAGACAGGGCGCCACCCGCAGCGCCCGCTTGTGCGACAGATGGCGGTGGACGGGCAGCCCCCGGCCGTGTCCCGACGACACCGACATCCCGTCGTACAGCGCCACGCCCGATCCCGCGTACCACCGCTCCCAGCCCTTGTGCTGCAACGGGTAGAGGAACGGCACCGGTTTGACCAGATGCGGCGCCAGCCGCTCCAGCAGCAGCCCCCGCTCCTTCAGCGCCTCCCGCACCAGCGCGAAGTCCAGCATCTCCAGGTACCGCAGACCGCCGTGGATGAGCTTGCTCGACCGGCTGGACGTACCCGAGGCCCAGTCGCGCGCCTCCACCAGCCCGGTGGACAGACCGCGCGTCGCCGCGTCCAGAGCGGTCCCGGCCCCGACGACTCCGCCGCCGACCACGAGGATGTCCAGCTCCCGCTCCGCCATTCGGGCGAGCGCCTCGGCCCGCTGCGCCGGTCCCAGTGTCGCTGTCTTCACCGCTGCCTCCCGTTGCCGTGGGGCCACTGTGGTCGGGGGCACGCCCCCGTCCGTCGATTCTGTCCGCGCTACGTGCCGCGAGCCACCCTCCGCTCACGGTGGCAACACCCGGCCACCTTGATCCACCAATCCCTATTCTGGGCCAAATATCCGCTTAGTCTACTTATGCACCATCCATCTCCGTCATGCGCTTTCCGCATCCTCATCCGAATACGCCACCCGCAGTCGCTCGGAAAGGAAGGCCGCAGCATGCCCGCAGATCTCGCCGTCATCGGACTCGGTCACCTCGGCCTCCCCCTCGCCCAGGCGGCCACCGCCGCCGGCATCGGCACCCTCGGCTACGACCCCGACCCGCACGCCGCCGCCCTCACCGGCGCCGACGGGCCGCTGTCCGCCGCCGAACTGCGCCGGCTGCTCTCGGCCGGCTTTCGCACCACGACCGACCCCACCACCCTCGGCCGGGTCCGTACCGCCGTCATCTGCGCGCCCACGCCACTGGGCGAGGACCGCGCCCTGGACCTCACCGCCATCGCCGACGCCGCCCGCACCCTGGCCGCACAACTGCGCCCGCACACCACGGTGATCCTCGAATCCAGCGCCTACCCGGGCGCCACGGAGGAATTCCTGCGCCCCCTGCTCGAAGCGGGCTCGGGCCTCGTCGCCGGACGCGACTTCCACCTCGCCTGCTCCCCGGGCCGCCACGACCCCGGCAACCGCACCCACCGCTACGCCAACACGCCCAAGGTCATCGGCGGCCTCACCCCCGCCTGCACGGAGGCCGCCGCGGCGTTCTACGGCCGCCTCACCGACAAGGTCGTCCGCGCCCGGGGCCCCCGCGAGGCCGAGACCGCCAAGCTGCTGGAGACCAACTACCGGCACGTCAACATCGCCCTGATGAACGAGATGGCGGTCTTCTGCCATGACATCGGCGTCGACCTCTGGGACGTCATCCGCTGCGCCGAGACCAAGCCGTTCGGCTTCCAGTCCTTCCGCCCCGGCCCCGGCGTCGGCGGCCACGCCGCCGCGGTGGACCCCAACTACCTCTCCTACAAAGGCCGTTCACTGGGCTACCCGCTCCGCATGGTCGAACTCGCCCAGGAGGTCAACGGCCGCATGCCCCGCTATGTCATCCAGCGCTGCGCCACCCTGCTGAACGAGCACGGCAAGTCCGCGCGCGGGGCCCGCATCCTGCTCCTCGGCGTCACCTACAAACCCGACGTCGGCGACCAGGCGGGCTCCCCGGCCTGGGAGATCGCCTCCCGCCTGATGGAACTCGGCGCGCACATCACCTACCACGACCCCTACGTCCCCCGCTGGACCGTCCTGGACCGCCCCGTCCCCCGCGCCGACTCGCTCTACGAGTCCGCCGCGGCCGCGGATCTGACGGTGCTGCTGCAGCCCCACCGCACCTACGACCTCCAGGGCCTGTCGGTGAAGGCCCAGCTCCTGCTGGATACCCGGGGCGCCACCCCCACGGGCGCGGCCCACCGGCTGTGACGCGCGCCGTGCCGCACAGGCGAAAGCCCGGCCGCACCGTGGTGCGACCGGGCTCTGCGAGGCGGGGGAACGGGGGGACTACCGCCGCGGCGCGACGGTGACCTCGACCCGCTGGAACTCCTTCAGCTCCGAGTACCCGGTCGTGGCCATCGCCCGGCGCAGCGCACCGAAGAAGTTCATCGAGCCGTCGGGCGTCGTGGACGGCCCGAGCAGCACCTCCTCCGTCGTGCCGACCACACCGAGGTCCATCCGCTTGCCGCGCGGCACGTCCTCGTGGACCGCCTCCATGCCCCAGTGGTGGCCGCGGCCGGGCGCGTCCGTCGCACGGGCCAGCGGGGAGCCCATCATCACCGCGTCGGCGCCGCAGGCGATCGCCTTGGGAAGGTCACCGGACCAGCCCACACCGCCGTCGGCGATGACATGGACGTACCGGCCGCCGGACTCGTCCATGTAGTCGCGGCGGGCGGCGGCGACGTCGGCGACGGCGGTCGCCATCGGGACCTGGATGCCCAGGACGTTGCGCGTGGTGTGCGCGGCGCCGCCGCCGAAGCCCACCAGCACACCGGCGGCACCGGTCCGCATCAGGTGCAGCGCGGCGGTGTACGTGGCGCACCCGCCCACGATCACCGGGACGTCCAGCTCGTAGATGAACTGCTTGAGGTTCAGCGGCTCGGCGGCCGACGACACGTGCTCGGCGGAGACCGTCGTCCCACGGATCACGAAGATGTCGACACCGGCGTCCACGACGGCCTTGGAGAACTGCGCCGTGCGCTGCGGGGAGAGCGCCGCGGCGGTGACGACGCCCGCGTCGCGCACCTCCTTGATCCGCTGGCCGATCAGCTCTTCCTTGATCGGCGCGGCGTAGATCTCCTGCAGCCGCTTGGTGGCCGCGACGCCGTCCAGCTCCGCGATCTCGGCGAGCAGCGGCTCCGGGTCCTCGTAGCGGGTCCACAGCCCTTCCAGGTTGAGGACGCCCAGGCCGCCCAGCTCACCGATGCGGATGGCGGTCTGCGGGGAGACCACCGAGTCCATGGGAGCGGCCAGGAACGGCAGCTCGAAGCGGTAGGCGTCGATCTGCCAGGCGATCGAGACCTCCTTCGGGTCGCGGGTGCGGCGACTGGGTACGACGGCGATGTCGTCGAATGCGTATGCCCGGCGGCCGCGCTTGCCGCGCCCGATCTCGATCTCAGTCACGTGTGTGGCCTTTCCCTCTTTGTCTGCCGTTCCAGTATCCCCGACGCGCCGAAGCCCGCGGCCGGGGTCCGGCCGCGGGCTCCACGGTAGGCCGTGCCGGGCCCTCTCCAGCGGAGCGGGGCCCGAGGGTCGGCGGCTAGCGCCGTGCGTAGTTCGGCGCCTCGGTGATCATCTGGACGTCGTGCGGGTGGCTCTCCTTGAGGCCCGCGGTGGTGATCCGCACGAAGCGGCCCTTCTCCTTGAGCTCGGGGATGTCGGCGGAGCCGACGTAGCCCATGGAGGCGCGCAGACCGCCGATGAGCTGGTGCGCGACCGAGGCGAGCGGGCCGCGGTAGGGCACCTGGCCCTCGATGCCCTCGGGGACCAGCTTGTCCTCGGAGAGCACGTTGTCCTGGAAGTAGCGGTCCTTGGAGAAGGACTTGCCCTGGCCGCGGGACTGCATCGCGCCCAGCGAGCCCATGCCGCGGTAGGACTTGAACTGCTTGCCGTTGATGAAGACCATCTCGCCGGGCGACTCCTCGCAGCCGGCCAGCAGCGAGCCCAGCATGACGGTGTCCGCGCCGGCCGCGATGGCCTTGGCGATGTCGCCGCTGTACTGCAGACCGCCGTCACCGATGAGCGGGACCCCGGCCGCGTGACACGCCTGCGCGGCCTCGTAGATCGCGGTGACCTGCGGGACGCCGATGCCGGCGACGACCCGGGTGGTGCAGATCGAGCCCGGTCCGACGCCGACCTTCACCCCGTCCGCGCCCGCGTCGATCAGCGCCTGGGCGCCGTCCCGGGTGGCGACGTTGCCGCCGACGACATCGACGCTGATGTTGGACTTGACCTTGGCGATCATGTCGAGGATGCCGCGGCTGTGGCCGTGCGCGCTGTCCACGACGAGGAAGTCCGCGCCGGCCTCGACCAGCGCCTGCGCCCGGTCGTACGCCGCGTCGCCGACGCCCACCGCGGCACCGACGACCAGCCGGCCCTCGGCGTCCTTGGCGGCGTTCGGGTACTTCTCCGCCTTGACGAAGTCCTTGACCGTGATCAGGCCCTTGAGCACACCGTTGTCGTCGACCAGCGGCAGCTTCTCGATCTTGTGGCGGCGCAGCAGCTCGATGGCGTCCTCGCCGGAGATGCCGACCTTGCCGGTGACCAGCGGCATCGGCGTCATGACCTCGCGGACCTGCCGGCGGCGGTCCATCTCGAAGGCCATGTCGCGGTTGGTGACGATGCCCAGCAGCTTGCCCGCGGCGTCGGTGACCGGCACACCGCTGATCCGGAACTTGGCGCACAGCGCGTCGGCCTCGGCGAGGTCGGCGTCCGGGCGGACCGTGATCGGGTCGGTGACCATGCCGGACTCGGAGCGCTTGACCAGGTCGACCTGGTTGGCCTGGTCCTCGATGGACAGATTGCGGTGGAGCACGCCCGCGCCGCCCTGCCGCGCCATGGCGATGGCCATGCGCGCCTCGGTGACCTTGTCCATCGCCGCGGACAGCAGCGGGATGTTCACCGTGACGTTGCGCGAAACCCGGGACGCGGTGCTCACCGCGTTCGGCAGCACCTCCGACGCGCCGGGCAGCAGCAGCACGTCGTCGTACGTCAGCCCGAGCATGGCGAATTTGGCGGGCATACCGTCGACGTTGTCACTCATGACACCTTCCCCAATGCTCTTGCCTCAGCGCGGACTCCCATGCTAACGGCCTAGAGAAGTGTCCCAATCCACGAGCGATGAGGGCCTCGTCACTTGTGCATTTCTACGGCGACTTCACGCCGCCCCTTCGGGCCCGCGCCTACTGCTCGGCGAGCGCCCGCAGCCTGCTCAGCGCGCGGTGCTGGGCGACCCGCACCGCACCGGGCGACATCCCCAGCATCTGGCCGGTCTCCTCGGCCGTCAGCCCGACGGCGACCCGCAGCAGGACCAGCTCGCGCTGGTTCTCCGGGAGGTTCGCCAGCAGCTTCTTGGCCCACTCGGCGTCGCTGCTCAGCAGCGCCCGCTCCTCGGGGCCGAGGGAGTCGTCGGGCTGCTCGGGCATCTCGTCGGACGGCACGGCCGTGCTGCCGTGCCGCATCGCGGCCCGCTGCAGATCGGCGACCTTGTGCCCGGCGATGGCGAAGACGAACGCCTCGAAGGGCTTGCCGGTGTCGCGGTAGCGCGGCAGCGCGCAGAGCACCGCGACGCACACCTCCTGCGCCAGGTCCTCGACGAAGTGCCGGGCGTCACCCGGCAGCCTCGACAGACGGGTGCGGCAGTAGCGCAGGGCGAGCGGGTGCACATGGGCCAGGAGGTCGTGGGTGGCCCGCTGGTCGCCCTCGACTGCGCGTGCGACGAGATCGCCGATCTCCTGCTTCCCGTCATCGCGCATCGGTCCATGGTGCCTTGGTGCCGAACGATCTGCGGCACTGCCCCCGTCGTTGTGCCCCGAACCGTTACGAGCCGTCGCGCTAGCGCCCACGTTCCACGCCTCCCCCGTTCGGGTTGTACCCATACCGACCGCGAGCCCTCGCCGGTAGCTTGTCTGCGTGCCGTACGGCGCCGGGCAGGCCTTGTCCGTCATGAGGTCTCTTCTGGCCGAGTGAGAAGCCCCGGCCTCCGCCGGGGAGGAGTCACACCTCCAAGGATGCGGCATCCCGTGAGGTTTCGGCGCCGGGCGTCGACGCGGCGGGGTTACGACGTTCGCTACCCGCTTCCGCGGGCGGGCGCCGTAACCCCGTGTGCACAGCAGGTCAGCGGACCAGTCCCCAGCGGAAGCCGAGCGCGACCGCGTGCGCCCGGTCGGAGGCGCCGAGTTTCTTGAACAGGCGCCGGGCGTGGGTCTTGACCGTGTCCTCCGACAGGAACAGCTCCCGGCCGATCTCGGCGTTCGAGCGGCCGTGGCTCATGCCCTCCAGCACCTGGATCTCGCGGGCGGTGAGCGTCGGGGCGGCACCCATCTCGGCGGACCGCAGCCGGCGCGGGGCGAGCCGCCACGTCGGGTCGGCCAGCGCCTGGGTCACCGTCGCCCGCAGCTCGGCGCGCGAGGCGTCCTTGTGCAGATAGCCGCGGGCGCCGGCGGCGACCGCGAGCGCGACACCGTCGAGATCCTCGGCCACCGTGAGCATGATGATCCGGGCGCCGGGGTCGGCGGACAGCAGCCGGCGCACGGTCTCGACACCGCCGAGACCGGGCATCCGCACGTCCATCAGAATCAAGTCCGAACGATCGGCACCCCAGCGGCGGAGGACTTCCTCGCCGTTGGCCGCGGTCGTCACACGCTCGACGCCGGGTACGGTCGCAACCGCCCGACGGAGCGCCTCTCGGGCAAGCGGGGAGTCGTCGCAGACGAGGACGGAAGTCATGACCGCCCTCCGCAGCTGATGCGCGTCACCTTGAGCCTCCAGGCTGGTACATATCGTCACCTGTGCGATTGACGGCCGCCTCGGACATGTGCCCTAGGGCTACCTCTGCCAATCGCCTCCGCACACTCAACGACGGTCACTCGAAAGAGTTACGGCTTCGGTGACCGAGTTCAGCACGCTCCGTGAGGAGCCGGATACGCAGACGACTCGTCGGGCGGCCCGCATCCGCGCGTGCACCCTATGCCCTATTTGGCTCTCTTTCTTCCATTTTCGCGTTGACTGCGACTAGATTCGCAATGAGTCATATTTACATCTACTTCGATAGTAGATGTACGGTCTTGAGCACCGAGCCCGAATCAGCATCGCTTCGAGGGGACAAGCAATGGCAGATTTCTCCCGCCTCCCGGGCCCGAACGCAGACCTCTGGGACTGGCAGCTGCTGGCCGCCTGCCGTGGCGTGGACAGCTCCCTGTTCTTCCACCCCGAGGGTGAGCGCGGAGCGGCCCGTAGCGCGCGTGAGACATCGGCGAAGGAGGTCTGCATGCGCTGTCCGGTGCGAGCCGAGTGCGCGGCGCACGCACTGGCCGTCCGCGAGCCCTACGGGGTCTGGGGCGGCCTGACGGAGGACGAACGCGAGGAGCTCATGGGCCGGGCCCGCCACCGGCTGATCCCCGCGACCTCCATGACCGGCAACTCGGGCACCTCAGGCGCCTGACCCAGGGAGCGCGACCACTCCCTGAAGAAACGTTCCTTCGCAGCTTCGACTGCGGGGAGCAGAGGTGCGGGCTGCTCTCGCCGCCACTCGGCGCACCCCGTGACCCCTCAGCGCGCGTGACCGCTCCGGCCCGCCGCGTCCGCCAGCTGATCGAGCGTCGCCGCGACGGCGGGGACATGGGCCAGATCCGGCAGCGTGAGCGCGACGATCTCGCGGTGCACGGCCGGCTCCATCCGTATCGCCGTGGCCCCCTTGGGGCGCACCGACTCCAGCGTGAGCTCCGGCAGCGCGGCGACCCCCAGCCCCGCACCCACCAGGCCGATCACGGCCGGATAGTCATCCGTGGCGAAGTCGATGCGCGGGGTGAAGCCCGCACTCTCACAGACCTCGACGAGGTGCCTGCGGCAGCGCGGGCAGCCCGCGATCCACGGCTCGTCCGCCAGCTCCGCGAACCCCGCGGTGCCGGCCTTCGCCAGCCGGTGGCCGTCCGGCACCAGCCCGATCAGCCGGTCCACCAGGATCGGCCGGACCACCAGGTCGTCCCACTCCGCCGCGGCCTCCGGGTCCGCGCCGCGCACTTCCGGGTAGCGGAAGGCCAGCGCGATCTCGCAGTCCCCGTTGCGCAGCATCTCGATCGAGCGCGGCGGCTCGGCCTCGTCCAGCGAGACCCGGGTGCCCGGGTGGGCGGCGCGCATCTTCGCCAGGGCGGTGGGCACCAGCGTCGAGCTGCCCGACGGGAACGACACCAGCCGCACCCGCCCCGCCCGCAAGCCCGCGATGGCCGCGACCTCCTCCTCGGCGGCGGTGAGCCCGGCCAGGATGCCGACGGCGTGCCGTACGAGCGCCGCGCCCGCCTGCGTCAGCCGCATCTCGCGGCCCGCGCGGACCAGCAGCGGGGTGCCGGCGGACTGCTCCAGCGCCTTCATCTGCTGGCTGACGGCCGGCTGGGTGCAGCCCAGCTCGCGCGCGGCGGCGGAGAACGAGCCGGTCCGCGCGACGGCGCGCAGCACACGGAGATGACGGGCCTCGATCACGCTTCGAGCATAAGCGAGTCTTGGGTGGATCGGGGAAAATCAGGATGCCGCTTTTGGGCGGAGTGGCCAGGACGCGCCCCTATGGTCTGTCCTGCCCGGCCGAGGCGGTCTTTGATCAGGGGCGGAGACGCCGGCCGGGCGCTCCGCGATCCATGGCACGGCAACGGCGGAGGACCGTATGAAGCTGCTGACCGTCAATGTGGGGCGGCCCCGGCCGTCCGAGTACACCGACGCCGAGGGCGGCACGGGTATCGACAAGCGGCCCGTGGAGGGCCCGGTGGCGGTCGGCGCCCCCGGCCCCGCGGGCGTCGGGGGCAGCGGGCTGGCCGGCGACGCGGTGGTCAACCTGCGCGATCACGGCGGCGACGACCAGGCCGTGTACGCCTATGCCCGCGAGGACCTGGACCTCTGGCAGCGGGAGCTGGGCCGCGAGCTGACCAACGGCTCCTTCGGCGAGAACCTCACCACCTCGGGCGTCGATGTCACCGGCGCCCGTATCGGCGAGCGCTGGCGCATCGGCCCGCGGGTGCTGCTGGAGGTGAGCTGCCCGCGGATCCCCTGCCGCACGTTCCAGGGGTGGCTCGGCGAGCGCGGCTGGATGAAGCGGTTCACCCGGGCCGCGGTGCCCGGTGCCTACCTCCGGGTGATCGAGCCGGGCGAGATCCGCGCCGGGGACCGCGTCGAGCGGGTGTACCGCCCCGATCACGAGGTGACGATCGAGCTGATGTTCCGGGCACTGACGACCCGGCGGGAGCTGCTGCCGCGGCTGCTGGAGGCCGGGGAGGCGCTTCCGGAGGTGGCGCGGGAGGTGGTGGCGAAGTATCTGGCGCGGCAGGGCGGTTGACCGGGCGGCCGGCGGGGGCCGGTCCGCCCGGTCGCGACGCCGGCGGTCCGGCGCCGGCGGTGCGCGGTGCGGCCGGGCCGGCGGGGCGTCGGCGGGGGTCGGCGCGGACACGCCCTGGGTCTCGGGTGCCGCCGTCCGGGCGGATAGCGTGCCGGTTTGACTCCTCCCCCTCGTGAACGAGGGGGATTCCTAGCTCACGTCGCCTGCGGTCCGGCGGACCAGCAGGTCTTACACGATCAGCACTAGCCGGGTACGAGACCAGCCCGGACGAGCATCACGCGGGCGGAGTTCTTGTCTCTGGGGGAGACGGCTCCGCACGCGGTGCAGGCATACGTTCTCTCGGAAAGAGGTAGTGCGTGCTTGGTTCTCGCTCCGCACTGTGCGCAGTCCATGGTGGTGTGCGCGGGGTGTACCAGGTGCACGGTCCGGCCGTGCTTGCGGCCCATCTCGACCAGGACCTTCTTGGCGGCGCTGATGGCAGCGTCTGCGGCCTTGCGAGCCATCGATGTCCTGGCGAGGAACTTCGGGCGGAAATCCTCGACCGCGATGGCGTCGTGGTCCCGCACGACGCGCTTGGCCCACTTGCGGCCGGTGTCCTGCCGCTGGTTCGCGATCTTCTTGTACAGCTTGGCTGTCTGCCGCTTCGCCTCGCGGTAGCCCCTCGAACCGGCGTGGCCCTTCGCCGGGCGGCGCCGGGCCATCTTCCGCTGATAGCGCGCGAGTCTCTGCGCGGCGGTCTTCCCGTGCTGGGCGTGCGGAAGGTCGTGGTCGTCGCTGGTGGTGGTCGCGGTCTCCTTGACGCCCCAGTCGATTCCGATCACGCGCCCCGTTTCGGGAAGCTGTTCGGTCATGGTGGCCACGACGAACGACGCCCACCAGTGCCCCACAGCATCGCGGTACACGCGCACGCTGGACGGCGCCTGGGGAAGGTCCCGCGACCACACCGGGCGTACGACGATCCCGCCCGCCAGGTGAAGACGGCCGTCCCTCAACCGGAACCCGCGCTTGGTGTATTCGAGGGTCGGCAGTGCTTCGCGCTTCTTCTTGTACTTCGGCATCCCGGCCCGCTGCCGCATCGGCAGTCGGTTCTTGATGTCCTTGAGTGCCTTGGCGCGGGACTTGCCGAAGTCGCGTATCAACTGCTGCTGCGGCACGCACGCGCCCGCAGCCAGCCACGGCGTCCGCTTGCGAGCCTCGGTTAGCATCGCCGCAAGCTGCACCGGACCACGCGTCGCTTTCTCGCCGGTCTCCCGGTTGTACACGTGTACGGCCTTGGACTTGGCGACGCACTCATTCCAGACCCAGCGCAAGCGGTCCCACTCGGCCTCAAGCTGACGCCGGGCCGACATCGACAGACGCACACGGAAGGTGTACCGGGCATGCCCGGTCGCCTCCGTGATCGCTTCTGCCGTCATACCCCTGAACCTACCTGGGAGGACTGACATTGAGAGCCGCCGACCTTTGGGGGCTGCCTCACCTCGTCCCCGGGTGGGCGCCGATCCGCCCTGACGGCGAATCGGCTTTCCCTGCCCCGCTCACGCGGGAGCTTCGTTTCTCCCCCGCAAGCGGGAGGTACCCCCTCCCCCGGCTGAAGCCGGGGATATCCACGAAGGAGACCCGATGACGACTGCATTGATCACGGGAGCGACGGCGGGCATCGGGGCGGCGTTCGCCCGGCGGCTCGCCGGCGACGGCCACAGCGTGGTGCTGGTGGCGCGCGACGAGAAGCGACTGCACGAGCAGGCCACCGAGTTGCACGACCGGCACGGCATCGAGGCGGAGGCGCTGAGCGCCGACCTGTCCACCGAGGACGGCATCGCCGCGGTCGAGGCGCGCCTGTCGGACACCAGGCACCCGGTCGATCTGCTGGTGAACAACGCCGGCTTCGGCAACAAGGGCGAGTATCTCGAAGTGCCGCTGGCCGACGAACTGACGATGCTGAAGGTGCACTGCGAGGCGGTGCTGCGGCTGACCACGACCGCGGTGCGCGGCATGCGGGAGCGGCGCCGTGGCGCGGTGGTCAATGTGGCGTCGGTGGCGGCGTTCGTGCCGCGCGGCACCTACGGCGCGAGCAAGGCGTGGGTCGTGCAGTTCACCCAGGGCGCGGCGCGGGACCTGTCGGGCAGCGGGGTGCGGCTGATGGCGCTGTGCCCGGGCTTCGTACGCACCGAGTTCCACCAGCGGGCGGGGATGGGCACGGACAACATCCCCGGATGGATGTGGCTGGACGCGGACAAGCTGGTGGACGCGGCGATGAAGGACCTGATGCGGGGCAAGTCGCTGTCCATCCCCGACCCGCGGTACAAGGCGCTGACCGGGGCGCTGAAGCTGGTGCCCCGCGCGGTGCTGGGCGGGGTCGCGTCCCGCACCGGGCGCAAGTACGGGCCCCGTTAGCCAGGACGCCGCCGCGCCGCCCGGTCCGGTGCGCGCCCTTCGGCGGGCGGGGGCAGGACCAGGTGGCTGGTGGTGCCGTCGTCGTGCCACGTGAGGTGGAGGACGTGGCGGGCGTGACGGCCGCCGTGGCGGGTGAGGCGTGTGGTGGCCAGGGTGTGGACGGGGGCGGGCGCCGGGTCCCCGGTGAGGGAGGCCAGGGCGACGAAGAGCGTCCCCTCGGCGTCCGGGCCGACGGTGCCCTCCAGGACGGCGGTTTCGGTACGGGGGCCGAAGAGGGTGCTGCCCGTAGGGGTGGGGCGGGCGCGCGGGGTGTCGTAGCCGTGCACGGGGTGGAGTTGGGCGGTCGGGCCGCCGGGGGTGGCGGCCCAGCCCGTCTGGCGTACGGGCGTGCCGGGGGCGGCGCCGGTGACCAGGTGGGCGCGGAGTTCGGCGCGGCCGTGGGCGACGGTGGCGGACAGCACCCGGATGCCGGCCGGCTCGGTGCCGTCGGCGTGGCGCGGGGTGTGGGTGGACGCGGTCCAGTCGGGGCCGTGGCCGCACGGTGCGGCCGGGCCCCGCGTGGTGGGGCGGCCGTCGATGAGCAGGGCGAAGTGGTTGTCCGGCAGGGCGGCTTCGTCGCTGGTGGGGCCGGTGCGGGTGGAGTAGGCGAAGCGGGCGTAGTACGGGTCGGGGGCGCCGGGCGTTGCGTTGCTGCCGTGGTTGTGGACGCGGACCAGGCCGTCGGACGCGGTCGAGTGCAGCAGCAGGCCCGTACCGCCCAACGGCCTGACGGTGTCCACCGCTTCGGCGGGCAGCGGGGCCTCCCGAGCGGTCCAGGCGGGGTGGTCCGGGGGGAGCAGCAGGCCGAGGAAGCCCTTGGTCGCCCAGTAGGGCGAGCCCGGGCCCGAGTACCTCTGGAGCATCGGCGCGTAGGGCCCGTACCACCCGAGCGGCAGCAGGCCGTCGGCGCCGACGGCACCGCGGTCCAGGAAGTGGCGCAGGGCCCCGGAGGCGAGGCGGCGGACGGCGCCCGGGGCAAGCGGGGTGTGGCCGGTGAGGGCGCCCAGCCAGGGGGCGGCGGTGGCGGCGAAGCGGTAGGTGAGCGAGCGGCCGAAGGGCAGCGGCGCGCCGTTGGTGTCGAAGAGGCGGGTGTAGTCGTCCAGTTGGGCGCGCAGGCGGTCGCCGTAGGCGGCCAGGAGCGTGCGGTCGGCGCCGAGGTGGGCGTGCAGGACGGGGTAGAAGTGCAGCGCCCAGGCGTTGTAGTGGTCAAAGGCGCGGTTGTCGCCGTCGGAGTACCAGCCGTCGCCGCGGTACCAGTCCTCGATGCGGGCCAGTGCGCGGTCGACGGCGGCCCGGGCGCGTACGGTCTCGATGCCCGCGTCGCACAGGAAGCCCCCGACGGTGAGGCCGAAGAGCCACCAGTTGTTGTCGACCGGGGACGGGCCGAGGGCGGGCAGCAGCCAGTCGACGACGCGGGCGCGGACCGCGTCGTCGAGGGTGTCCCACAGCCACGGGCGGGTCACGCGCAGGCCGAGCGCGAGGGAGGCCGCCTCGACCCGGGCCTGGCGGACGGCGTCGATACGGGGCCAGGAGTCGGGGTCGGCGGATGTCGACTCCCGGTCGCCGGTGGGGTTCCGGGTGCCGGCGGCCAGGCCTTCGGCGTAACGGGCGAGGTGGGCGTGCGGATCGCGGCCGCCGCTGCCGGCGACGGTGAACGCGGCGAGCAGGAAGGTACGGGCGAAGCCTTCGAGGCCGTCCGAGCGGGGGCCGGAGGAACTGGGGCGGCCGCCGGGGAGGGCGATCAGGCCGAGGCCCGGGGAGGCGTAGGGGCGGGTGGCGCACAGCAGGCCGTCGGCCACCGCCTCCCAGTGGACGCGGGTCCAGCCGGTGTACGGGCTGCGGCGACGGTCCTCGGGCGGCAGCGGGAAGGGGAGGGAGCGGGGGTGACGCGCAGACATGGGTTCCCCTCTGACGGAGGATGACGGCCGGCCGCCGGGGCATCCTTCGGGTACGGCCGACCGGGCGTCAAGGGAGCACGAAGGAGAACACATGACCACGCCACCCCCCGCCGGGACGGCCGAGCGCACGGCGAGGCGCCCGAACGTGCTGCTGTCGATGGGCCCCGGTATCGCCGAGCGGCTCCTCGACGCCCGCCACCACGCCCGCCTCGCGGCCCTCGCCCAGACCGACTCCCGCCTCGTCGCCCACGAGTTGGCCGACCCCTCGCCCGCCGTCGCCGCCGCCCTCGCCGACGCCGAGCTGCTGCTCACCTGCTGGGGGGCGCCGCCCCTGACCGAGCGCGTGCTGGCCGCCGCACCGCGGCTGCGGGCCGTCGTGCACGCCGCCGGTTCGGTCAAGCACCACATCACCGACGCGTGCTGGCAGCGCGGTATCGCCGTCGCCTCGGCGGCCGCCGTCAACGCGCTGCCGGTCGCCGAGTTCACCCTCGCCGCGATCCTCTTCGCCAACAAGCGGGTGCTGCACGCCGCCCACCGCTACCGCGCCCTGCGCGCCCCGCACGACTGGCAGCACGAGCTGTCCGGCGACGGCAACTACCACCGCACCGTCGGCGTCGTCGGCGCCTCCCGCATCGGCCGCCGCCTCATCGAGCTGCTGCGCCCGTTCGACCTGCGCGTCCTGCTGTACGACCCGTACGTCGACGCCGCCGAGGCCGCCCGGCTGGGGGTGGCGCCGGTCCCCCTCGACACGCTCTGCGCCGACAGCTCCATCGTCACCGTGCACGCCCCGGAGCTGCCCGCAACCCGACACCTGCTCGGCGCCCGCGAGCTGGCGCTGATGCCGGACGGCGCCACCCTGATCAACACCGCCCGCGGCTCCCTCGTCGACGAAGCGGCCCTGCTCGCCGAGCTGGCGACCGGCCGGCTGCACGCGGTCCTGGACGTCACCGACCCCGAACTCCCGCCGCCCGACTCCCCGTTGTACGACCTGCCGAACGTCCTGCTCACCCCGCACATCGCCGGTTCCCTGGGCGGCGAACTGCACCGCCTGGCCGATCGGGCGCTGGACGAGGTGGCGCGGTTCGCGGCCGGCCGGCCGTTCGCGGACCCGGTGCACCCGGCGGCCCGGGACCGTTCGGCCTGACCGCACGATACTGGGCATTCCTCACTAAAATGGACGCGTCCCACCCACCCCGGGAGGCGCCATGAAATTCGTACAGATAATCGATTACCGGACCGAGCGGCCCGACGGCATGAACGAACTCATGGACAAGTGGGTCGAGCAGACCAAGGGCAGGCGGACCGCCACCCACAGCGTCGTCGGCAAGGACCGGTCCGACGCCTCCCACTACGTCGAGATCGTCGAATTCCCCTCGCACGAAGAGGCGGTGAAGAACTCCCACCTCCCGGAGACCGACCGGATCTTCCAGGAGATGGTGGCGCTCTGCGACGGGATGCCGTCCTTCACCGATCTCGACGTCGTCCGGGACGAGCAGTTGAACACCGCAACCGCCCGCCGGTTCTTCCACGAGATCGCCGCCGGGGGCAACCTCGGCGCCGTCGACGAGGTGTTCGCGTCCGACTACCGGGACCACGACGTCATCAAAGAGGACGAGACCGTGATCGGGTCCGACGCGCTGCAGCGCGACATCACCGGATGGCGCGCCGCCTTCGACTTCACGTTCGACCTGGAATCCCAGATCGCCCAGGGCGACGACGTCGTGACCCGGTGGACCTGGTACGGGACGCACAAGGGCCCGTTCATGGACGTCCAGCCGACCGGCCGGAAGTGCACCATGACCGGCACCACGACCTTCCGGTTCCACGACGGAATGATCCAGGAAGGCTGGTGGCACTACGACGTCCTGGGCCTGATGCGGCAGCTCGGCGCGCTCTGACCGGGGCGTGCCGGCCGCGCGGCTCCCGGCAGCACGCGAGAAGGCTCCCGTTCCCACCGCTCACGAGCGGGAACAGGAGCCTTCCACCGGCTACCGCCGGCGCTCAGCCGGCTGCGCGGCTATGCGTCAGTGCGCGTGCCCGTGACCGTGACCGGCCTCGGCCGACTCCTCCTCGGCCGGCTTCTCGACGACCAGGGTCTCGGTCGTGAGCAGCAGGGAGGCGATCGACGCGGCGTTCTCCAGGGCGGAGCGGGTGACCTTGACCGGGTCGATGACGCCGGCCTTGACCAGGTCGCCGTACTCGCCGGTGGCGGCGTTGAAGCCCTGGCCCTTGTCCTGCTCGGCGACCTTCGCGGTGATGACGTAGCCCTCGAGGCCGGCGTTCTCCGCGATCCAGCGCAGCGGCTCGACGACCGCGCGGCGGACGACGGCGACGCCGGTGGCCTCGTCGCCCTCCTTGCCGAGGTTGCCCTCCAGCACCTTGGCGGCGTGCACCAGGGCGGAGCCACCACCGGAGACGATGCCCTCCTCGACCGCGGCGCGGGTCGCGGAGATGGCGTCCTCCAGACGGTGCTTCTTCTCCTTGAGCTCGACCTCGGTGGCCGCACCCACGCGGATGACGCAGACGCCACCGGCGAGCTTGGCGAGGCGCTCCTGGAGCTTCTCGCGGTCCCAGTCGGAGTCGGTGGTCTCGATCTCGCCCTTGATCTGGGCGACGCGACCGGCGACGTCCTCGGCGTTGCCGCCGCCGTCGACGATGGTGGTGTCGTCCTTGGTGACGGTCACGCGGCGGGCGGAGCCCAGCACGTCCAGACCGGCCTGGTCGAGCTTGAGGCCGACCTCCTCGGCGATGACGGTGGCACCGGTGAGGGTGGCCATGTCGCCGAGCATCGCCTTGCGGCGGTCACCGAAGCCGGGGGCCTTGACGGCCACCGCGTTGAAGGTGCCACGGATCTTGTTGACGACCAGGGTCGACAGGGCCTCGCCCTCGACGTCCTCGGCGATGATCAGCAGCGGCTTGGAGCCACCCGCCTGGATGACCTTCTCCAGCAGCGGCAGCAGGTCCTGGATCGAGGCGATCTTGCCCTGGTGGATCAGGATGTACGGGTCCTCGAGGACGGCCTCCATACGCTCCTGGTCGGTGACCATGTACGGCGAGAGGTAGCCCTTGTCGAAGGCCATGCCCTCGGTGAAGTCCAGCTCCAGACCGAAGGTGTTGGACTCCTCGACGGTGATCACACCGTCCTTGCCGACCTTGTCCATCGCCTCGGCGATGAGCTCGCCGACCTGCTTGTCCTGCGCGGACAGGCCGGCGACGGCGGCGATGTCGGCCTTGTCGTCGATCGGGCGGGCGGTCGCGAGGAGCTCCTCGGACACGGCCTGCACGGCGGCGTCGATGCCCTTCTTCAGGGCGGCCGGGGAAGCGCCCGCGGCGACGTTGCGCAGGCCCTCGCGGACCAGCGCCTGGGCCAGCACGGTGGCGGTGGTGGTGCCGTCACCCGCGATGTCGTTGGTCTTGGTCGCCACCTCCTTGACGAGCTGGGCGCCCAGGTTCTCGTACGGGTCGTCGACCTCGACCTCACGGGCGATGGTGACACCGTCGTTGGTGATGGTGGGGGCACCGAACTTCTTGTCGATGACGACGTTGCGGCCCTTCGGACCGATCGTCACCTTCACCGTGTCGGCAAGCTTGTTCACGCCGCGCTCAAGGGCGCGACGGGCGTCCTCGTCGAACTTCAGGATCTTCGCCATGGGGTGCTTCAAGTCCTCTCATTGCGATCCTCGGCACGCAGTGGGGACCGCTGGGTCAAACGAACTGCGCCCCTGCCCCGGGTTGTTTAGACGCGGGAACCAGGGGCGCAGATCACGGCAAATCTGGGTGACTTACTTCTCGACGATCGCGAGCACGTCGCGGGCCGAGAGAACGAGGTACTCCTCGTTGTTGTACTTCACCTCGGTGCCGCCGTACTTGCTGTAGAGAACGACGTCACCAACGGTGACGTCGAGCTCGACGCGCTTGCCGTCCTCGATGCGGCCCGGGCCCACGGCCAGGACGACGCCCTCCTGGGGCTTCTCCTTGGCGGTGTCCGGAATGACCAGGCCCGAGGCCGTGGTCTGCTCGGCGTCGAGCGGCTGGACCACGATGCGGTCCTCAAGCGGCTTGATGGCAACCTTGGAGCTGGCGGTCGTCACGATCCGACCTCCCCCTTCGGAGATCTCACGGGGTTAACTGTCTGAGGTGGCGACCAGGTGGATCCGTCGTCGCGGGTGCCGGACCTGCCCGTCGCTGTGTGTTTGGCACTCCCCACTGGAGAGTGCCAACGCCGAGACTATGACGCGGTTAGCACTCGGTCAAGCGGAGTGCCAGCGCGCCGGGGGCGGGTTCCGCGACGCCGGTTGACCGCGACGCGGCCAACGGGTCCGTCGCCGGGGCGGGTTCCCTGCCAAATCGGACACACCTTCCCGTTTCTTGGCAACCACCCCCCGGGCCACCTCGTCTACTTCCCCGACTGCCGGGCCTGCGAACCGGGCCCGGACGCGCCGTGTGGATCAGCCCGGACCGGGTCCGCAGGCCCTGACCATCGAAGGCGGAGGAACCCGTGCGTGGACTGACCAGCGCTCCCCGGCCGGCCGGGGAGCCGGAGAGCGACGCCGAGCGCACCATGACGTTCGCCGCGCTGCAACGGGCACCGGACCGCCGCAGGACCGAGGCCTGGCTGCTCGCCCTCGTCGTCCTGACCGCCGTCTTCGGCTACGCCTACACCGGTCTGTCGATGACCGGCCGGCTGCCCGGCGGCCTGGCCGGCTTCGCCGTCAGCATGCTCTTCGTGGCGCTGGTGCCGCATCTGGTCCTGCGCCGCTTCGCCCCGCGCGCCGATCCGCTGATCCTGCCGCTGGCGACCCTGCTGACCGGGATCGGCCTGGTCCTGCTGCACCGGCTGGACGTCACCTACGCGCAGACCCCGCGTCTGAAGATCGCCGAGGCGGCGAGCGGCCAACTGGTGTGGACGGTGATCGGGGTGTCGGTCTGCATCGCCATCCTGCTGGTGCTGCGCGACCACCGCATTCTGCAGCGCTACATCTATCTGACGATGGCGGTCGCCCTGGTGCTGCTGATGGCGCCGGCCTTCTTCGGCGCCGACATGTACGGCGCCAAGCGCTGGATCCTGCTCGGGCCGCTGTCGCTGCAGCCCGGCGAGTTCGTGAAGATCATGATCTCGGTGTTCTTCGCCGGCTACCTCACCGTCAACCGCGATGCGCTGGCGCTGACCGGACGCCGCGTCATGGGCGTCCAGCTGCCCCCGGGACGGCAGCTCGGGCCGATCTTCACGATCTGGGTGATCAGCCTGCTGGTGCTGGTCTTCGAACGGGACCTGGGCACCTCGCTGATCTTCTTCGGCGTCTTCGTGATCATGCTCTACATGGCCACCGGGCGCGCCGGATGGGTGCTGTGCGGCCTGCTGATGGCCACGGTCGGCGCGGCCGTCGTCGGCTCCCTGGAGCCGCACGTCCACGGCCGCGTCACGGCCTGGCTGGACCCCATGCGGGCCTTCACCAAGGAAGGCCGTGCGGAGGGCATGTCCGACCAGCTCGGCCAGGCGCTGTTCAGCTTCGGCAGCGGCGGCATCGGCGGCACCGGCCTGGGCCAGGGCCACCCCGAGCTGGTCGGCTTCGCGGGCAACAGCGACTTCATCCTCACCACCGTCGGCGAGGAGCTGGGCCTGGCCGGGGTGATGGCGGTGCTGATGCTGTACGTGCTGCTCGCGCAGCGCGGGCTGCGGGTGGGGCTGACCGCCCGCGACCCGTTCGGCAAGCTGCTCGCGGTAGGGCTCGCCGGGGCGCTGCTGCTCCAGGTCTTCGTCGTCTCCGGCGGCGTCACCGGCCTGATCCCGCTGACCGGCAAGGCCCTGCCGTTCCTGGCCAAGGGCGGCTCGTCACTGGTCGCGAACTGGGTGATGGTGGCGCTGCTGCTGCGGATCAGCGACCATGCGCAGCGCCGCCGCGAGCCGGAGGGCGCCGGCCGCGACCGTCCGCGCCGGCGCGGACGCGGCCGCCGGGCGACGTAGGGGCCGCGCCCCGCCTGGACCACAATGGTGCAGGTGACCGACCTCGACACCTTCTCCGCGCTGCTGGCCCCCGAGGGGCAGGCACTGCTGGCCGAACTGCGCGACTTCGACCCGGCGGACGAACTGGCGGCCGCGACCCGGCTGCGCCGCGACCACCCCGCGCCGCTGGTCTCCGCCGCGCTCGGCCAGGCCCGGCTGCGGCAGCGCGCGGCGGCCAAGTTCGGGGCGGACGCGTGGCTGATGTACTTCACGCCCCACGGCGTCGAGCAGTCCACCCGTACCGTGGTCGCCGCCCACCGCGCCGCCCGGCTCGCCGCGCTGGGCGTCCGTTCGCTGGCCGACCTGTGCTGCGGCATCGGCGGCGACGCGCTCGCGCTGGCGCGCGCCGGGATCCGCGTACTGGCCGTCGACCGCGACCCGCTGGCCTGTGCGGCGGCGAAGGCGAACGCCGAGGCGCTGGGGCTCGCGGAGCTGATCGAGGTGCGCTGCGCGGAGGTGGCGGAGGTGGACACCGCCGGATACGACGCGGTGTTCGTGGATCCGGCGCGGCGTGGCAAGGTCCGCGGCGCGAGGATCTTCGATCCGGAGGCGTACTCGCCGCCGCTGTCCTGGGCCGTCGAGGCGGCCCGTACGGCCCCGTTCGCGGCGCTGAAGATCGCGCCGGGGGTGCCGCACGACGTGCTTCCCGAGGACGCCGAGACGGAGTGGATCTCCGACGGGGGCGAGGTGAAGGAGGCGGTGCTGTGGTTCGCCACGTCGTCCCCCGGCGGCGCCCCCGCCCCGACGCCCGGCGGCCGCCGCGCCACCCTGCTGCCGGCCGGCGACTCGCTGCTGGGCGCCGGCCTGCCGGACCCCGAGCCGGGGCCGGTCGGGGACTGGCTCTACGAGCCGGACGGCGCGGTCATCCGCGCCCACCTCGTGGCCGATGTCGCCGCACAGGTCGGCGGGCGGCTGATCGACCCGACGATCGCGTACATCACCGCGGACCGGCTGACGGCCACCCCGTACGCGACCGCCTATGCGCTCACCGACGTACTGCCGTTCAACGTCAAGAAGCTCAGGGCGCTGCTGCGCGAGCGGGGCGTCGGCACCGCGGTGATCAAGAAGCGCGGCTCGGCGGTCGAGCCCGAGGAGCTGCGCCGGAAGCTGAAGCTGGGCGGCGGCGGCAACTCCTGCACGATCTTCCTCACCCGGGTCGCCGGCGCCCCCACCATGCTGCTGGGGCACCCCGCGCACGCGCCCGGGTCGTCACTCACGCCAGGTCGGTGAGGTCCTCGGCGTAGATCTGGGAGAGCGGCTGCGGGCCGACGTACTGCTGGCAGGTGCACTGGCCGGCTTCGTACTGGACCGGCTTGTGGTCGGCGTCCCAGGCCACCGCGACCTCCACCCGCTCATGGCACTTGCCCTTCTTGTCGTGCTTGGCGAGGTGGTGGGTGCAGCCGCACACCGGCTCCGGCGGCTTCTGGGCGGCCGCCAGTTCCTGACGTTCCTGCCGCGCGGTCTCCAGGCGCTCCATCTTGCGCTCGTGGCGGGTGCGCATAGCCGTACGGGCGGTGTCGGCGACCTTCGCGAAGCCGCCCGCCATGAAGAAGATGAAGACCCACCAGAACCAGTCCACAGCCTGCCGCCTCCCCACGCGCGCGCCCGGTGCCGCTCCAGGGTAAGACCTCGGGGCGGACGCGGGGCCGGGGGAGGCGGCGGTTGTCACCGATCCTCAGAAGTTGCTCACGGGTAGAGGTTCTGCCTGCTCGTCTCGTGGACGTGATCATGGCTGTGACCGTGGCTGTGACCGTGGTCGTGCTCGTCCTCGGCCGGCCGCCCCGGCACATGCGGTTCGGTGACCGGGAGCGAGGAGTCCGCGGACAGGTCCCAGTGCGAGGCCGCCCGGCCGCGCGCCACCATCTCCGCGCCCAGGGCGGCGACCATCGCGCCGTTGTCGGTGCACAGCTTGGGCCGCGGCACCCGCAGGGTGATACCGGCGTCCTCGCAGCGGCGCTGGGCCATCGCCCGCAGCCGGGAGTTGGCCGCGACCCCGCCGCCGATCATCAGGTGGTCCACGCCGTTGTCCTTGCAGGCCCGTACGGCCTTGCGGGTCAGGACGTCGACCACCGCCTCCTGGAAGGACGCCGAGACGTCCGCCACCGGCACCTCCTCGCCGGCCGCCCGCTTGGCCTCGATCCAGCGGGCCACGGCCGTCTTCAGGCCGGAGAAGGAGAAGTCGTAGAGCGGGTCGCGGGGGCCGGTCAGACCGCGCGGGAAGCGGATCGCCTCGGGGTCGCCCTCGCGGGCGTAGCGGTCGATGACCGGGCCGCCCGGGAAGCCGAGGTTCAGCACCCGCGCGACCTTGTCGAAGGCCTCGCCCGCCGCGTCGTCGATCGTCGAACCCAGCGGCCGGACGTCGGAGGTGATGTCGGGGGCGAGCAGGAGGGAGGAGTGGCCGCCGGAGACCAGCAGGGCCATCGTCGGCTCCGGCAGCGGACCGTGTTCGAGCTGGTCGACGCAGATGTGCGAGGCGAGGTGGTTGACGCCGTAGAGCGGCTTGCCGAGCGCGTAGGCGTACGCCTTGGCGGCCGAGACGCCGACCAGCAGCGCACCGGCCAGGCCCGGTCCGGCGGTGACCGCGATGCCGTCCAGATCGCTCGCCGCGACCCCGGCCTCCTTCAGCGCCCGCTGGATGGTGGGCACCATCGCCTCCAGGTGGGCCCGGGAGGCGACCTCCGGCACCACTCCGCCGAAGCGCGCGTGCTCGTCGACGCTGGAGGCGACCGCGTCGGCCAGCAGGGTGTGGCCGCGGACGATGCCGACACCGGTCTCGTCGCAGGAGGTCTCGATGCCGAGGACGAGCGGTCCGCCGCGTGAGTCAGCCATGATTCTCAAGTTCCTTGTACGGAGGGTGCTTCGGAGGAGGTCTGGGTGGTACGGCGCATCACCAGGGCGTCGACGTTGCCGGGCTGGTAGTAGCCGCGGCGGAAGCCGATCGGCTCGAAGCCGAAGCGCTCGTAGAGGCGCTGGGCGCGGAGGTTGTCGACCCGCACCTCCAGCAGCACCTCATGGCACTCGAAGTCGGTCGCGGCGCCGAGGAGTTCGGTCAGCAGCCGGGCGCCGAGGCCGGTGCCCCACTGGTCGCGGGCGGTGGCGATGGTCTGGACGTCGCCGGTGCCGTCGATGGCGGCGAGCCCCGCGTAGCCCACGAGCCGTCCTGCCAGCTCGGCGACGAGGTAGCGGCGGGTGGCGAAATCCCCGCGGGCGTGGGCCAGCTCCGACCAGAACATGCCGGCCGACCAGGCGTCCTCGGGGAAGAGCTCGCGCTCCAGCTCCAGCACCGGCGCTATGTCCCACCAGCGCATCTCGCGCAGCGCAGCGGATCGAGAGGTGCCGTCGCGCAGCGGCGCCGTTGAGGGGCGGTGGTCGGGCGACGGGCGGGCAGTCACTTGGGGGTGACCACCTTGTAGTTGGCGGGCACCTGGGCGTCCGGGCGGCGCAGGTACAGCGGCCGCGGCTCCAGCAGCTCCTGGCCCGCGGCCAGCCTCTCCGCGGCCAGCGCGGCCAGCGCCGCGGCGGACTGGTGCTCGGGCGCCTCGCGCCGCAGACCGGTGAAGACGCTGTCGTAGAGCACCGCGCCCGCGCCCACGGCCGGGACGCCGGCCACCTCGTCGGCGAGGTCGGCGGGGCGGTCGACGGCCGGTTCGGTCAGCCGGGTGCGGGCATCGGCGTAGCGCGCCCAGTAGACCTCCTTGCGGCGGGCGTCGGTGGCCACGACGAAGGGCTCGGTGAGTCCGGCGGCGTAGGCGAGGCCGTCCAGCGTGCACAGGCCGTGGACGGGCACGCCGAGCGCCGCCCCGAACGTGGCGGCGGTCACCAGGCCGACCCGCAGACCGGTGTAGGGCCCGGGGCCCACGCCGACCACGATGTCGCTGACCTCGTCGAGCTTGCGGCCGGCCGCGCCCAGCACCCGGTCGACGGCGGGCAGCAGCAGCTCGCCGTGCCGGCGCGCGTCCACATCGCGGGACTCGGCGAGGACGTCCGTCCCGTCATGGAGCGCGACGGTGACGGCGGGGGTGGCGGTGTCAAGAGCTAGCAGCAGCACGCCCTCAAGCCTACGGCTCGGCCGGCGGTGCCCCGTCCCCTGCTACCGTCGCCCCCGAAGCAGGGGAACGTACGGAAAGGTGGCACAGCGGTGCCCGCTAAGAGCAGCACGATCGTCACCGCGCTGACCGCGGCTGCCGTCGTCGTGGTCGGTTTCCTCGGCTACCAGGCCGCGGCGTCCGCTCCGGACACCCTCGCCCCGGCCCGCAAGGACGGCCACAGCGCGTCCAAGGGGCACTCGGACCGGCCCGGCAAGAAGGACCGGACGCCGGCCGCGGTCCCGGTCCCGGCCGCCTCCGGCAAGGGCCAGCGGGTCGTCTACTCGCTGGGCGGCAAGCGGGTCTGGCTGGTCGACGCCAAGGACCGGGCGGTGCGGACGTTCACGGTCGCGCCGAGCACGGTGCACCCGCGGCTGGGGACGTACACGGTCGGCTCGCGGTCGGTGAGCGTCACGGGCTCGGACGGGATCGCGATCGAGCACGTCGTGCGCTTCACCACCGTCGAAGCCGTCACCGTCGGCTTCAGCGCGGCCGTCGACGGCTCCCGGCCCGACCCGGGCTCGTCGAAGCGGACCGGTGGCATCCGTGAGTCGCGGGAGGACGGCAAGGCGATGTGGGACTTCGCACTGCAGGGCACCAAGGTCGTCGTGGTCGCCTGACCGCGCGCTCGGTCCCGGCTCCTTCTTGGCCCTAACGGGCTACGCGGCGTCGCGCCGCCGGGTGGACGCGGGCTTCTCCTCGCCCTCCGCCGGCCCGTCCGCGGGCCCGGCCGGCTTGCCCTTGCGGGGTGCGCGGGCCTCCTCGGGGGCGTCAGGGGGCGTGGAGACGGCGCTCGCCGCGGCACACGCCGCCAGCAGCTCATTCATCGTCGGCGTCTCGCGCGCATCGTGCTGGTGGGCGGACATGGACGCCTCCCGGGGCTCCTGGGGCAAGCGACAGAAGCTAGGCTCGCTACTTAGGCTGACCTAACTGGGGTCTTCACCCATGTCACCACGTGCGATACCGACTGCGCAACATCTTACCGACGGCTTGTCGGAAACTACGGGACGAGCAGGCCGTCCAGCTCCGTGCCCGACCACCGGGAGCCGAGTCCGGTGACCGTCACCTCGCGCACGTCGTCCACCTCGTCCTCCGGGTGGGGCGCGTCCGCGCCCACCGCGCGGCCGATGACGACGTGCAGCCGGTCGTCGGACAGCTCCTCGACCTTGCCCTCGCCCCACTCCACGACCACCACCGACTCCGGCAGCGAGACATCGAGGTCCAGGTCCTCCATCTCGTCCAGCCCGCCGCCGAGGCGGTAGGCGTCGACGTGCACCAGCGCGGGGCCACCGGTCAGCGAGGGGTGCACCCGGGCGATGACGAAGGTGGGCGAGGTCACGGCGCCACGCACGCCCAGGCCCTCACCGAGGCCGCGGGTCAGCGTGGTCTTGCCGGCGCCCAGCTCACCGGTGAGCAGCACCAGGTCACCGGGGCGCAGCAGCGGGGCCAGCCTGCGGCCCAACTCCTGCATCTGGTCGGGGGACTTGACGGTTACATGGGCGATCGCGCCGGTGGAGCTCATGCCGCAAATGGTACGTCCCGCCCGCCACCCGGCCGCCACCCCGCGCGAACGGCGCGCGGCACCGCCCGTGCGGCGGCGCTCCGCGCGCCCCTCGTCCTCAGGCCCGCGCGTGCCGTGAGCTGCGGGCCGCCGCGCTCGCCCGCTCCACCAGCGACACCAGGTGCTCGTTGACCAGCTCGGGCCGCTCCAGCATCACCAGATGCCCGGCGCCCGGGACGCACACCAGCTCCGCGTCGGGCAGCATCTCGGCGATCGTCCGGCTGTGGTCGGCGGGGGTGATCAGGTCGTTCTCCCCGGCGAGCACCAGCGCGGGCACCGCGTCGTACGCCACCAGCGCCTCGGTCTTGTCATGCACCGCGAACGCCGGGAAGAACTCGGCGACCACGTCGATCGGGGTCGCCTCGATCAGCCGCTCACCGAACCGCGCGATGCCCGGGTCCACCTGCTCGGGCGACCCGAACGAGTACCGCTTGATCAGCCCGGCGAACAGATCGGCGGTGGCCCGCCGCCCGCGCTCGACGATCTCGTGCTGCCAGCCCAGCGCCCTGAGCACGCCCGGCGCGAGCCAGTGGAAGGCCTTCATGCCCATCGACGGCAGCCCGTAGCTGACCTCGCTGAGCCGCCCCGCGGACGTGCCGATCAGGGCCACCCCGACCACCCGCTCCGCGACGAACTCGGGGAACTGGTCGGCCAGCGCCATCACCGTCATCCCGCCCATGGAGTGCCCGACCAGCACGATCGGCCCCTCGGGCACCGCGGCGTCCAGCACCGCCTTCAGATCCCGGCCCAGCAGGTCGATGGCGACCTCTTCGGTGCCGTCGATCTGGCCGTGCCCGCGCGCCGAGCGGCCGTGGCTGCGCTGGTCCCAGTGCACCGTGCGCACCGTGCCGCGCAGCGCGGCGCGCTGGAAGTGCCAGGAGTCCTGGCTGAGGCAGTAGCCATGGCTGAAGACGACCGTGGGGGCCGCCGCCGAGCGCCTCCCCAGCGCCGCCGTAAGCCGCTTGCGCAGACCGCTCTGGGCCTCCTGCGCGGCGCGGGCCTCCTTGCCGCGGGCGGGCTTGGCGGACCGCTCGTGCGGGGCGCCCCTGCCGTTCCTGGCGGCGCCCCTGCCCGGCCGCTCGTCCTTGTCGACGAGCCGGCCGGTCTCCGGGCCCGGCTCGTCGACCTCGTAGTACAGCTCGGTGCCGTCCTCGGCGATCGCCGCGCCCGGTGTGCCGCGCAGCGTGCCGTACGGCCCGGCGGCGTCCAGCGCGAGCCGGGCACGGCGGCGCATACCGCGGCCGACCGTCATCCGCTCTATCGCCACACCGGCCGCGGCACCCGCCGCGACCACGCCGATCGCGGCGCCGGCGACGCCCGCGTGCCGGCCCGCCCTGGCCCAGTTGTTGGCTGCCTCGACCGCCACTTCGGCGGCCGTCTCGACCGCCTGTGCGGCGGCCTCCTTGCCCTCGGTCATGCGGTACCCCCCGTGAGCGCGGTATCTCCCTCGGCTTCTTCGGCTTCTGCTGCTCCGTTCCCTATGCCGCTGTCCACATAGACGCGCGGCACCCGGGTTCCGATCCGTGTGACGATTTCATAGCCGATGGTTCCGGCCGCGCGGGCCCAGTCCTCGGCGGTCGGCTCGCCGCGGTCGCCGGGGCCGAAGAGCACGGCCCGATCGCCCGCCGCGGCGCTGTCGCCGCCCAGGTCGAGGACGAACTGGTCCATCGCGATCCGCCCGGCGACCGTCCGCCACTTGCCGGCGACCAGCACCGGGCCGGTGCCGGAGGCGTGCCGCGGGACGCCGTCGGCATAGCCGAGCGGGACCAGGGCGAGGGTGGTCTCCCCGGGCGTGGTGTACGTGTACCCGTACGACACTCCGTGGCCGCCCGGGACCCGCTTGACCGACGCCAGCGCGGCCTCCAGGGTCATCGCGGGCCGCAGCCCGAAGTCCTGGGAGGTGCCCACCTCCGGGCTGGGCGAGATGCCGTAGACACCGATGCCGGCGCGGACCAGGTCGAAGTGCGCCTCCGGCAGCGTCAGCGTCGCCGGGGTGTTGGCGAGATGCCGCACCTCGGGGCGCAGCCCGGCGGCCTCGGCGGTCTTCAGCGCGTCGTGGAAGGCGGCGAGCTGGACGGCGATCGAGGGGTGGCCGGGCTCGTCGGCGCACGCGAAGTGCGACCAGACGCCGGTGACGGACACGGCGCCCTCCGCCTCGGCGGCGCGGGCCGCGGCGGTCAGCTCCGGCCAGTCGGCGGGCTGACAGCCGTTGCGGCCCAGGCCCGTGTCGACCTTGAGCTGGACCCGGGCGGTGCGGCCGCAGGCGCGGGCCGCGGCGGTCACCTCGCGCAGCGCCCACAGCCCGCTCACCGAGACGTCGATGTCCTGCTCCACGGCCTTTCGCCAGGGGCCGCCCGGCGTCCACAGCCAGCACATCAGCCGCCCGGTGTCGCCGGCCGCGCGCAGCGCGAACGCCTCCTCGGGCAGCGCCGTGCCCAGCCAGCCCGCACCGGCCTCACGGGCGGCGCGCCCACAGCGCACCGCTCCGTGTCCGTAGCCGTCGGACTTGACCACGGCCATCAGCTCTGCCCGGGGTGCGCATGCCCGCAGTGCCTGGACGTTCGACCGCACGGCGGCGAGGTCGACGACGGCACGGGCGCGCTTCGCTGTCTCGTTCATCCCCCTCAGTGTCGCAGGCGACGCCGCGGCACCCGGGGGGACCGGCGCGAAAACGCTCTCATCCGCTGGGCCTGCGCCCCCAGACGTGCACCACGTCGCCGTGCCGGAGGACTTCCCACAGCCGGCTGGCGTCGCGCCAGCCGAGGTTGACGCAGCCGTGCGAGCCGAGCCCCTGGTAGATGTCGTCGTAGACACCGTGCAGCGCCTCCCCGCGGTCGAAGAACTGCGCGAACGGCATCGGCGTGTGGTAGAGGTTCGAGGTGTGGGCCCTTTTCCGTAGATAGATGTGGTACGTACCGGTACGGGTCTCGTTCGTCGGCTGGCCGGATCGGATCGCCACCGGCTCGAAGACCACCCGCCGGCCCTGCTGGACCCACAGCAGCTGCCGGTCCAGGTCGACGCACACGGTCCGCTCGCGGCGCTCGGGGCAGTGCCCGTCCCGGTTGGGGTCCTTCTGGGCCCGCATCAGCCGCAGCATCGCACCGGTCACCGGCCCCGCGAAGCCGCTCGCCGGGGTGATGCGGTGCGCCCGCTGGAAGCGCCGGATCGCCCGGCAGTCCGCCTCGCTCTGCAGCCCGTCCACCGCCCGCCGCAGATAGCGTTCGGCCTGCCGCTGGAAGGGCCCGGTGGAGCCGCTGCAGCTCGCCGCTCTGGCACCCCGCTCCGTCTCGGACCGCGGTACGTCCTCCATGTGCAGCGGCTCCTCGACCGGCGCGTCGGGCGCCTGCGCCGCCCGCACCGGGTCGGGCGTGTGCTGCCGCGGGGCGTGCGCGGCACCGGGAAGCAGGCCGGACGCCGCGTGCGCGGCGGGCGACGGCGCCATGGCCACCGCGGGCGATCCGGCCAGAGCGGGCAGCGAGGCGCAGGCCAGCAGCGCCACCAGGGTGCGTTTCATGCCTTCACGATGCCGCGCCCGGGCCGCCGGACGGCCCGCGCGGCGCGAGGTTCGCCCTGGTGCCCGCGCCATTCCCCCCACAGGGCCTAACGGCCGCGCCGGGCGGCTGTCAGCCCGTCACATCCCGCCAGGCCGCGCCCAGATGGTCCGCGACCTCCGAGGACGAGATCGGCGCGCCGTCCGGCCCGGCGGCCCGGCGCGCCGCGAGGCCGTGCAGATACGCGCCGACCGACCCCGCGTCATGTGCCGTGAGCCCCGCGGCCAGCAGCGACCCGGTCAGCCCCGACAGCACGTCCCCGCTCCCGGCCGTGGCCAGCCAGCCGGTACCCGTGGGGTTGACCCGTACCGGGCCGCCGGCCGCCGCGACCAGCGTCGTGGAGCCCTTGAGCAGCACCGTGGCGGCATAGCGCTCCGCCAGCTCGCGCACCGCCCCCAGCCGCGCCGCCTCGATCTCCTCGCGGCCGCGGCCGAGCAGCGCCGCCGCCTCCCCGGCGTGCGGCGTCAGCAGCGTCTCGGCCGTGCGCCGCCGGATCCGCTGCGGCGTCAGCAGCCGCAGCCCGTCGGCGTCCACCAGCACCGGCACGTCCGACGCCAGCACGTCCTCCAGCGCCCCCGACTCGTCCCCGATGCCCGGCCCGATCACCCACGACTGCACCCGGCCGGCCTTGTCCGGCGGCCCGGCGTGCACCAGCGTCTCCGGGAACCGCGCCAGCACCGCGTCCCTGGCCGGCCCGACGTACCGCACCGCCCCGGCGCCACCGCGCAGCGCACCGGCCACCGCCAGCACCGCCGCACCCGGATAGCGGGCCGATCCGGCGACCACCCCCACCACGCCCCGCCGGTACTTGTCGCTCTCCGCCACCGGGCGCGGCAGCAGCTCCGCCACGTCCGCGTGCTGCAACGCCTCGGCCTCGGCGTCCTCGGGCAGCGTGAGCCCGATGTCGACCAGCCGCAGCGCCCCGGCCCGCTCCCGCGCCGGATCGATCAACAGCCCCGGCTTGTACGCGCCGAACGTCACCGTCGCATCGGCCCGTACGGCCTCGCCGCGCACCTCACCGCTGTCCGCGTCCACCCCGCTGGGCAGATCGACCGCCAGGACCAGGGCCGACTCCCTTGCGGCCCGGGCGAGTTGCGCCGCCTTGGGGCGCAGCCCCCCGCGGCCGCCGATCCCCACGATCCCGTCGACGACCAGATCGGCCCAGGCGATGTCCCGCAGCGGATCGTCCGAAACCCGTCCCCCGGCCCGGCGCAGCGCGGCGAGCCCGCCCTGGTGCGCCCGTTCGGGCGTCAGCAGCACCGCGACCACCCCGGCCCCGCGCCGCGCCAGCCGGGCACCGGCGTACAGCGCGTCCCCGCCGTTGTCGCCGCTGCCCACCAGCAGCACCACCCGGCTGCCGTACACCCGCCCCAGCAAGTCCCCGCAGGCGGCGGCCAGTCCGGCCGCCGCCCGCTGCATCAGGGCGCCTTCGGGCAATCGGGCCATCAGTTCCTGCTCGGCGGCCCGCACGGTCTGAACGCTGTAGGCAGTCCTCATGGCGCCAGTGTCACCCCTCGGCGATCACCACGGCGGAAGCAACCCCCGCGTCATGGCTGAGAGAGACGTGCCACGAGCGCACCCCCAGCGCCTGCGCGCAGCGCTCGACCGTGCCCCGCACCCGCAGCCGGGGCCGTCCGCTGTCCTCGACGTACACCTCGGCGTCGGTCCAGTGCAGCCCGGCCGGCGCGCCGAGGGCCTTGGCGACCGCCTCCTTGGCCGCGAACCGCGCCGCCAAGGAGGCGATCCCGCGCCGCTCACCGCTCGGCAGCATCAGCTCCGCGTCGATGAACAGCCGGTGCGCCAGCTCCGGCGTACGGTCCAGCGCCGCCCCGAAGCGGTCGATCTCTGCGACGTCGATACCCACCCCGATGATCACTCCACCGTCACCGACTTGGCGAGGTTGCGCGGCTGGTCGACCTCGTTGCCGCGGGCGGTGGCCAGCTCGCAGGCGAAGACCTGCAGCGGGATCGTGGACACCAGCGGCTGCAGCAGCACCGGCGTACGCGGGATCCGCACGAGGTGGTCCGCGTACGGCACGACCGCCTCGTCCCCCTCCTCCGCGATCACGATCGTGCGTGCCCCGCGGGCCCGGATCTCCTGGATGTTCGACACGATCTTGTCGTGCAGCACCGACCGCCCGCGCGGCGACGGCACCACGACGACGACCGGCAGATCGTCCTCGATCAGCGCGATCGGCCCGTGCTTGAGCTCGCCGGCCGCGAAGCCCTCCGCGTGCATGTACGCCAGCTCCTTGAGCTTCAGCGCGCCCTCCAGCGCCACCGGATAGCCCACGTGCCGGCCCAGGAAGAGCACCGTGTTCTTGTCGGCGAGGCCGCGCGCCAGCTCCCGTACCGGCTCCATCGTGGCGAGCACCTGCTCGACCTGGGTGCCGATGGCGGCCAGTTCGCGCACCACGTCGCGGATCTCGTCGCCCCACTTCGTGCCCCGCACCTGCGCCACGAACAGCGCCACCAGATAGCAGGCCACCAGCTGCGTCAGGAACGCCTTCGTCGACGCCACCGCGACCTCGGGCCCGGCGTGCGTGTAGAGCACCGCGTCCGACTCCCGCGGAATGGTCGACCCGTTGGTGTTGCAGATGGCCAGCACCTTCGCGCCCTGCTCGCGGGCGTGCCGCAGCGCCATCAGGGTGTCCATCGTCTCGCCGGACTGGCTGATCGCGATCACCAGCGTGTGCCGGTCCAGGATCGGGTCGCGATAGCGGAACTCACTGGCCAGCTCCGTCTCGCACGGGATCCGCGTCCAGTGCTCGATCGCGTACTTGGCGATCATCCCCGCGTGGTACGCCGTCCCGCACGCCACGATGACGACCTTGTCGACCTCGCGCAGCACCTGTGGCGGGATCCGCACCTCGTCCAGCGACAGCACGCCCGAGGCGTCGATCCGCCCCAGCAGCGTGTCCGCGACGGCCTTCGGCTGCTCCGCGATCTCCTTCAGCATGAAGTAGTCGTAGCCGCCCTTCTCGGCGGCCGACGCGTCCCAGTCGACGTGGTACTCGCGGACCTCCGCGGGCGCGCCGTCGAAGTCGGTGACCGTCACCGCGTCCCGGCGCAGCTCCACGACCTGGTCCTGCCCCAGCTCGACGGCCTCGCGGGTATGCGCGATGAACGCCGCGACGTCCGAGGCGAGGAACGCCTCGCCGTCCCCGACGCCCACCACCAGCGGCGAGTTCCGCCGCGCCCCGACCACCACGTCGGGCTCGTCCGCGTGCACCGCGACCAGCGTGAACGCGCCCTCCAGCCGCCGGCACACCTGCCGCATCGCCTCCGCCAGCTCACCGCACGACGAGTAGGCCTCGGCCAGCAGATGGGCGACGACCTCGGTGTCCGTCTCGGACGTCAACTCGTGCCCACGGTCGGTCAGTTCGGCGCGCAGCCCGGCGAAGTTCTCGATGATGCCGTTGTGCACGACCGAGACCCGCCCCGCGTTGTCCAGATGCGGATGCGCGTTCGCATCGGTGGGCCCGCCGTGGGTCGCCCACCGGGTGTGTCCGATCCCGGTCGACCCGGTCGGCAGCGGACGGTCCGCCAGCTCCTTCTCCAGGTTGGCGAGTTTGCCCGCCTTCTTCGCCGCGGCCAGCCCGCCATCGGCCAGCACGGCGACCCCGGCCGAGTCATAACCGCGATACTCCAGCCGCTTCAACCCGGCGAGCACGACGTCAAGGGCGCTCTGCCCACCCACATATCCCACGATTCCGCACATGGAGGCAGCCTACGACGCCCACCGATCAATAACCGCGCTCTATCCGATGCTGCGCCTCGCGCACCGTCTCCAGGAACTCCTCGTCGGCCTCCGCGTCCGCGCCCGGGCCGCTGGGCGGCTCGTAGCGCTCCAGGAAGTCGCAGAGGTCCTCGCCCAGGTCCTCGTCCGGGAGGTCCTCGGCCAACTCGGCGAACACCCGCGCGGCGAAGCCGTCCGAGGCGGTGTCCGCCCCTGCGTCGCCGGCCGTCTGCGTGTTGCTCCCCCAGGTCCGCTGTCCCAGCAGACCGGCTTTACGCGCTCGCACCTGCACCCCCTGTCTCGTCCGCGGCCCGCGAGCCGGGCCGCGCCCCGGTGCCGACCGTACCGGGCAAAATCCCTCGGGTACAGACACGCAGGTAGCGAAGCACCCAAGCCCGCCCCGACTGCCACAAGCCCGTCCCGACGCCCCGGTCGGGCACCCCGAGATGAACGGCGTGTGTCGGCTGCGCACAATGGGCGCGTGCCCCTGACGACCGATCCGCAGCAACGACGCCGCGCCGAGCGCTCGCCGTACGTCGATCTGACGCGCGCGCAGTGGAGCGCCCTGAGGGAGAAGACTCCCCTGCCCCTGACGGCCGACGAAGTCGAACGGCTGCGGGGGCTGGGCGACGTCATCGACCTCGACGAGGTGCGCGACGTCTACCTTCCGCTCTCCCGCCTGCTCAACCTCTACGTCGGTGCGACGAGCAATCTGCGCGGCGCGCTGAACACCTTCCTGGGCGACGCGGGAGGCGGCCAGGGCTCACAGCCCGGCACCCCGTTCGTCATAGGAGTGGCCGGCAGCGTCGCCGTCGGCAAGTCCACCACCGCCCGGCTCCTGCAGGCGCTGCTGGCCCGCTGGCCGGAGCATCCGCGCGTCGAGCTGGTCACCACCGACGGGTTCCTCTTCCCCAACGCCGAGCTGCACCGGCGCGGTCTGATGTCCCGTAAGGGATTCCCCGAGTCCTACGACCGCCGCGCCCTGACCCGCTTCGTGGCGGATGTGAAGTCCGGGAAGGCCGAGGTCAGCGCCCCGGTCTACTCCCACCTGATCTACGACATCGTGCCCGGCGAGCGGCTGACCGTGCACCGCCCCGACATCCTCATCGTCGAGGGCCTGAACGTCCTGCAGCCGGCGCTGCCCGGCAAGGACGGCCGCACCCGCCTCGGCCTCGCCGACTTCTTCGACTTCTCCGTCTATGTCGACGCCCGCACCGAGGACATCGAGCAGTGGTACCTCGGCCGCTTCCGCAAGCTGCGCGCGACCGCCTTCCAGAACCCGTTCTCGTACTTCCGCAAGTACACCCAGGTCTCCGAGGACGAGGCCCTCGACTACGCCCGCATGATGTGGCGCACCATCAACAAGCCCAACCTGCTGCAGAACGTCGCCCCGACGCGCGGCCGGGCGAACCTGGTGCTGCGCAAGGGGCCCGACCACAAGGTGCAGCGGCTGTCGCTGCGCAAGCTCTGAAACGGGGCGGGGGGGGGGGGGGGGGGGGGGGGGGGGGGGGGGGGGGGGGGGGGGGGGGGGGGGGGGGGGGGGGGGGGGGGGGGGGGGGGGGGGGGGGGGG
>NZ_JBVIRA010000013.1:0-79263 GCF_055576575.1 Streptomyces sp. NPDC033270
ACCGCGGCCGTCCCACTCTTCTCCCCCGGCCCGCTTTTTTTTCGGTCTGGACCGTCGTTGCTTTTTCAGGCCCGCGGCCGGCCTTCGGCCGGCCCGTGGCTTCCGCTGCGCTCCAGCCACCGTGACGCTCCGCGTCACGAAGCTGGCTACAGGATCTGGGGGGCGAGCCTGACGGGGTGTCAGCAGTGAGAGCATGGAGGGAGGTGACAGGCAGTCGGGGCGGGTGATTGACGCCGTATCGAGTTCTTTGTGGGTGATGTGGGCTGGGCTACTCGCTGGTGCTGTTGAGGTCCCGTTTCATCTCGGTGCGGAGTTCCGAGAACCGGTTCTCCCAGTGGTCTCGCAGCTCAAGATATTTGCGCTCTGTGTGTGTTGCGCCGTCCTCGATCAGGTCGCGTAGGTCCCGCAGTGCCCGGAAGGCTGTGGTCGAGGCGTCAACAACGATGGCGGGTGCTACGAGGGCGACCTGGTAGCGCAGCTCGTAGGCATTCCCCTCTTGGAAGGCCTCCACTGCCTTGCGGGCCCTTTCTTCGGGGGGTGTATCTCGCGAGCGGGCTGCGAGCCGGAGGTGGTTCCTGGTCCGGGCGAGTGCGGCAAGGTAGTCGGCGTACAGCTCCCGTCTGACGGTCTGCTCGTTGTCCTCGCGACTTCGTTTAGCTCTCGCCCGGTCGGCAGCCAGTGTCGACAGGACACCGATTACCGCCCCCAGTACCGTGCTCAACAGTGATCCCCACCCCATCCGGCGAGCCTATGCCAGGGAGGCAGTCGGTGACACAGGATTTGAATCACGGGCGCTGTGCTTCATTTTTTACTTCAGATAAGCTCTGGAAGTAGGTGATGCCTCTGCTGAAGTTTCACGGTTCAATTTCGGGAGCAGTGAAGCACCGACATCGTGCCTGGGTCGGTCGGCAAGACTGCTAGTGGTGCCTGAGCCTTCGACAGCTGGGCTTCGGAGGCCGGTGCTTGACTCGATCAGGCGGGAAGCCAGGGGAAAGCGGACCAGATATGTCGACCACGCACCGCGTTGATCAGCGTGAGGCTGCCCAGAGGGAGGCCGTTGACGCGGTGCTCCGCGCCCTTGAATTGCCTTCAAGATCACTTGTGCCCGAGCAGGGGCTCCGGACTCAGGTGATCATGGCGACCGGCTCCGGGAAGACGCGGGTGGCGGTCCGCAGCGCGGAGGAGCTCCACGCGGGCCGTGTGCTGGTGCTCGTGCCCAGCCTGGACCTCCTGGCCCAGACCGAGGCCGCGTGGCGCGAGGGTGGCCGGCGGGGACCGATGATCGGGGTCTCGTCCCTGCGTGGAGAGGAGGCGGCCTTTCCGAACACCACGAACGTGGAAGAGTTGGTCGACTGGGTGCGGCCGTTCAACAGGGTGACTGTGTTCGCTACGTACGCGTCCCTCGGGCTCGGCACGCTGGAGCGGGCCCACAAGGGCGGCCTCCCGGGCTGGGACCTGATCGTGGTCGATGAGGCCCATCGGACCTCGGGCCGGATCGGCAAACCGTGGGCGGTCGTCCACGACAACACCCGCATCCCGTCCCTGCGACGGCTGTACATGACCGCCACGCCCCGGCTGTGGCAGCTGGACGAGGACCAGGAGCAGGGCGCACCGGGCGAGCTGGTGGCGAGCATGGAGGACGACCCGGACGGGCCGTTCGGGGCCCGCTGCTACACGCTGACGCTGTCCGAGGCGATCGACCGGGGGATCTGTGCGCCGTACCAGGTGGTGTGCCTGGACATCACCGACGCCCAGCTTCAGGCCGCTCAGCTCCTGGGCGCCGAGGGCCGCTCGGACCAGGTGCGCGGGGCCCGTCTCGCGGCTCTGCAGACTGCTCTGGTGAAGGCGTCGGCTGAGGAGAACTTCCGGCGCACGCTCGTCTTCCACCACGTGGTGAAGGAGGCCGAGGCTTTCGCGGTCGGCCTTGTCGACGTCGCCGCGCAGTTGCATGCCGCCGACCCCGAGCTGTACCCGCGCACCATCTGGGCCGACTGGCTGTGCGGCGAGCACAAGCCCCACCATCGGCGCCGTGTCCTGGGCGAGTTCGCCGACGGCATCACCAGGGACGGCACGGTCGTGGAGAAGGGCTTCCTGGGCTCGGTGAAGGTCCTGGGCGAGGGTGTCGACACCAAGAACTGCGACTCCGTCTACTGGGCCGACGTACGCGGCTCCATGCCCGACCTCGTCCAAGCCGTGGGCCGCGCACTGCGGATGCAGCCCGGCGACGGCAAGGTCGCCTCGCTGGTGGTGCCGGTCCTGCTCGGTCCCGGAGAGACGGCGGACAACATGCTGACCTCCCGCGCGTTCGGTGGCCTGGCAAAGCTGCTGGAGGCGCTCAGAGCGCACGATGCCCGGGTGGTGGAGGCATTGGCCGAGCCCCAGGTCCCCAGCCGCTACACGCCCGTCCAGAAGGCCGCACAGGGCCAGCAGGGCCGGGGTGAGGGGAACAGGTCCGGTGGTCCGTCGGCGCCCGCCCGGGAGCTGCTGAAGTTCTCCACGCCGCGTGACCCGGCGCAGCTGGCGGCGTTCATCAACCTGCGGGTCCTCAGCCCCGAGCACGAGCACTGGCGGCGCGGCGTGGAAGCCTCCGTCCTCTACGCTCGCGAGCACGGCGACCTGAAGGTGCCGTTCACGTACCGCGTCCCCGGGGGCCAGGAGGCGGCGGCCGTGGGGTGGCCGGCCTCGCTCGGGAACTTCCCGTTGGGGCAGTGGATCGCCGACGCTCGCCGGTTCTACGCCCGCGGGGACATGGGCGAGGACCGTGTCGAGCAGTTGGAGAAGCTCGGCATGATCTGGTCCCACTTCGACGTCGCGTGGGAGGAGGGCCTGACCGCCGCCCGTGGGTGGGCGGCCGAACACGGCCACCTCCTGGCGCCGTTGGACGCCACGTTCCAGGGCGCGGCGGTGGGTATCTGGTTGAAGAACGCGCGGGCGGCCGCCCGGAAGGCGCAGGAGATCGAGCAGCGGCGTGCCGAGGGGCTGCCGATGGAGTCGTCGGCCGGGGCGCTATCGGAGGCGCGGCGCGAGCAGTTGGAGGAGATCGACGCGTCCTGGTGCCCGAGCTGGCCGGTGACGTGGCAGCGGTGCTTCCACCTGGTACGGCTACACCTGGACGAGGGCGGGACGCTGCCCACCACGGTGGGCGACGTCGTGCGCCAGGGCGAGGATCTGGGGCGGTGGGTGACGTCGGTCCGGCTCGGCTGGGACAAGCTCACCACCGTGCAGCAGTGGATGTGCGAGCAGGTCCTCGGCATCGAGTCCGCGACGGAGGACGAGAAGCCGAAGCCGCGGACCAGCCAGGCCGACAAGTGGGCCGCCAACCTCGCGGCTGCCCGGCAGTACTACGAGCGCGAGGGCCACCTTCAGGTCCCGAGGAAGCACGTCGAACGAATCGGCGTCGGCGAGGACCAGGAGGAGCGGGAGCACAAGCTGGGGGCCTGGATCGGGAATCAGCGGAGCCGGGCCGCGACGCTGTCTCCGGAGCGGATTGAGCAGTTGTCCGCGATCGGGATGCGGTGGTCGTGATGGCCGTCGTCTTCACCGCGGTCGCCGCCCTAGCGGCCGGCTATCTGCTCGGGCGGCTGCGCCCGTGGCAGCGGGCGGGTTACGAGGCGGCCGATCAGGTCCGCTTCACCGGGGCGTGGGTGCGGGGCGGCTTCGGCCGCCAGGCCGTCGTCGTCCTGGTTCACGTCGTCACCGCGCCGCGCACCAGCTGGCGCATCATGCGCGCCCTTATACGAGGCCAAGCACCCGTCCGACCCCCTGCACCTGATGCGGCTGTTTGGGATCTCGGCCTTCACCGCCATGAAGTGCCTGCAAGCGGCTCACCCGGCCCGCTACCGTCCAGACCCCATTAGCCCTTGATCAACAAGCCCTCCCAGCCCGAGTGCGCGGCGAAGCCCATGGCGTTTCGGTGCCGCCGCACGTGATCTAGTGCTGTCAACTGTCCTTGCAGCTCAGCGTGTTGCATGCAGGTAGGGCAAGTAGGCGAAGATCCCTCCGGGACGCACATCTCCACGCGGTCCGTACTGTAGAGGTGCCGACCAACCTGCAGGTGTGGAGGAGAGGATGGCGGTGTCCATCACGGACCCGGTCGAGTGGGGGGGCCTGTTCTCTCGCCAACCCAGCGAGGGCTCGGCCGGTGATCCAGCCGCGACCCATCGCCGGTTATCTCGACGGAGACCCCCATACGGGGCGCATTCGCTTCCTGCGTGACTCGCGTTAGCGAAAGACGAACCGAGCTGCGGAACCGGATCTCTCCAAGACCCTTCGCCGTGCAACACCGCGATCCGCAAAGCATGCCATCCTGAGGCCGTGTCAGCGCGACGGCCGTGCGTGACTGTAGTTTCGAAACCCAGTGGATCGGCCGGCGCTATCCGGTCGACCGGCCCAGTACAGCGGGAGCCCGTCCCCTGGGACGACTCTGGGGGCGGGCTCCGCGGTGTTTGCAGTCTGGTCAGGAGGTGACCCCTACCGGAGGCGAGCAGAAACCCCACCCGGGTCCCTTGAGGCACACCTGGAACCTGTGCTTCTCATCCTCCCTCAGATCGCCGCCTTTGCTGCGGGTAACCGGGGCTTTGTAGCCCTTGGTGGAGACGAAGCGCAGGTCGTCGAGGTTGGCTTCGAGGTAGTAGCCGTCGGACTTCTTGTCGACGGCGTACATCGTGTCATCGCCTGGCAAGTCGAGTTTAGCGTCCTTGCTCCAGTACGCTTTGCCGACGGATTTTCCATCGGCGCTTACGTAGATGGTTGTATAGTTGCTGTCTTTCACGACCTGGAACTGCACTTCCGGCCAGGACGACATGGCCGTTGCCGGCGCCGTCCCGAAGGAGAAGAGAGTCCCGACGGCTGCGACTGTGGCAGCGGTTATACCTACGGCTCGTTTGATCCGCAAAGAAAGAACCTTTCTGCTGGCTCAAGCGTGCGGGGCCCCGGCAGTCGGGGCCCCGCATTAATGTACTTTGGTGGGGCAGCGCGCAGCGGTGCTGTCAACTGCTTTCAGTGCTATGAGCCAGCCTCACGCACCACTTTCCAGTAATAGGACGCGGTGGTCTTGCAGTGGGCCCGTGTGACGGAGTGGTACTTGTTGCAGACGTTGAGCATGTCCAGCAGGAGTACCCTGTCTATCTTTTCCCTCTTCGACTCGGTGAAGCGGTGCTGCTTCTTGTAATTCCGGTATGCAAAGTCATGCCGCTGGCAGGATGGAAGGAAGTTGAAACCATACGGCTTGTCAGGTGCGTTGCTGCAGCCGTCGGAAGACCAGTCCAGGTACTTCCCCCATTCCCTGGACTTTCGGGCATCCTGGAACTCATTCATGGGCCTGGTGATCAACCAGTCGGTCTTCTCCCGGACCCGAGCAGAACTAGGCGCGGCTGCTTGAACGTCGGAAGTAGCTGCCTCACCGGCCCTTAGGCCCCCGTAGTTGGGACAAGCCCCCATGCAGCAGAGGAGCTAGCCTTCGTCACCCCCGTCGACGAAGGCTGGTAGTTATCGGCGTGCGCAGTGCCAGCCAGGACGCCAAGTCCCAACACGGCTGTGGTTGCGACTGTTGTGACGGTACGTCGGATCAGCAACGAATTCCCCCAGTTTCTTGAATGGTCGTAGTGCTTCAGAAAGGTCACCTGGAGCCTCGGAAGCCCATCTGGCTCGTCGGCGCCTCAAGTCCGTTGGAGCATCTGACTGGTCCGTCGGCCGCCCCACCCGATCGGCGGACCAGCTCGACGTCGTCCAGTTCACCCACCGCAGGGTTGATTCGCACCCCGCCTGACCTGCAGGAGTCATTTCGTTCAGCGCTGCCGCGGATGCCCACCATGAGGGACTCGCCGAGGAAACTCACACCGATGGAGAGCTGGAGGGGGCGTGCGTTCTCGTGCATGCCCATCTTCACCGCCAGGACATTGAACCCGGCCGTGACCGCCAGGGTGCCGATCAAGGCGAGGAAGGTGCGGCCGGTGTATCGCTGCCACAGGACACCTCCCTTGTCGATGAGCTGAACGGTGGCGCCGCGGAGTGCGCCGAGTGCCACACCGAGGACGGCGCCTGTGATGACCCAGGTGAGGTCGGTGCCGGTCAGATCCGTTTTCTTGATGAGGGACAGGACGCCGATCCCGGTCAGGATCGTCGGGGCCACGAAGAGGTCCTTCGCGTTGACCGGTTCACCGATCATCCGTTTGATCACGACCGCGATCGCGACCACAGCGATGATCACAGCGAGCAGCCAGGGGTTCACACGGGTACCCACCTCTCTTTGTAGCGCGCTTGAGCTAAAAAGAATGTTAGCCCGGTCGTGCTATAAAGGCAACGTGCCAAAGATCGTCGATCCCGTGGCCCGCCGCAGGGCAGTAGCGCAGGCCGTCCTGTCCGTCGCCGCCCGGCATGGGCTGGAGCATGCGTCGCTGCGCAACGTCGCGGAGGAAGCCGGACTCGCCGTCGGCTCGGTCCGCCACTACTTCGCCGACCACGACGAGTTGATGACCTTCGCGATGAGGGAGCTGAGCCGGCGCATCGGCGACCGCATCCGCAGCCACGCCGAACGGCTCCTGACTCCCGGCGGCAGCACCGACCGCCGGGCCGGAACAGAAGAGCTCCTGGCCGAGTTCCTTCCCCTGGACGAGGCCCGTCGCCAGGAGTCCGCGCTCTGGCTCGCCTTCACCGCCGCAGCACTCACCCGCCCCGAACTGCGACCCTGCGCCGCCGAAATGCAGGCCAACCTGCACACCCTGATGTCGCGCGTGCTGCACGAAGCCCGGCGCGCCGGCGGGCTGCCGGCTGACATGGACGTCGAACTGGAAGGCACGCGACTGGCTGCCCTCCTCGACGGACTCAATCTCCAGGCAACGCTGCTGCCGGACCGCTATCCGCCCAAGCTGCTCCGGCAGGTACTGCGACGGCACCTGGACGCCCTCAGAGCCGGCAACTGACCTCCAGCCGGCGCTTCCTCGCATTTCGCCACCCTGCCGGTGTGGCAGGTAAAGCCGGCAGTCTCCACATCGGCTGTCGACCAGCACAGGGCAGGATCGCGGTGCGATGCTGCCCGCCGGCGCGCCAGCCCTTCACTCTCCTCGCTGAGGACGGGCAGCTACCTCAGCACGCTCGGGGTCGCCCCCGTACATCCGAGTTGCTCGGCACTGACCGCTCAATACGGTGGAGGGCCCGGTCGAGTGAGAGGACGCGAAGACGTGGATGTATATGAGGCCGTGGACAGTCGCAGGGCTGTGCGGGCGTTCAGCGATGAGCCGGTATCCAAAGAGATACTCGAACGAGTGCTGACCGCAGCAACGCGGGCTCCGTCGAGCGGGAACCTCCAGCCGTGGCATGTGTATGTCGTGACCGGCGAGCCCTTAGCCGAACTGAAGAGGCGCGCGACGGCCAGGGCACTGGCGGGAGACCCGGGTGATGAGCGGGAGTATCCGATGTACCCGGCCGAACTGACGTCGCCGTATCTGGACCGTTTTTCCGCCGCGGCCGCTCAGCGGTACAAAGCGCTGGGAATCGAGCATGACGACCCCGATAGGCCCAAGAAGATCGCCGCCTTGAACTCGGAGGCGTTCGGGGCGCCGGTCGTCCTCTTCTGCTACGTCGACCGGACGATGGGGCCCGGACAGTGGGCTGACGCGGGGATGTACTTGCAGACGGTCATGCTGCTGTTGAGGGCGGAAGGGTTGCACAGCTGCCCCCAGGTGATGTGGACCATGTATCGCAAGACTGTCCGCCAGACAGTCGGAGCTGATGGCGGGCTCGTGCTGTTCTGCGGTGTCTCGGTGGGATTCGAGAAGGAAGGCGTGCCACGGCTGCGTACCGGACGGGCGGACATGACGGAAACAGTGAGCTTCATCGGGGTGTGACCGCTGGGTGGTCAAGATCGACAGGACAGGTCCTAGCGCGGTTCGAGCCGGGGGATGCGGAGCTGTTCTTCGGCCGCGAGGAGATGACGGAGCGGCTGGAGGAGATGGCCCATCGGTATCGGGTCAGCGCGGTGGTGGGGGCGTCGGGCAGCGGCTGCCGGCTTCTTTAAGGCTGCCAGGCGCCCGCCGGCCGCCTCTCTCACTCCAAGCGGGGCCTCCACATCACGCTGAGCTACTTGTCGCCCGGATCGCCGTCCGCTAGCGACACCCCAAAACGGTGGGCCACCTGAGGTCTCCAAGGTCGAACCCGAGGCTCCGTAGGCGCTACAAGCGCCCGCGACCCGCGGGTTCGGCCTCGAACCCCTTCCAGAATCCAGGAACCTGTCGAATTCGCGGCGAGTTGAGTTCGACCACATGCGGCGCCTGGGCTGGATCAAACCCAGCGAGTGGCGCGAGGTGCGGTTCGGCACGTCGCGGGCCGGTGCGGTCGAGGTGCCGATGTTCACCACCGCGGCCGTCGACGCCCTGCCCGCAGCTCACCCCGAGGTCGACTGGGCGCAGCTGCGCATGGTCGGGAAAGGGCGACGCTCCCCGCTTGCTGCGCTGGCGAAGGCAGCCACCCCGGTGTGAACCATCCCGGGTCGGGGTGGGCAGGCACTGCGCGCCCCGGCCAGGCCGGCCCCGTTCCGCTACTGGCGGGGGACATCCACAAGCTCGAGGCTGAGCTGCGTGAGGCTCGGAAGGAGACCGAACCTGTGGAGACGGCACGGAAACTGCTGGAAGGTACGCGTGCCCGGCACAGCAGCGATCCGCAGCTACCGAAGGCTCAAGCGGCTCTCCACGACGTACGGGACGTGTGGCAGGAACTGACGGGTCGACGCCCCCTGTGACTGTTGCGCGCCCCCTTGCTTGGAACAGGAGCACGGCCAGAGCGAGGCGCTGATCCAGCAGTCCGACCCTGAGCTGTGCCACGTCTCACTCATCATGGGAGGGACATCTTTACTGTCACCCCAGAGGTGTCCCCGGCCGATGGCTAAGGCCGGCGATGCTGGCGCAACGCGGAACCGATACGCGTTGCGGAGCGTACTTACGGGAAGACGCTGAGCGTGATGCGTTGAGCGCTACGTCTACGGAGTCTTGGCCGGAGAGGGTGGGGGACGTTGACGGAGGCACTGATGGCGCTGGCTGCGGCGGGCGGCGCCGCAGTGGTGCAGGCCGCAGGCACGGACTTGTGGGCGGGTTTTCGCCAGCGGGTTGCGCGGCTGCTCGGCCAAGGAGACGCCCAGCGTGAACAGGCTGAGTTGGAGCGCTTGGACCGGACCGCCACCATCGTGCAGACGGTGGGACAGGACACGGAAGAACGGGCACGCATCATCGAGGAAATCTCCTGGCGGACCCGTTTCGAGACGCTGTTGGAGAGCTTGACTGCGCAAGAACGTGCGCTGGTAGCCACCGAGTTGAGGGGGCTGCTGGCCGATGCGACACCGTCAACCGCGGCTCCGGCGGGCGGCTTTGCTGCCGGAGGTAAGGTCGACATCCATGCCGAAGGTGGCGCGGTCGCAGCTGGAGTGATCAACGGGGAGGTGCGTGTCGGCACCCCTCGGCAACCCGGTCCGTCCCAGGGCTGAGCGGACCGGCTGCCCCCAGCCCATCTCATGTCGTACACGCGTTGCCGGCGGAAGGCTTGAGGATCCATGCCGCTGGCCGTGACAGTATGGCCGTTGGCTTCGCCGAGCAGGTCGTCTACGCAGCTCCACAGCGGGTATCAGTGCCGTGGCCACACCAGACGGGCGTCCTACCGCGGCAAGCTGACTGTTTCCGGCACCGCGTCGACCTCGCTGAGGTCCTCGACGTCGCGACCGACGGCAGGACAACGGGACGGTGCCAGGTCTTAACCGGCGTCGGCGGGGTCGGCAAAACTCAGCTGGCCGCCCACCACGCCCGCTGCATGTGGCAGGCCGGTGAGGTGGACCTGCTGGTGTGGGTCACCGCCTCCAGTCGGGAGGCCGTCCTTGCGGCCTACGCCCAGGCAGCGGAAGAAACGCTCGGCGGTCCATTGTCTGACCCCGAACGGGCAGCGTCCGCATTCCTTGCCTGGCTCCAACCGAGACCGCCCTCAGACGGCAGCAGCGGCTGTCGTTGGCTGGTGGTCTTGGACGACGTCGCCGACCCCGGCCACCTGCGCGGTCTGTGGCCGCCGAGCAGCCCCAGTGGCCGGACCCTGGTCACTACCCGCCGTCGGGACGCGGCTCTGACCGGCCCCGAACGCAGCCTCGTGGAGGTCAGCCTGTTCACTCCATCCGAAGCGGCTGCCTATCTCAGCGACACGCTGGCCGTCCATGGCCGCCACGAGGCTCCCGAGCAACTCGCTGCCCTTGCCATGGATCTGGGATGCTTACCGCTGGCCCTATCCCAGGCCGCCGCCTACCTCATCGACGCCGACATGGACTGCGCTACCTACCGCACCCGGCTGGTCGACCGGAACACCGTCCTCAGCACCTTGCTGCCCGACACATCCGGACTGCCCGATGACCAGGCCGTCACAGTGACTGCCGCTTGGTCGTTGTCCCTGGAGCAGGCCAACCGGACACGGCCACGAAACCTGGCCCGCCCCATGCTCCAGCTGGCCGCGATGCTCGACGCCAACGGCATCCCCGCCGGCGTCCTGACGAGTCCGCCGGCCCTCACCTACCTCGCCGCCCAACGCGCCACCACACCGACGAGCAATGCCTGCGAACCGCTGCAGACCACAGCCGAGGAAGCCACCAGTACTCTGCGTACCCTTCATCGGCTGAACCTGATAGACCACACCCCCACTAGCCCTCACCGGGCCATACGCGTCCACCAGCTCATTCAACGCGCCGTCCGCGACACCCCTCCGGTCGGCCATATCGAGTCCTGCGCCCGGGCTGCCGCTGACGCTCTGATGGCCATCTGGCCCGAGGTCGACCGCGACACCGCGCTAGCTCAAGTGCTCCGTGCCAACGCCGAGACCCTTCGCAGCCTCGCAGGGGACGCTCTGTGGCGGCCCAGCCCCCACCCCCTGCTCCTCCGTTCCGGGCAGAGCCTCGGCAAAGCCGGACAGGCCAGCGCTGCGCGCGACTACATCCGCCGCCTCGTCGGCACCTCGCAGAGCCGCTTGGGCCCCGACGATCCCCACACCCTCAACGCCCGCCGAAACCTCGCCTGGTGGCAGGGAGAAGCAGGATCCCCCACCGCTGCAGTGGCCGCACTCACCAGCCTGCTACCGCAACAGCAACAGCTGCTGGGACCGGACCATCCCGACACCCTGAGCACCCGCAGCGACCTCGGCCACTGGCAGCGCTACGCCGGAGACACCGCCGGTGCGGTTACGACGTTCATGGTTCTCCTGACAGACCAGGAAAGACTGCTGGGGCCGGATCACCCTGACACGCTCGTCACCCGCCACGATCTCGCTCACTGCCAGGCCCGAAACGGCGACTTCGCGGCCGGGGCAAACGCGCTCGCGGAACTCCTTCCCCACCTCCTGGAAACGCTCGGCGCAGAACACCCCACAACGCTGCTCACCCGCCACGACCTTGCCTTCTGGCAAAGCAAGGCAAGCGGAGACATCGAACGGGCCGTCAGAGTACTGGCCCAGTTGCTGCCCGACATGGAACGAGTACTCGGCCCCGAACACCACCACGCACAGATCACCCGCAGTAACCTCGCCAACTTCCAAGGCGAAGCCGGAAATGTGGCCAGTGCCGTGACCACTCTCACCGCCCTGCTCGCGGACCGGAAACGGGTCCTGGGCGCGGAACACCCCAGGACGCTGCTCACATGCAGCGACCTCATCCGCTGGCAAGCCCGTACAGAAGATCCCGCCACAGTTACCGAGGCATTTACCGACCTGCTGGAGAAGATGCAGCAGGTCCTCGGCCCGGACCACCCCACAACGCTTAAGACCCGTAGCTACCTCGCCCGCTTCTGGAGTGAGACTGGAAACGCGGCCGAGGCCGTCAGGGAACTCACCGAACTGCTGGCAGATCAAACACGGGTTCTCGGCCCGCAACACCCCGACACCACCACAACCCGAGACGAACTCGCCTACCGACGTGGATAACAAGCCGTCGGAGAAGTCCATACCCGTCGTGCGATCGAGCTCCCCGCTATCCGGCGGACTCGACCTCGGATACGCGCGGATCTCCACCACCACCAGACAGAGCCTGGAACGCCAGCTCAACTCCCTTCACGGAGCGGGCATCCCGGACCAACAGAGCTACGTCGACAAGAAGAGTGGCGCCACCGTCGACCGTCCCGGCCTGGCGGGCCTGCTCGTCTACGCCCGCCCCGGCGACACCGTCGTGGTCCACACGCTCGACTAGCGTGTTGTGGGCACTGCTGCGTGACGGAAGGGTGTTCACCTCCGCCCCGCCGGTCACGCAGGCGGCTTGACTTCGTCATTGAGACTCCTTCGAAGTCGGTGATCAGCGGTAGGGGCTCCAGCCGCCGAATCGGGCCATCAGCTTGCGGGCAGCGTCCTCGTTCAGGCCGAGGGCCGCGGCAGCCTGTTCGGCCGTCGCGTCCTGCCGGGCGTCGTGGGCCGGCCAGTACCCGACCTGTCCGGCGGTCACCTCCAGCCGACGGGCTGCCCGTACGGCCGCCAGCGGTGAGGTCTTCGCCAGCTTCTCGATCTCCTCCTGCAGCCTGGCCAGTAGGGCGGTGACCGTCTCCGGGAGAGTGATGGCCGATTGTTCGACGTCGGCGGTGTGCGTGTCCCAGTCCTCCAGGCAGGTGTCCGCCGTGCCGTGAGCTGCCTCGATCAGCTTCTGCTCACCGATCACGTCCCAGTCCAGATCGTGTTCTGGACCATTCCAGCCGCAGGAGCACACCGCACGCAGTGCGGCCGCCCGCGGCCCGTGCGCGATCCCGCCGTCGTAGACGCTCCACTCCGAGACCGACCGTCCGCCCGCACCGGAGTTCATCCCGAACCAGACCGGGGCCGGGACGCTGCCGTCGGCCAGGAGCACACCGATCGCACCCTCATGGGAAGAGCCGAACTCCTCCGTCGTCCACGTCTCCCGCTCACCCATGACAGCCCTCCAGCCGCATTGCCCACACCCGTGGCGCCCCGAGCGGGCCCCGGACGACAATGCCGCAGCACCGACGGGCCCACTATCGGATTCACCGAACGGGCGTGAAGCCAGATTCAAACCGGCGGACCGGCCCACGGGCTCCATGCGCAGCGTGCCCACAGGGCACTCCAGTCCCCTCAGCAACGAAATCCATCATCTGCGTCCAGCAGCGCTGGCGACGAGGCGTAGGCAGCCGGCCACTGACTGCCCCGACCGGGGTAGAAGGAGCCACCCAAGCGGGTGGACTCCTCTCCCGTACGCGGGCGCGGCTCTGGCCGCAATAGACCAACTCATCCAATTCTAGGCGCAGTTGGCGCCTCTTAGCGTTGTTCTGTCACGTTCTGTCCGCCTGACTCAGGGCGACGAGTGACGGGTGGGGAGGAAGCCGATGGCACGACGAGACGAGTACGACGAGGTTCAGGCCGCGAGACGGCCAAAGGTGCCGATCACGACTGGCGATGGGCGCGGCAGGTCGGGGTGATTCCGGAGCCGGACGCATCGACCTGGCAGTGGTCGCGGGCCGCGGTGGAAACGCTGGACGCAGGGACGGTGCGGGCCTTGGAGCCGCGGGAGCTGGTCAGCCCGTGGGAGGCGGGCAACCGGCTCGCGCAGGCCCTGGGCACGCGGAACGAGGCGGATCAGGTGTCGGCGGTGTCCGGGTACGCGGTGGAGCGGCTCATCGCGCTCGGCCTGCTGCTCGATCTGAGCCGCGACCACAAATACCCGAAGCTCAACCCGGCCCTCAGCGCCCGCGCGGACCTTCCGGAAATCCTGGCCCGTGAGACGCCGCTCGCCGCCGACCGACTCGGCGTGCGCAGGGTCGACTTCGACTGGATGCGCTGCCTGGGCTGGATCAAGCCGGTCTCCTACGGCCGAGTGCAGTTCGGTGCCACCAGGGCCGGCGCAGCGCATGTGCCACGGTTCTCCACCGGACACGTCGACGACCTGCCCCACCAGCACCCCGACATCGACTGGCCCACCCTGCGTGCCCCGGGCAAGGGCCAACGCTCCCCGCTCGCCGCCCTGTGCACCGACCGGGGACGGAGACGGCCCCGTCCTGACAGCTACTGGCGGGCAGCGCCGAAGAGTGGACATCTCGGCCCGGTCGGCCCCGGCCTTACGCGTCCCGTCACGGGGACCTGGGCCTATCCCGCGCACTCCCTCCCGGCACGGGCCCGGACGAACCTAGCCCCCCCGGGTATGTCACCGAGCGGGACTTCCCCGATCTGGGAGCGCACAACGACGACGCGCCCACAAGGGCGGCAGGCCGCTCCGCCGCGTCGCGAAGTAGGCGGCCCGGCACCCCGCCGGCTGAGATGCGGACAAGGAACCGGGTACGGCGCGTCATGATCACGAACTGTGACTGAGCACTCCACCTGGCAGGACTCGCCAGCTGAAACACGAACTTTAGAAACCTCTCACCTGCATTGATGCAGGGGGCTAATGGCCCGACACCTACTTGAGCACGCCGATCCGGTCGGCTGGCCGACGGACGTATCACGGCGTTGTCGCCGCGCGGAAGAGGGCGAGGAGGGCCTGGGCCTGTGGGGTGTCCGCGTCGAAGAACTGCGTGGCCAGCGCGAGCGGGACGGTCGTTCCGTGCATGCGGACCTCGTGGCAGCTAAAGCAGAACGCTGCCTCGAACAGCGCCAGGTCGAGGGAGTCCTCGTAGGTACGGATGCTCCAGCCCGGCGAGAAGCCACAGCGGTGCTGTTCGCTGCTGGGCATGGCGTTGATCAGGGTCAGGGCGTCGGCGGCCTCGCTCCCAGCCCAGTGGGCGACCGTCCTACCGGGGTACGGGACGCCCCGCTGGGTGGGGAGGGCAGAGATCCGTACGACCTCGATCAGCGCGGTAATGGCGGCGGCTTCGGCGGGGAGCTGCATGCGCACAGTCTCCCCGGCGAACTCTGCCCGTCAACTCTGATGCACAGCCCCGCCAACTGCGGCACTCATCCGCCAGCTGAAGCGCTCAGTCACAGTCGGTGTGACTGAGCGCGCCGTCTGGCGGATGAGTGGTTGAGGTGGCGGGCTTGAGCGTTGTGGTTGGCGCAGGCCGTCGCGGTGCCGAGAGGGCGAGGCCGCCGTGTACTAGAAGGGGTGTCCGGAAGCTGCCCGTGAGGTCTTGCCGGGCCTGCGGTGGTCGGGCACCTTGTGCACCCCGCAGGTGAGGAGAGTTCCATTGACGTACCCCCTCCGTCTGGTTGGCGACAAGGTCACGGTGCGCGAGTTCCGCATCGAAGACGTCGACGATATGCAGCGGGTTTTCGGCGATGACCGTGTGACCAAGTGGCTGTCGTTCGACAGCCGAGACCGCAGCGAGACCCAGGCCAGGATCGAAGGCGCGATCAAGAGCGCCCAGCTCTCGCCTCGGACCGAGTACTACCTGGCAGTGACGAAGCGCGACGACGACCGTGCGATCGGCTTCGTCCGCCTCGTGCGCTCCGGCTCCCAGGGCGAGGACATCGGCTGTGCCATCGCAGCGGACGAGTGGGGTCGCGGCTACAGCACCGATGCGCACGTTGTGCTCCTCGACTTCGCCTTCGGGAGCCTTGGCCTGGAGGGGGTCAGCGGGTGGATCCCACTGGACAACACGAAGAGGATCAAGTCACTCGTAGAGGGCGGATCGCTGTCGAGGCTGGGGTTCACGACCGATCGCGTAGCGCGCAGGCATGAGTTCATCAACGGAGCGTGGCAGGACTGCAATCTGAACTCCGTGAGTGCGGAGGACTGGAGTCACCGTCGCCAGACATAACGACACTGAGTGCTTCAGTTGGCAAATCCCGCCAGATGGAGCGCTCACCTTGCACCGCCCTGACGGGTAGGAACATCATGCGCTCCTACCCGTCGAGGCGCTGTGGTTCCGACCGATAGTTGGCCAGCCGGTCCTGAGAAGCCCCAGGTCAGCAACTGGCGACGGTTCATTTTGGCCAGCCTGTCGACGGATAGCTGGCCAGTCGGTACCCCGAGATTGGTCAGCGCGGGTCCGAGTGAGTGGCTTGTGGAGCACCTCGTCCCGGCCCGGCGTGATCGTCGGCCATGAACATCGCGTGATCGCCGACGAACTCGTCCGGTTGATGACCGATGTTCCTGGGTCTATGGCGTGGTCCAGAAAGATCAACGGTCGTCTGATCAGAGCGAGACTGATCAGACGACCGTGTGGCACGAGCCGGCTCTTCGGGTCAGACGGTGCGGCCGAAGTAGGCGGCGATCCGGTCGAGTGCGGGGGCGTCCTGCGCGGCGGGCTTGGACGGGCCGAACATGCCGGTCTGGGGGCGGATCTCGTCGGGGTAGTTGCCGTACCAGGTCTGGTAGACCGCCTCGACGGCGTCCGGGTCACCGACGCGGTCCTGGCCGGTGGCGGTGGCGAGGTCCCAGCCGTGCAGAACGGCTTCCAGCAGCTGCAGGTCGGCCAGGCGCGGCCCCATGCCGCCGCCGGGCAGCGGCATCTGCCGCTGGAGGGCGCCGTCACTCCGCCAGGCGTCCAGGACGTCCTTGACGCCCTCTGCGTAAGCCTCGCCGGGCTGCCGGTCGCCGATGTTGTCGCGGGCGAAGAGGGAGAAGTCGGGGGCGGCGCCCTGGGCGAGGGTCACGTAGTAGGGGTTGCCAGCCACGAGGTGGTTGGCCAGGGCCCGCACGTCGAAGTCATCACACGGTGTGGGCTGCCCGTACTGGTCGGGGGTGACGTTGTCCAGCAGCTTCGTCGTGTGGGTCAGGGCCTTTTCCAGCAGCTGGATGTCCTGGGACATGATGATCGCGCCTCTCCGTCGAATGGGGTGTGGATGCGCCTGCACGGCGGCCGTCAGGCATGCCGGACCACCTCCGCCCCTGCCCGGGCCCGGGAGCACCGACAACAAACCCAGATTGCACCCCATATAGGACACATCGTGTCCCCATTGAAACGGGCAACGCCGTGAATCGCTCCACCGCTGGCACCCAGCCGAGGGAGCCACCCGGTACGGACCGAGATATCCATAACCTTCAGGACAGCCCGACCGCACTGCCCGCCAACTCACACGCTCAGCCCAGCCAACTCAGCCGCTCACCCGCCACCTGAAGTGCTCAACCGAGTGAGTCGGTCCGGGATGGTGGCCCTGCGTCGACTCGCTTACGCGGCGCGATGGTCTCGGAACCACTGCGCGACCTCGTCGGCGTGGGTGTCCGGCGGGAAGACGGGATAGAAGACGTGCTCGATCGTGGCGCCGCGCAGCACGAGGGTGAGGCGCCGGTAGAGCGTCTGGCCGTTGGCCTCAAACGTCGGGAGCTTCAGTTCGTCGGCGAGCGTGAGCCGGGGGTCGGAGAGCATCGGGTAGGGCAGGTGCAGCCGTTCCACGAGCGCCTGCTGATAGTCGGCCCGGTCCGAGGACAGGGCGAGCACCCGGTCGACGCCTTGCGCCCTCAATGCGTCGAGGTTGTCGCGGAAGCTGCAGGCCTCCTGGCTGCAGCCGCGGGCGCCGGGGATCTCATTCCAGCCCTCCGGGATGTCGGCGACCGGGTCTCCGGTGAGGGGGTAGAGGAACAGCACCCAGCGCCCGTCGGAAACCGCGTCCAGGCGTATGGCGGCGCCGTCCGTGCCGGTGAACGACAGGGCGGGCAGCGTACGGCCCGACAGGTGGGCGGCGGCGCCGTCGTCCACCGGGGCCGGCAGATCGGCGGGCAGAGGGTCGGCCTGGGGCAGCATCTCGTCGGGCTCCTTCATGGGCTCAGTGGCAGGGGTGGGGGTGGGGAAACCTCGCCGGGCCGCCGCGTCCCGGCGGCGGACCAGCTGATCCCGGCTGTGGGTCAGCCGGGCGACGAGCAGGTCGAGCGCATCGATCTTCTGCTGGTAGGCGGCCAGCGACTCCGCGCAGTGATCACCCTCGTCGTGTCCTGCGCGCAGGCAGGAGAGAAACGGCTGGGTCTCCCTGGGGGCGAGGCCGAGCGTCCCGAGGCTGCGGATCTCCTCGGCCAGCCGAACGTCCTGCGAGGTGTAGTCGCGGTAGCCGTTGCCCGCACGGCCGGGACTGAGCAGCCCGCAGTCCTCGTAGTACCGCAGCGCCTTGATCGTCACTCCGGCGGCGGCCGCCGCCTCACCTGCACGCATGTGCACCTCCTCGTCGTCCAGAACGCTAAACCCGGACCCCGGGGTCCGGGTCAAGGGTGGACTGCAGGCCTCCGCCGGGCGGCCGCTCGCCAGCGGGCCCCTTCCCCTTGTCTTGCCTGAGCACTGGACCGCCCCGCTGGACGAACTCGACGCACCAAGACGGCAAATGCGGCGGGACGCGCCGATCCGCCTCGTCCAGATGGCCACCGGCTACTCCCGCCGCTCCGCCGCCAACTACCTCGGATTCCCCCTGGGGTCGCTCCACCCGCCCGCCGACCCTCTCCGCGCCTGGCAGATGCAGCCAGGCAACGCCGAGGCGTACCAAAGCGCCCTCCACCGCGTCGCCGAGATCGCCATCGCCGAAGCCCAAAGCGGTAGAGCGGCCGTACGAGGGCGAGTCACTCCCGGGGGAGGCGGAGTCTTCCGCCACCCGCTCCTGGCTGTGGAAGTGAAAGCGAACACCGCTTAACGGCAAGATTGGGCAACGCTTGTCGATCACTGGGCCGGAAAGTGTTGCTGAGAACTGACACCACTGGCGGGGCGTGTCGTCCCTCCCCATCTCATGTGACATCGCCCTGCCTCAGCTGGCGTTGTCTGATTCGCGTGTCAGGGACAAGATCACACGAGGCGCCGGTCGCTCGCTGAGCGTAGTGCTATCCAAGGTCAGTGACGACTTCCAAGGTCCCCAGCGGACCTCTCGGTGCGGTGCTGTGTGACCTCGACAACGTGATCCGTTTTTGTGACACGAGCCACCTGGCAGAACTGGAGCGTGCTGCGGGGTCGGCGGAGGGGGCGACCGTGAAGGTGGCCTATGCGCCAGCATTTCGCCGCCGTCCGCGGAAGCAAGCGCGACGTGGGCTACGACGACCGGGCCGGGCTGCTCGTAGCTATCCCACCAGACGCCCCGGTAGCGGGCGGGCCGTCTCGCGGTCGACAACTCGCGCGACGCGGCCATGAGGTAGGTCCCGAGAGGTCTCCCGGACCTGTCCGACACTCTCGTAGAACTCGACTCGCACTCCCAGATTGATCATGTGGGGATCCTGGCACCCTGACTCAGCGGCATCCTGGGGTTCCGGCGGATCGGCTGGGAAGCGCCTCAGGTTGACCTTGTTGCGGGCGATGGCCTCCAGTGGCCGTATCCGGCGGCCGGCGCCTCTGCGTCGGACAGGTCGGCCCGGCCGCCTGTCTCTCCTGACGGCTCCTGCCGAGCGTCGGTGTAAAGCCCCGGACCGTCACGGTCCGGGGCTTCTTTGCTACTGGCTGGCTTCGGCGTGCTCCCGGATCGCCGACGCGACGGCCGCCAGGCCCTCCCCGATCGCGTCGGTCTGCTTCTCCTGGCCCTCCCAGCCGGCCGCCGCGTCCGTCCTGCTCTCCGCGTAGTCGCCCCACACGCGCTTCTCCGGCATCCTTGTCCCTCTCCCCTGCCGCCGGTCCGTCCGGCGGGCGCCTGCACCCTCCTCCCTCCTCGACCAGGGTGAATCGCCTCGAGCCGGAGGCTGGCCGCGCCCGATCTGGCCAGCTCTGCGACAAGGACGGGCTGCCGCTGCGCGAGATCGTCGCCGCCCCGGAGGCGGAGGACATCCGGCCAGTGCGTTTCGATCCGCCTCAGGTTGACCTTGTTGCATGCCACGGTCTCCAGCGGCCCGTATCCGATGGCCGGCCCCTCGCTGTCGGGCAGGTCGCTGAAGCGTGGGGCAAAGCGGGGCCGTGACACGTAACCCCGTCAGAACAACGTGCCAGGGGCGGAGCGCTGCGGCGACCTCCTGCGTGCGCGCCGGTTCGGGGCGGGTCTGCCAGCGTCCGCCCAGCCCCCCCACTCGCCACCGACCTCAGAGGTCACCTCCAGCCCGGCAACGGTGTCCGCCCAGGGGGCTCGCTTGGACTGGGTCGACCGTCGCACGCGGAGCAGGGTCCGGGCCGCATGCAGCTCTTCCGGGCTCAAGGCAGAAGGCCAGGTGATGGAGGTGCAGGCGCTGCAGGAACTGGAACGGGAACTCCCGCGGTGGTCTGCCCGCGCTCCGGCGGGCGTGAGCCGCCGGATCTCCTGTCCATCCAGAGTGCGCTCGGGGTCGGAGTGGAACCACCCCGTGCGGCCGTCCGCACCGACGACTGCAGAGACGCTCGAGCGCCGTGTGACAACCGTCGGGGCACCGCCCAGGCGGTCTTCCTCCGCACGGCCCCAGGCCCGTTCCCATTCCCGCAGCGCCACTCCCTTTACTCCGCAGGTCTGGGCAAACGCGAGGACGAACTGGACAGTGGGGCGACCGCCTTCCTGGCGGAGGAACCGCCCGACGGTGGCGTGGGCCAGGACGCCACCGCTGGCGGTCTCCAGCTCCCGGTACGGCCGGGCGCCGTCCTTCTGGTAGAGGTCGACCAACGCCGCACGCAGTTCCGCGAAGTTGCGCACATATCGAGGATGCGGAACGGGCCCATCACAGCCACGGACAGCACGGTAGCGGGCGCGCTTCCACAGCCGCTCGGCCTCACCGGGGTCAGTTCCGCAGGCCACGGCGTAGGCCCGGACGGTCTTGAGCTTTGGCACCTGTTCTCCGGACACGGCCCGGATCAGCGTTGAGGCGCTGCACCCGGAACGCGCGGCAAGCTGCTTGTAGTTCAAGCCCGCCCGGGCGCGCTGGGCCCGCAGACAGCGGGCCAGCTTCTCCAGCTCTCGTTCACACGGGGCGATGGGGTTCTCCCGTCGTCCCATAGGTCAGCCCTCCGCCGTCACGGTGCGCTTGCCGGAGCGTGCCCGGCGGACCAGGCGGAAGCCTGTGTCCAGCGTCTCGGCGAGCAGCACCAGGACGGACAAGGCCGGCATCCCCGCGAGGGCGAGCAGCACGGCCAGGATCAGGACGACCACGACGACGGTGGCCTCTGGCCCGGTCAGCGGCCGCTCGCCGGGCACCACGCAGGCGGCGCGTGCGGTGTGAGACATAGTTCTCTCCCGTTCGATTTTTGGGCTCCCCAACTGGTCCCTGCACACAGGCGGTTGCCGTCGCCTATGCGAGTGACCTTGCACCCACGATGTTGGCGCACCCTGAAGGCCCTCCTGACCCATCCCTGGCCTACGACGGGGTATAGGCCCATCCCCGTCTCAGACTGGACACTGCGGATCCAGACCCTTGAATGCATGAATTTCGCAGGTCAGCGCCGGGACTACCTGAGGGTTGCGCCGATTCCGTCTCAATCGCGGTTGTGTACCCGTGCGGTACTGCCGATTCTGGTTACACACCACGTGTCAAAAGCGTGGTGTTTCATCCCGTCGCCCCGTGGGCTCCCCTACGACTTCGGGACATTGCTGCGGGTGGCCGCGTTGCCGCGAGGGCCCCCGCGATCGCCGGTCCATACAGATACCGACATGGCGCCGAGGGGTCGGTGACATCGCAGCCGACCCCTCCGCAGTGCACGAGCCGGACTCGTCGGGTGCCAAGGACACCGGCCTGCTCCAGTTCGCCAGGAGTCAGCTCGGCCGCCGCTATGAGCGCCGAGGGCAGGTGAGTCTCCAGCGCACCAAGGTGCCTGCGACGCGCCCTCGTTGTACGCGAACTCAGTGAGCGCCCACTGCCCAGGCCTTGGTGGAAACAATTGTTCCACTGTCCTCGGGGAGACAAGCGTCATCTCGGCTGGTTGTCGGGGTCAAAGCTGCCCGTCCCGACAGCCGCTACCGGATGCTGCGCAGGTGGACTTGGCGGGCGGTGACCAGGGATCGCCAGCGGTCCCGGGCAGTGTGTGCGTCGTCGAGCCACTGGATGGTGCTTTCGGCGGGGTGGGGCAGGTCGCCCATGGCGGTGGCGGTGTCGACGTAGTGGGCGAAGTCGCCCGTTCGCGGTTGCCTCGCGCAGGCGGTCGATGGTGGCGGTGAGGTCGTCGTGTACGCCGCGTACGGCGTGGTGGAAGGCGATGGCGGTCTCGATGAGTGGGGAGAGCCAGGGAAGGCCGGCGACGGTGGCCTCGGTGTGCAGGACGGTGGCCCGGTCGGTGAGGTTGCGATCGGTGCCAGCGTCGCGCAAGAGGGCCGCGACCGCGGCGTAGAAGGTGGTGGCGCGTTGGCCGAGCGGTTCGAGGAGCTGGTGGGCGAGGGCGAGTTCGTCGGTAGCGCGGACGGGGTCGGTGAAGGCTGTCACCAGGGCGAGGAGGGTCTGGGCGATGGCTCTCGCCTGGGGCGTTGTGGTGTTCGGCTTCGGTCCGTGCGGCTTCGAAGGCGGCGATGGCGCTGTCGATGTCGATGTCGCCGTGGGGCCACCTGATGTGGGCGAGGACACGGTGGTGGCGGCCCTTCCAGCCCAGGGTCGGGATGGCGTCGAGGGCGGTGGGAAAGTCGCCCCGGATGCGGGCGAGGTTGGCCAGGCCGCGGCGGCCACGCGGAGCGAGCCGGCCGCCTGCGTCGGCGACCTTGCGCATGCCTCGAGGGCCTCGCCGGTGCGGCCGAGATCCTTGTGGGCTTTGGCCCGGGCGCCGGGGGCCGGTCGTCCGGGTGCGGTGTTCTGCTCGTCGGCTTGTCGTTCCAGGTCACCGGCCGACGAGGCCAGGCGCCGGGTCGGCAATCAGGTGGATACACCCATCTCGCCTGAGGAGAAGGTCAGCGCGATCCAGGCCCTGGCCCGCGATGAGCAGGTGGTCGCGGCGGTGACCACTGAGGTCTTGCGCCGTCCGAGGGCCTGGTGCACCTCCTGCCCGACCACGGCGACACCACCGCCCGCTGCGGCTTCACGGACTGGCACAGCTACGTCACCTGCGTCGACTGGTTCGAGGAGCGCACCTGCCCCGTCTGCCTCGCCGACCTCGCGCTCGACCACGGCGCCGAAATCCCCACGGAGGTCCTCGCCGAGCTGGACGAGATCGCCGCGCCCTGGCCGGGCCGCTGGCTCCTGCGCCCCCGCGAGGGCGACCGAGAGCGCGTCGTCGGCGTCTGCGCCGGCCCCGGCGGCTGGGACGAAGGACTCGCCGCCCTCGGCGCCCGGTACGACGCCGTCGGCTTCGACCCCTCCGGCGACGCGTGCGCCACCGCCGAGCGAGCAGGGCACCGCCGCATCGTCATCGACATCACCCTGCTCGACCCCGAGCACCCCGCGCTGCGCTGGACCGTCGGCGTCGTCATCTCCCCGCCCTGCCTGGCCTGGTCGACCGCGGGCAAGCGGGCCGGACTCACCGCGCAGTCCCTGAAGGTGCTCGCCGCCATGCTGCGCGCCGCCGGGGAGGCGGCCGGACACGGCGGGTACCGCGAGCGCTCCGGGGCGACGTTGGCCGACATGCGCGCCATGGCAGCCGACATGCCGGACCCGCAAGCCGGACTCGTCGCCGAGGTGCTGGTCTGGGCGCTCGGCCTCCAGCTCCACGGCGAGACCCTACGGTGGGTCGCCATGGAGCAGTCCGCGAACCTGCCCGAAGAGGTGCGGGAGGCGGTCTCGTTCGAGCTGGCCCTGGCTGGCTGGTCCCAGCAGCAGTGGGTGGAGCTGGATGCGGCCGACAACGGGGTGGCCACGACCGCCCGTCGGCGCGGTCGTCCTGCGCGCCCTGACCGGCCGCCCGTGGCACCGGCCGGTCGGTGAGTACCTCGGCCGGGTCTACGATGGAGGCGAGGCCTCGGCGCCGGTCGAGGTGCCGCAGCAGCGCAGTCGGTGCGCCCCGGCGGACCTGATGGCGCTGGCCGCGTAGCCAGTCCAGGGAAGGCGGCGGAGTCGCGTACCTGCGCCGCCGGCGGTCGGACCGCCACCGCGGAGCGGGGCGCCCACGGCCGGACAAGTCCTAGTTGAAGATCATGAAATCGAATTCAACGGTGATGGGTTCGTCCCAGAGCACATCCACCAACATGGAAATCTTGCCATTTCGCGCGATGGTGTTCATGCAGTAGATCGGTGCGGACCCCTGGACCGGCAATCCGTTCTTAAGTTCGAAGGCGGTCACGGCGATAAGCGAACTGCTTTTACTCGGGGCGATATTGAAGTCCAACCAATGTCTTCCGCGGAGCGTAACAGTGCTCACTAGGAGGTCCACGGAGCTGGCGACGACGCGCGCTCCGACCTGGGATTTGGATTCCGATCCCTTTGCAGTGGTCGGCAGTTCAGGAAGATTGACAGTTTCCGACTCGTCGTTCACGAGAACCCCCTTGCCGCTGCACCGCCCGACAGGGGAAAGTGGGGTGCAGAGTCATGATCAATCCGAGCTCTGCACGCGGCTGCCCCCTCCCCGAGCCATGCAGAAATTTGTTGAGGAAAGCCGGTGATGTTTGAGCTCATTCCTTGCCTCCCTTCCCTCAGGGTAGGCCAAGGAAAGAGCACCTGCCACGCGAACAGTCGCGACCCGAACGGGCGCAACCCGTCAACTCCCCGCTCGGGTTGTTGCACTGGGCGTACATGGCTCCTTAATAGGGCCTCTTCACAGCTCATCAAGGTGCCAGCGTTGCTCCTCCTCCGCCAACGCTCTCGAGTCGGGTGCTCGGCGACGGGCATGTTCGCTCCAGGCAACAGCCAGCAGGATGAACGTCTCGACGTCTTCCGGGCGCTCCGCCCCTTGTTCGTCGATCAGTGCCGACAGCTCGGCGGCCGTCCCCTCGCCGTCGCCGCACGCGGCGCATAGGACCGCCGCCTCCCTGAATCCGCGGACCGGCTTGCCGTTGTGCCCGTGCCAAGTGTGGGGGAAGCGGGCTGACACCAGGCCGGCATTCCCGCACTGCGGGCAGTTGGGGGTGTCGTCGGTCTCCTGGCGTGCGGTGGTCGCGGCCGGTCGGTCGGCGGTCATGTCGTGCCCGCCCAGGCCTCGGGGCCGAACGCGCCCTTGATGTCGGAGGCGAGGGTCGAGGCATTCACCAGCCTGCCGAGCGCGTACACCGTCGTCGTCTGCGGAGACCTGACACGCAGGTGCACCGGCGACTCGCCGGGATGAGCGCCCAGGATGCGCTTCAGCTCCGCGACAACAGAGGCGTTGACGCGTCTCACCGCGGGCTGCTTGCAGGAGTTGTTCGCTCAGGTGAGGAGTTTCGCGAGCGCGGCCATCTCGGTGGGCGGGTCGATCACCGGCTGGATGATGAGTTCGTCGATGCCGGCCTGTTCCAGGGTGGTGATGCGGGCGAGGAGGTCGTCGCGGGTGCCGACCAGGGCCAGGGTGTTCATCAGCGAGGGCAGAACCAGGTCCCGGTCCTGCGGTGAGATGCGTCCGAGGTAGTTGGGGTAGAGCTTGGTGTGCCGGTCCGGCGCGGTGGCGGTGGTGCCGCGCCGGTCGAGGAGCCGCCGCACCACCTCGCGTACCTCAGGGCTGAGTTGCTGGGCGAAGGCGGTTTCTTCGGCGGCTGTGTCGGCGGCGAAGGCCAGCAGCGACAGGACGAGGTGGCCGGTCGCGTCCCGGGCCGCGACGCCGTGGGGGTCCTCGTCCTCGTCGAGTATGTGGAGCGAGGTGACCACATAGGAGTCCGTGTGGGAGTCGGGGGCGCGGGGTGCGTCTTGGGCGGCGTGGCGGCGGGCGTCGTGCAGCGCGTGCCAGGCGGTGGGGTCCAGCAGGCCGAATGAGATGAGGCCGGTGCCGCGGCGGCCGGCGACGGCGGCGGCCTTCGGCCCGAGCAGCGCCGCCACGACGAACTCGATCGGGTCGGCGGTGTTCACGTGCGCCCTGGTGTGCAGGAACCGGATGTCGCGGACCCGGTCACCTTCGCGGTACTCGGTCGAGCGTCCGGCGCACAGGTCCTGCAGTGCGGCGGTGAAGTTTTCGAGCCTGGCCGCCGTGGTCGGCCGCATGCCCAGGGTGCGCCGGGCGGTGTTTCCGGTGCCGACGCCGCAGATGATCCGACCCGGTGCCAGGGCGTTGAGGCTGGCGAGCCCGCTCGCGGCGGCCGGAGCCGAGCGCAGCGCCGGTGAGGTCACGCCGATGCCGAGCCTGATGCGGCTGGTGGCCTTCGCGCACAGGCTCAAGGCAACGAAGGGATCGCCGTGGACCATCGGGGTGTCGTTGACCCAGAAGCTGTGCAAGCCCAACTCCTCGGCCCGCACGGCGAGGTCCTCCACTCCGGGGTGCGCGCTGACCACGATGCCTGCACGCATCACAACCTCCAAGGTAGGCGGATGGAATCGAACCGGCTCAGCATGACAGGTCCCGGCGCAGCAGTGGCGGCGACGGCCGTCAGGCCGACGTCGACCACCGCGGCGCCCCGGGCTCGGATCGCGGCAGCCGCGGCGCGGGCGCCCTCGAAGAGGGAGTCGATGACGTCGGCGCCGGCGACGAGGAGCACGCGGGCACTTGACTGCCAGCCCTCGCGCAGCTGCGCCAGAGACCGCGCGCACGCCTTGGCCGGGCGGGTCTGGCGGGCGGCGATCCGTTCGACTTCGCCCGTGCCCGCTCGGAGACCACAGGCGCGCACTTCAAGTTCCCGTCGTCGTCGATGTCACTGCCGACGGTTCGATAGTGCTCGCCGACGACATGGAGCCCGAACTGCAGGTCGTACCAGGTGCGGTAGCACGCGCAGCTCGACCTGCACACGGCCGAGGAACGGTCCGTGTCCTAGTCCACGCACGGCTGGAACAGCTTCGGAATCATCACGCTGTCCACGAGCGTGGCATGCACTGCGCTCGGGACGCACCGCTGAAGCTTGCCCCGCCACTTCTGCCCGTACGGGGTCTTCTGCCGCCGGATAGTCACCGTGGCGTTCAGCGAGGTGCACGCGACGCCGAGCCGGGGCTCGGTGTAAAGGACGAACTGGGTGTACCCCTTGGTCGGGTCGGTCAGGTTCAGCTCACTATGGGTGTAGCCGGTCAACGCTGCTCCCCTTCAGGTCTGCGGGTTGACTTGTTCCGTTTGGCGACGATGCCAGTGGCCGCATGATGAAGCCTCTATTTGTTGATCATGCCGATCGGGGCTCACCGAACCGCTGGTAGGCGGTGTGGTCTGTTCGTGTCATGGCAGAGGGGCGGGAGAGGTCAGTTGGCCACTGTCGAAGAGCGCGTCAAGAGGATCATCAGGGAGCAGCTGGATGTCGATGAGAGGGACGTGAAGGGAGACGCCACCTTCATCGACGATCTCGGTGCGGACTCCCTGGGCGTGGTGGAGCTGTTGCTGGCCAGCAAGGAAGAGTTCGGCATCGAGATCCCTGACGAGGAAAGCGAGAAGCTACGCACCGTGCAGCAGCTTGTGGACTACGTCAACGCCCCTCAGGGGTAGCCGCAAGGCTCCGAGCCCCCAGGCCATGTTCGCCTGGGGGCTCTTCGCCTCATTGACCAAGAAGTCACCACGCCCCTACCGCCGGCCACGTGCCGATGCGCCCGCCTCTAGCATCACGCCGAGCATGGTCGGCCGGCCTGGGTCACTTAGGAGGAAGTTCGGCGGTGACCTCCATGGCCCACTGCAGCCAGTCGTCCAGGACGTCATCGTCCAAGGTCGACTCGTCCAACACGACCCAGCCCCTCTGCTCCTTGCCACGCATCTCCAGCGTCCTCGCGCCGGGACGTGCCAGGGCTTCGTCCATCCCCTCCTTCCCCACACGCACCATCAGCCCCTCGTCATACAGGTTGGCCAGCGCGTTGCCCTGGAGGAGGAAGGTCAGGCCGGAGAACATCTTCTTCGCGACCACCCCCTCGGGCTCCAGCCGTTCCTTCACCCGCTCCGCCAGCACTTCGTCGTACGCCATGACCACCACGCTCATCCCGTATCTCGGTACCTGTGCCACATGCCTCACCATGCCCGCACCTTTTCCTCGCCGCATATGGGGCTTTGCCCCGCTCACCCCATGTGCTGCCGCCAAGCGGCATGTGGCGTCACCGGTCAGGTGGTGCCCCAGGCGGCGCTGATGCAGAAGGGCTGACCGGAGGGGTCGAGTAGGACGGTCCAGTGTTCGCCGCCGGGCTGGTGGGACGGCTTGGTGGCGCCCAGTTCGATCAGTTGCTTCTCGGCTGCTTCGACGTTGTCGAAGGCCAGGTCGAGGTGGAAGGCCAGTTCCTGGTCGGGCCAGTTGGGGGCCTGGAAGGACTGTGCCGTGTAAAAGATGTACATCGTCCCGTTGGCGGTGACGGGGAAGGCGGCTTCGTTGCCGTTCTCGTCCGGGTAGGCGTCGCCGACCTGTGTGCCGAGGGCGGCGGCGTAGAAGGCGGCCAGCTCCCGGCCGTCGGGCGCCCAGATCGCGTACGAGCTGACCTTGCCCGCCAGCCCCCTGTGAGCGTTGTCCGTTGTCATGGGTCTTCTCCTTCGTCATCGGCATGTCAGATGTGCGGTAGGCGGGGCTGCTCTCCCGGCCACCGACGACGTGAGCCCGCCGTTTAGCTGCGCGGCTGGTGCGGCTGCAGGATCTCGTGGGTAGTGCCGGAGTCGTCGCGGAAGCTCGTGGAGATGCCCCACGGCTTGGGCTGCGGCTCGCCGAGGAAGGTCACACCCCGCTCCGACAGCTCCTTGTAAGCCGCCTGGCAGCCCTCGACGGTGAACGTGCAACCCGCGAGCACACCCTTGGCGAGCAGCGCCTTGAGCTGCTCGGCGGACTCCGAGTCCATCAACGGCGGTCCCGGAACCATCAGGGTGAGCTGCAGATCCGGCTGGTTCTTCGGACCCACGGTGACCCAGCGCATGGCCTCGCCGAACGGCACATCCATGCGCTCCTCCAGGCCGAGCTTCTCAGTGAAGAACGCCTTGGCCGATTCCTGGTCCACCACCCAGGTCACGACGGTGTTCACTCCAGTGATCATGATCTCTCCTAATCGCGTGCAGCACGCCTTGCGCTCGGTGAGGGCGCGCCGCCTTCAGTGGTTGAGGAGCCCTGACCAGGGCAGCCGTCGTCCGGCCCTGCGCTCCGTTGCCCACGCAGGGTGATCGACTCATTCCGTGTCACCCCGGGGTGGAACCCGAGATTCCGCCAGACGGCGATGCCCGCCGAGGAGACTCCGGACTCCCGAGAGCCGGCGATCTCGAACGACAACTGCCGGGCGACCTGGCCGTCACCGCGGCTGGCCGCTCCGGCAGGAAGGGCTCCCGCCGCCCGCCGAGGTACCTCCTCGACGCTTGGACGGTTTCCACGCTAGGGCCCCTTTAGGACACCTCACGTCACTAGTGCCTGCCATCCTCAAAACATGACTCAGGACCTGCCCGCCCGGATGCTGCGCCTGCTGTCTCTGCTCCAGATGCGCCGCACATGGTCCGGCACCGAACTCGCGACACGCCTCGGCGTCACCCTGCGCACCATCCGCCGCGACATCGACCGGCTCCGCGATCTCGGCTACCCCGTCGAAGGCACCACCGGCACCGCCGGCGGCTACCGCCTCACCTCCGGCACCGACCTGCCACCCCTCCTGCTGGACGACGAGGAAGCCGTCGCCATCGCCGTCGCCCTGCGCACGGCCACCAGCGGCGTCACCGGAATTGAGGAGACCGCGGTGCGCGCCCTGGCCAAGCTCGAACAGGTCCTCCCACAGCGGCTACGCCACCAGGTCACCGCGATCCAGGCCACCGCCGCCCCGCTACCCGTCCCCTGGAGCACCGGGCCCAAGCCGACCCCACCACCCTCACCACCCTGGCCACAGCCTGCCGCGACCACGAGATCATCACCTTCACCACCAGCAGCGGCACCACAGGAGCACGCCGGGCCGAACCGCACGCCCTGGTGGCCGCCACCCCCGTCTGGTACCTCGTCGCCTACGACACCGACCACGACGAATGGCGCCTCTTCCGCGTCGACCGCCTCACCGACCCCACCCCCACCGGCCACCGCACCACCCCACGCGAGCTACCCGCCCCCGACACGGTCGCCTACGTCGCCGAGCGCCTGGCCGCCGCCCCTGCCCGCTACACCCTCCACGCCACCGTCCCCGCCGACGCCGAAACCGTCCGCACCCGCACCTACTCCCTCCCCAACCGCGTACAACCCATCGACGACCACACCAGCACCCTCGACCTCGCCGCCAACAACCCCCACCACATCGCCGAACAACTCCTCGGCGTCGACTTCGGCCCCACCCACACCATCCACGGCACCCCCGAACTCGCCCCCTACCTGGAAAAACTCGGCCACCGACTCCTCCGCGCCGCCCACGCCCTCAGCAGTCAGAGCGAACACGGCAGCGGCAAACACGAGACGGAGAACGGGATCCACAAGGACGACTAAGTGGTCAACGCTCGAATTCCTTCGGGGGTTGACCCCAGAACAGGATTTGTGGCGAGACCGGTCCGGGTGTCTTGGTTGCAGAGCGAGGCTGCTGCCAGGGTAGGGCCGCCGTGTCAGCGCCGCCGCTACTGCTGCCGGCCCAGGCGCTGATCGCCCAGTAAGGGGTGTCGTTGACGGTAACCAACAGTCCATGGCGGGCCCGGGTTCAACCTGGTACGACTCCTGCCGTCCACCTACCGATTCCGGTGGGCGTGGATGCAGAACGGCCGTTCGCACCGTGGCTACTGCTGCTCCCACTGCTCCTTGGTGATCTCGTACCGTACGCCTCCATACTCGGAGCCCTCGATCATCTCCATGTCGGAGGGCGTAGGGATGGTGTCCGCGAGCATCATTCCGAGCTTCTCCATGATGTTGCGCGAACCGTGGTTCACGGACATCGTCGCAGCCCAGACCATGCGCACACCGAGCTCCGTGAACGCCTTGCCCAGCAAGGCCCGCGAGCCCTCGGTGGCATAACCCTTGCCCCAAGCCGCCTGCCGCAGCCGGTAGCCGAGTTCGGCTTCATCCAGCGGGCCCTCCGGCTCGGGACGCAGGTGGAACCAGCCGATGAACGCGCCGCCGTCCTTCTCGTGCGCGGCGAATAGTCCGAGGTCGCCGCCCCACTTCTCGTAGCCGGCGAGGATGTTCGGCAGGTTGCGCTCGCAGACGAGCTCCGGCGCGGTCGGATTGCCGCCGGTCAGGTAGCGCATCACCGCCGGGTCACTGTCCAGTTCGATCAGCAGGTCCGCGTCATCGGCAGTGAAGCGGCGCAGGGCCAGGCGCTCGGTCTCCAGGTAGGTGTTCACGAGTCGATCATGCCTGGGGCAAGTCGGACAGCCCAACGGTTTTCCTCGGCAACTCGGGGGCTTTGCCGTGACGCCGCAGGATATAGAGACGGGTGCGGCTTGGTGCCGGCCCGTTCCCCGTTGCCCCCGAAGGATCGGTCGCTTTCCTCCATGCCCCTAAACCCAAGATCATTCCCACACAACTACCGGACCACAGGCCAAACGCTCGAACACCGAACCAAACGCGCCCCCAGTCCATGCCCATCACGCCCGCACACAGCCGCTTCAACCGTCCCGAGTCCCACTCCAAAGGCGGGACTCCAGACCAAAGCAGTCCAGCCCCCTGAAGATCGCTGCTCCGTCACAGTGGTTCACTCGATCAGCTGCACCCGGGACGAAGGTACCCACAGGGACGTGCATGGTGAATTCATGAACACTACTCAGACGAATCGCCCGAAGAAAGCCGTTGCGCGAATATTCACGGCCGGCGCCGCCCTGGGCCTCGCTCTCGCCGCCACAGCGGCCACCACCACCTCCGCCGCAGCCGTGACACCCGCCCCCCACGGCGCCACCGCCTCCAAGTCGAGCCCAGCCGGCGACCACGACGACGGCTGGGGCAACACCTGGGGCCAGGGCAACCACGGCGGCGGACACAAAGGCGGCGGACACGGCGGCAACGACGGCGGCGACGACTGCAGCGGACTCATCGTCCTCCTCTGCCTGTGACAACAATCCGCACGGCTCGGGACGGTTCGGGCCAGGCGGACCACGCACCGCGGCAGGAAGGACGATCCGCAGGAAGGACGCCGGCGGGCGACGGACGAGCGGGGGCACACGAAGGTTGCCGTAATCCGGCAGGCCACAAGCTGCCCCCCCCCGGCTCACGCCCCTCCCCCTCCCCCTTCTCTCGCCTCGCTGCCGTCCCCGCGCACCCAAAGGACGGGCGCGGGAACCTCGGTGGTGGCCCCCTGTGAGGTGCGTGAGTGGTGCCTCATAACCTGTTGGTCGCACTCGAAGCGGTGCCGGGCACTCCGAGCGGTGCCAGGTCAGCCGCGTATCACAGGGGGATCCGTATGTCCGCGTACTCACCGCCGCCCCAAGGCCCCGGGCCCTATGGCCCCGCGCCCCAAGGCTCGATGCCTCAAGGCTCGGTGCCCTATGGCCAGCCCGGCCCCGTGCCGTACGGTCCGCCGGCCGGCTACGGGCCTCCGGTCCCCGGGGCGGCTGCCGGTGGGCCACTCCCCCACGGCCAGCAGCCGGCGTACGGCCAGCCCCCGGTGCAGCAGCCGGGCGTGCCGATGTTCACCCCCACCGGGCCCGAGCGGCGTCCGTGGCTGCGGCCGCTGATCGCGGTGGGGGTCCTGGTCGGGATCGGGGCCGGTTTTTGGGGGCTGAGCGCCCTGACCGATGACGGCAAGCCCTCGGTGAAGGCCGCCCGCGACGCGCGGGTCGGGGACTGTTTGGAAAACCGTGGTACGCACGGCGATCCGGTGCTTTTCACCATTGCCTGCAGCGACGCGAAGGCCGACTACAAGGTCGTGATCGATGCGACGCTTCAGGGCACGTGTCCGCGGGAGTTGGACAAGTACACCGAGCGCGGCGGCCGTCAGGGGCAGACCACTCTGTGTCTGAAGCCAGCGCGGCACTGACCCGGGCCCTGGCGCGGACACAGGCGCAGGCGCGGACACCAGCACAGGGCGCAGGCGTGGGCCGGGCCTGGTCTGCTCTGGTCTGGCTGGTCTGATCGGGTCTGGCCGGTGGTCGCCGCCCGGTCATCGGTGGCGGGAACGGCACGGCGGGCGACAGCAGCAGCCGCCCTATGGCAGTCAGGGATCGATGGGCTGTGCCGCAGGGTGGTCAGCCGGCCATGCGACCGCCGACTGGTGTATTCGCGCCGGTGACTTGTGGGCGACTGCCCTGCCTTCTGCGCATGTGCCACGCATGCAAGGTTGGAAGATCCATGTGAGCGCGGCCTCGGGCGCGGCCAACGATGTGCTCTCTCCAGGGTGGTCCGAACGGCCCGCAGGGCAGGCGCCCGTGGTGCTCGCCGGGCGCTGCGTGCTCTCCGGCTCCCTGCGCGCCGCGCTGCAGCACGAAGCCGGGATGCTGGAGCGGCTCACCGCACCGGGACTGGCTCCTATCCGCGGGAACTCGTCGAGCACGAAGGGCGGCTGTTCCTGGTTCGGGAGGAGGTGCCCGCCTCCACGAAACCGCCTAAGCCGCGTGATCACCCCATGGCGCAGTTACCGGAGTGGTCCTCGCTCGTCGACGTAGACCGTGGGCTCCGACAGGAACACTTCGGCGTCCACGGTGCCGTACGCGATGTTGAAGGTGTCCATCCAGTACGACCAGTCCCGTATTCCCAACGCACTGCTGAAACGGTAGTTGAGCTGCCAGCGGACCCACTGGCCCGGAGCCAGGCGAACAGCCGGGGGCCTGCGCGGTCGAGGCGGGAGGGCGAACAGGGGGTCCACCCTGGGCTGGACCCGCAGTCGACCGTCGGATTCCCGGAGCTGCACGTCGACTCTGCGCAAGTCCTCCTCGGCGTCATACGGCTCGAAGTCATCCCGCTCATGCATGCGGACCACGTGCGCGGACGAAGGTGCCGTGCTGGGGAAGGCGAAGCCGACCGGGGCTGCGTTCCTGTGTGCGGCAGCCTCTCCGCCCCGGGACTTCTTCGTCCAGGTCGTCCGTATCCACTGGACGGATACCTCCACGGCCTCATCCCCTCCTCATCCCCTCCTCTGCGAATCCTCTGCGGGCTCGTCGACGGGCGCATCACCTTATGTGCGCGCCCCGCTACCCCGCTCGCATCCGCGCCGCTACCCCGCTTGCGTACGCCCGGCCGGCCCGCTTACCTGCACCCCGGCGGCCCGGCGGCCCGCTCATGCGCACCGGCTACCCGCCGTCACCGCGGAAAGTGCGGCGGTACACCTGGGGCGGGACGCCGATCGCGGCCTGGAGGTGCTGGCGCAGCGAGACGCCGGTGCCGAAGCCGGCGCGGTGGGCGACGAGATCGACGGGCCATTCGGTGGTCTCCAGCAAGTGGCGTGCGAGGTCGACGCGTTGGCGGGTGAGCCATTGGCCGGGGGTGGTGCCGACTTCGTCGCGGAAGCGGCGGGTGAAGGTGCGTACGCTCATGTTGGCGTGGGCGGCGAGGTCGGCCAGGGTGAGGCGTTCGGCGAGGTGTTCCAGGGCCCATGCCTGGGTGGGTGCGGTGCTGGTGGCCTGGGTGTCGGGGACGGGCCGCTGGATGTACTGGGCCTGGCCGCCGTCGCGCCAGGGCGGTACGACGCAGGAGCGGGCGACCTCGTTGGCGATCTGACTGCCGTGGTCACGGCGGACGATGTGCAGGCACAGGTCGATGCCCGCGGCGACTCCGGCGGAGGTGAGGATGTCGCCGTCGTCGACGAACAGGACATCGGGGTCGACGCGGGTGGTGGTGAACATCCGCTGCAGCCGGTCGGCCTCCCGCCAGTGGGTGGTGGCGGGTCGGTGGTCGAGCAGCCCGGCGGCGGCCAGGACGTATGTGGCGGTGCAGATGCCCACGATCCGGGTGCCGGGGCGGATGCCGGCCAGGGCGTCGCGCAGTGCGCCCGGCAGCCGGCCCTCTTCGCGGATCGGGCCGAGGGCCTGGGAGGGAGGGATGACGACGGTGTCGACGCCGGCCAGCAGGGAGGCGTCGTGTGTGACGCTGAGGCCGTAGTCGGCCTCGGTGCGCACCGGGCGGCCGTCCAGGCTGCAGGTGGTCACGGTGTAGAGCCGGGCGCCCGCCCTGTCGTGGGCGGCGCCGAAAATACGGGCGGGGATGCCGAGCTCGAAGGGGACGACTCCGTCCAGGGCCAGAACGCCGACGTGGTGCATGGCCAGATCCTTTCAGGTCATGGCCATCAGGCCGCTACTGGGGATCTTGTGACTCCGGCAGGCTGAGGATGTGCCCGAGAAAACGGCACAGACCACAACAAGAACTGCCGGAAAGCGAACGTGACCATGTCCATGTCTCAGGACGCCATCAGCCCTGCTTCTGCCCCTTCCGCTGCTCCCGCCCCCGCCCCCGCGACCATGCTTGCCGTCTCCCAGGACGCCCCGGGACGTCCCGACGTCCTCAAGGTCGTCGAGGTGCCCCGCCCGCAGCCCGGCCGGGGCGAGATCCTGGTCCGGGTGCACGCGGCGGGCGTGAACCCGGCCGACTGGAAGACCCGCGAGCGGGGTGTGTTCGCCAACGGGGCGAAGCCTCCGTTCACCCTGGGCTTCGACGTCTCCGGAGTGGTCGCGGAGACCGGCGACGGCGTAACCCTCTTCCAGCCGGGTGACGAGGTCTTCGGCATGCCGCGCTTCCCGCACCCGGCCGGGGCCTACGCCGAGTACGTCACCGCCCCGGCCCGCCATTTCGCCCCTCGGCCCAAGGGCCTGGACCACATCCAGGCCGGAGCCCTGCCGCTGGCCTCGCTCACCGCCTGGCAGGCCCTGGTCGACACCGCGCACGTCCAGCCGGGACAGCGGGTGCTCGTCCAAGCCGCCGCGGGCGGCGTCGGCCATCTGGCCGTCCAGATCGCCAAGGCCCGGGGCGCCTATGTGATCGGCACCGCCAGCGCCGCCAAGCACGAACTGCTGCGCTCGCTCGGCGCCGACGAACTCGTCGACTACCGGATGGAGGACTTCGCCGAGACCGTCCGCGATGTGGATGTGGTGCTGGACAGCCTCGGCGGCGACAACTGGGCCCGCTCCCTGCGCACCCTGCGGCCCGGCGGAACGCTGATCTCGATCCTGCCGCTGGATGGCTCCTTCCCCCACCAGGAGGCCGAAGCGGCCGGGGTGCGGGCGGTGTTCATGCTCGTCGAACCCGACCAGGCGGGGCTGCACGCGATCAGCGCCCTCGTCGAAGACGGCCGACTGCGCGTCATCGCGGACGCGGTCTTCCCTCTTGAGGAGGCCGCGGCCGCCCACACGCTCGGGGAGACCGGCCGCACGACCGGAAAGATCGTCCTCTCCGTCACCTCGTGACCGGCGACCGAGCCTTCCTTTCCTTCCTTTTCCTTTCTTCCTTCCCTTCTTCCTGGCTTCCTGGCTTCCTGGCTTCCTGGCTTCCTGGCGTGAAGGTGCGTCAGGCGCCGCACGCCCATCCCGGCCCGCCCGCGTCCCGCAGCCCCGCAGCGACAAGGACGACATCATCGCCGCTTTCCCCACCCGCTCCGAAAGCACCCGCAAACTTGGAAATGACTGAAATTTGTTCTACCTTCTCAGCGAGAATTCGGCGATCTTCACTCGGCCGTCCGGCTGATGAAGCGGGCCGCGACGAAGGGGCAGGACCAGCTGCCGGGCCGAGCTGATGCCATCGGCCAGGGGGGCCCGTGCAACGCCGTCGCATACCCATATCCAGTCGCCTGCGCATATCCAGTCGCCGCCGCATACCCGTCTGGGCCGGCCCGGCCGGCCTCGCACTCGGTCTCGGCCTGTGGGGCATCACCCGCGAGCACAGCATGTGGCGGGATGAGGCGGCGACTTGGCAGGCAGCCCATCGGCCGCTGGCCGAAATTGCGCAGATGGTCGGTCAGGTGGACATCGTCCACGGCCTCTACTACATGGTGTTGCACGCGGTGTTCGCCCTCTTTGGCGACAGTCTGCTCGCGCTGCGACTGCCCTCGGTGCTCGCCACCGCCATCGCCTGCGGACTGACCGCCCTGATCGGGGCCCGGCTCTCGGATCGCTGGGTCGGCATCGGTGCCGGGTGCGGTCTGGTCGTCGTTCCCGCAGTCCAGGAACATGCCCAAGAAGGGCGGCCCTACGGACTCGTCCTTGCCTTTGTCGCACTCGCGACCTGGCTTCTGGTAGGTGCCCTGGAGCAGCCGAACCGTCGACGATGGGCCTGCTATGCGGGTTCGGTGCTGATCGCCGCGCTGCTCAACTGGTTCTCGCTGCTCGCGCTGGTCGCCCACGGTGTCACCGTGGCGTACGTCCGCCCCGGTCGGGCCCGCGTCATCGGGGGGGCGCTCGCCTCCTGCAGCGCCCTCGCCGCGGCTCTCCCGCTCATCCTGGCCAGCCAGGACCAGGCCGGACAGGTCTCGTGGATCAAACCGCTGGGCTGGTCGACGGTGCTCGGCGTGCTGATCACCGTAGCGATCGCAGCCCTCGGGGCGCGCACACCACAGGCTCGCACACCACAGGCGCGCACGACACGCGGCGGCCGCGAGGAGACGTCTTCCGCCCGTATGCACCTCGCGGCCGTCGCGCTGCCACTGTGCGCGCTGCCCCAGTTCGGCCTGGCGCTGGTTTCGGTCGTCAAGCCTCTCTACGTCACCCGCTACGTCCTGTTCGCCTATGTCGGGCTGGCACTGCTGCTCGGCGCCCTGCTGGCCGCGATCGCGGTGCGGCTCAAAGCACAGCCCCGGGTGCTCTTTCCCGCCGTTGTCGCCGTCGCCCTGTTGGCACTGCTGCCGATGGAACTCCGACTGCGTACCGAAGACAGCCGCGTGGACGACGTACTCACCGCCGCCCACCTCGTAGACCGTGTCCGTCACGCAGGCGACGGCGTGGTCTACATCCCCGCCGCACGCCGCGACACCGCCCTCGTCTCACCGGACGCCTTCCAAGGCCTCCGGGACCTGGCCCTGGCCCAGAGCCCGCAGGAGTCAGGAACCCTGAAGGGCATAGAGGCCGACCCCCGCACCATAGAGCGCGCCATGCTCGCCACACCGCGCATAGTCCTCGTCACAGACCCCGGGGCGCCGCCCCCCGACACGGCACGTGACCTCACCAAACAACGCGTCCTCGAAAGACACTTCGTTCGCCGCTCGACCAGTACGGAGCGAGGCCGTCAGGTGAGCGTCTACGAACGACGCCGGCCGGCCGGGTTCGACGGACCATGCGGCTCGGCTCCCGGATCGTCGTGCAAGGCGGGGTTCAGCGGACGTTCGTGGCGGTACCCGGCGGGAATAACCGGTCGGCTGAGCGCGCTGGCACGATCATGAACGCCCTCACCTACCTCGGCGGACCGACCGCGCTCATCGCCTACGGCGGCCTGCGTCTGCTCACCGACCCGACCTTCGACGCTCCCGGCGACTACCCGATCGGCGAGCGCAAGCTCGTCAAGCTGGCCGGGCCCGCGCTGAGTACGGATGAGGTGGGCGCAGTCGACGCGGTGCTGCTCTCGCACGACCATCACCCGGACAACCTCGACAAGGCGGGACGCGGGTACGCCGCTGCTGCCCCGCTCGTTCTCTCCACCCGCTCGGCAGTGGAGCGGCTCGGCGGACCGGTGCGGGCGCTGCCCAACTGGGAGACGTACACGATCGGTGACATCCGCATCACGGGTACCCCGGCGCAGCACGGGCCGGACGGAAGCGAGCACCTGGTCGGCGAGGTGACCGGCTTCGTGCTGAGCGGGGACGGGCTGCCGACGGTGTACGTCAGCGGGGACAACGCCTCGCTGGACGTCGTGCGGCAGGTCGCTCGGCGGTCGGGGCCCATAGATGTGGCGGTGCTGTTCGTGGGGGCGGCCCGTACACCGCTGGTGGGTGATGCGGACCTCACGCTGTCCAGTGCGAACGCGGCGCGGGCCACGGAGATCCTCGGTGCGCGGCAGGTCGTGCCGTTGCACTTCGAACAGTGGGGTCACTTCACTCAGGGTGCGGACAGCCTGACGGCGGCCTTCGCGCAGGCCGGTCTGAGTGAGCGGCTCCATGTCCCGAAGCTCGGCGAAACGGTCGGGCTCTAGTCCGGCCTGGCGGTTCATGAGGAGGAGGGGGCTGAGCGGCGACCAGTCCTCAACCCTTCTTTCAGCCTCGGCCGCTCTCTCATGCCTCGGCCGCTCTCTCAAGCACCAGCCGCTCCCGACGATTCCTCGATTTCGGCCACGGCGAGCTGAAAGATGCGGTGCTGATCCTCGGTCACCGGCACGTCCGACTCCCCGGCCTCTTCAGCGGCCTCCAGCCACTCGTAGATGATCACCTCGATGATGTCCGGCACACCTGTGCCCAGCAGCATCTCGACCAGCTGCCAGGAGTGCGTCGTGACCGGAAACCTCGCCGCCCGGTAATGCGCCCTGGCCTCCTGCCATATCTTCCGCGCCGCCTCTGGTCCCTCGACATGGGCCGCGTCGTGCAGCAGACGGCACCAGCCGACATCGATGCGGTCGATACAGCCGCTGAACTCGCTGTCCCAGGGGCTGATTTCCGCGACTTCACGGAACAGGGCGAGTGCCGCGGCACGATCGCCGGCGGAGTAGAGGTCGTGCGCCGGCCTCAACTTCGCTTCCAACCGCTGGTGCGGCAGCGCACCGTGCTTGGCGATATAGGCGTCCGTTTCCGCCATGTAGTCGCTGAGTTCGGCTGCGCGGCTTCGCATGCGGTCGGAAAACCACCACAGCTCAGCGGTCTCGTCCTCGTCGACGCCGTTGGCTTCGGCTTCCTTCAGTAGCTCGACGGCCCGGTCGTTGTCCTCGTCCATCTGTTCCGGGTCCGGGGAGTCTTCCAGGTCGTCCAGGTGGGCGTAGGCCCCGGCGAGCGCAACCGCACCACGTACGTTCCCGTCCACGGCTCCGGCCGCCAGATATTCATCCACGGCCGAGGCGACATGGGACCAGTACGTCCCGTCGGCCAACTCTCCGGCAGGGGTGAACAATGCGCCCAGTTCCGGTGGCAGCTTCCCGGAGGTGATCACTGTGGTGATGCTGGCGGGAACCGACGGCTGGTCCATTCTTCTCCCCCGACACGGTTGATCGACGTTCTTCCACGCGGCGTACTACGCGTCTTGAATCGCGTTCACCAGGCCGGCAACAAGGTTCGCCCGCTCGGCCATGACGTCGACCACCAGGTACTCGTGGTCGGCGTGGGCACCGCCCCCGACCGCTCCAAGGCCGTCGAGTGTGGGCACCCCGAGTGCGGCCGTGAAGTTGCCGTCGCTTCCGCCGCCGACTGCCTTGCCTTCGATGCCGGGAAGCAGTCTCGTCGCCACGGCGAACAGCTCGGTCGACGCGGACTCGGGCATCGGGGGCCGGCCGACCGCTCCTCGGACGGTGATCTCCGCCTCGTCGAGATGGGGAGCCAGTGCCGCGAAAGCGGCTTCGATGCGTTCCTTCTCGCCGGCCGACTCGACCCGGACGTCGACGACGACGGTCGCCTCCGCGGGCACGACGTTGTCCAGGGTCCCTGCGGACGCGACGGTCGGGGTGACGGTCGTGCCGAGGTCGGGGCGACCGAGCGCCTCGATGTCCAGTACCTGGTGCGCCGCCTCGACCAGGGCGTTGACCCCGGCTGCCGGCTCAAGGCCCGCGTGCGACGCCCGGCCCGCGACCGAGACCTCGAACGTGCCGCAGCCTTTACGACCGGTCTTCAGGCCTCCGCCGTCCGCGGCGCCCTCCATCACAAGTACAGCGCCACAGGCAAGGGCTCGTTCTTCGATGAGCGCTCGCGAGGAGTGGGAGCCGACCTCCTCGTCGGCGGTCACCAGGATCTCGACGCCGGATCGGTCCTCGAGCGTCGCCAGGCCATGAACGGCCTGCACGAGCCCGCCGAGCATGTCGAAGACTCCGGGGCCGGTCGCACGACCGTCTTCGACCATGAACGGGCGGCGCTCAAGGGTGCCGAGCGGAAACACGGTGTCGTGGTGACCGAGGATCAGTACCTTGGGATCGCCGCCAGCCGACCAGTGGACGTGCGGGCCGGCCTCGCTCTCGACGAGGACGGCCTGCCCGCCGAGACGGCCCTCGATGACGGCGGCGACCGCTTTGGCCGAGGCCCTCAAGGCGTCGAGGTCGCGCGACGGAGACTCGACTTCGACGAGTGTCCTGAGGTCCTCGAGCATCGCGTCAACACTCAAACGGCCGGTCTTGTGCATCGTCATGCTGCAAGGGTAATTGGCAGGCCACGGCGGCCCTGCCCCGCGGCATCACGAACATCACCTGGCTTCGTTCACTTTCAGCAGCAGCGTTTGTCCAGCACTTTGGGCAGCAGCTGGCGGTCGACGGGCTCGGGAATGTTCACGAGAAATGACGTCAGTGCATGGGACGGCCGGGCGCTCGTGAGGGGACGCTGTTCGTTACTTCGGGCCCTGGCGCCCTGTCCCGTCGGGTTGCTCTGTTGGGCAGAGGCGCATCGCGTCCGCTCTGATCCACCGGCGGTGCGGGCCGTTTGCAGCGGAGCAGGGGCGCCTGGCCCGGCCACTCAGTCGAAAGTGCTGGCCAAGTAGGCGTTGCGGATTCTGATGAGGTGGGGCATGTAGCGGCTCAGGAGGAGTCTGTCGACGATGCCTCCGACCGGTCCCAGCGGTGAGGCGAAGTCGATGACGTCTCTCATGATGGTGCCGCCGGCGCCGTCCGGCTCGAAGTGGTGGGCGTGACGCCATCGCTTGAAGGGTCCGGACTCCTGCTCGTCCACGAAACTTCGGGGCCGGTCGTAGGAGGTGATGCGGGCCTTGAGTCGCCAGGTCAGGCCGAGGTGGCGAGCCTGGAAGGTCACTGTGTCACCGAGCGCCAGCTCGCCCCGGGTCTTGCCGCCAACCGCTCGCTCCGACGAATCGGCCATCGAGCGGGTGTGCGACTCCACGTCCAGGCATACCGCGAACACCTGGTCCGGGGGTGCGGCGACGGCTGTCACTACCTCGAAATGCTGCACAAGCTCACCCTAGACGCCGGGGATTCTGGACCCTTGCCCGGGGCGAACGCATGTCTGATCTCAGGCTCGGCAGCGCTTCTCCAGGGTCGCGCGAGGCGGCGGAATCTCCCCCGACACCCTCGGCTGCAACGACATGGCACCCGCTCCGCACGACGACGCCGGGCTTCAAGACCACAACCAGGCCTCAGAGCCCGACGTCACGCTCGGCCCGAATTGACCAACAGCAACCCGTGAGGGCGGCGGGCCGTCGAGATGGAACCCGCAGGAGTCAGCTGGCTGCGGCAGGCTCTTCGGCCCGAGCCCGCGTGCTGGCGAGGCGGTAGGAGTCGGTGCCGGTTTCGATGATGGTGCCGTTGAAGGTGAGGCGGTCGACGATGGCCGCGCAGAGGCGGGGATCCGTGAACGTCTTGGTCCAGCCGCCGAAGGACTCGTTGGACGCGATGGCGACGCTGTTCTTCTCCTCGCGCTCGGTCAGCACCTGGAAGAGGAGCTCGGCGCCGTGGCGGTCCAGTTCCATGTAGCCGAGTTCATCAATGCAGAGAAGGTCGACGCGGCCGTAGCGGGCGATGGTCTTGTTCAGCTGCTTCTCGTCGGCGGCCTCGACCAGCTCGTTCACCAGCTTCGTGGCGAGGGTGTAACGGACGCGGTAGCCCTTCATCGCCGCTTCGGTGCCCAGGGCGATGAGCATGTGGGACTTGCCAGTGCCGGAGTCCCCGATCAGGCAGAGCGGCTGGCTTTTCTTGACCATTCGCAGCTGGCGAGAGTGTGAACGGTGGCCGCGTCGATGTTCGGATTGGCGTCGAAGTCGAAGGCCCGCAGAGACTTCTCCCGCGGGAAACCGGCTGCCTTGATCCGCTGGTCCGAACGCCGGCGGGCCCGGTCGTCGCACTCAGTCATCAACAGTTCGGCAAGGAAACCGCGGTAGGTCATCTGATCCTTGACCGCCCGGTCGGCGATCTCGTTGAACTCGTTCCGGATCGACGGAAGCCGCAGCAGGCGGCAGGCAGTGTCGATCGCGGCGTCAGCAGCCTGCTCGGTCAAGCCTCGCTGGCGGGGCAGGGTGGTCACTGTGCTTCTCCCTCATAGTGGTCACTGCCGCTTGTGCGGCGGCGACGGAGCAGTTGGTCATAGGGGGTCACCGACGGCAGCGGTCTGGTGTCCGGCGGAAGGTGTGCGAGCCGCCACGCGTGCAGCGACGTGACGGTGGCCGACGTCTGCCCCGGAGCCGCCGGGATGGATGCGCCGCCGGTTGGCTCGTCCTCCGTCTGGGCTGCCTTGCGGGCCTCCAGGGCGACGGCGACGGCGGTCAGGGCGCCGGCCCGCAGCGCGGTGGCCAGGCCCGCGACGACATGCTCGTGGGCGAGGTGGCGGTTCAGCAGCAGTACCTCGATCAACGCCCGGGTGCCGTCCCGCTCGCCGTGAACCTTGCGGGCCTGGGCCCACCAGGCATCGTGGACCGGGGTGAACTTGCCTGCTGACCGGGCCTGTTCCAGAGCGGTGGCACCGGGAAAGGCGCCCGGCTTGCGGATGAGGGCTTCGAGATAGTGGTCCAGGTCCAGGCGGCAGCTGCCTTTCGCGATCAGCCTCTCGGACGACTCGCACCCGCTTGCCGATCAGACGGATCGGGACCGAGTAGCGGTTGGTGCGAACGGCGATCTGGCTGTAGCGGTCGACCGTGGCGTGAACAGCCGGCCCGTCTCGAACGGTTCCTCCGGCAACGGCATCAACAGCGGCCGCTCGACGGCGAAGTACTCGTCGACGGTCCGCGGCCGCGAACCGATCCGGCGATGCCCGTCGTGCAGGTCCCACTGGTCGACCATCTCGTTCAGCTCGGCGAGAGAGTCGACTTCCGGCACCGGGGTGAAGTGGTTGCGACGGAAGTAGCCGATCATCCCTTCGACTCCGCCCTTTTCGTGGGCGCCTTCGATGCCAGGGCGGCAGTAGAAGCTCTCGATGTTGAAGTGCGAACGGAAGGCGATCCACCGTTCGGTCTCCACCCTGGCTCGGTTCAGCCCGAGCACCTGGGCGACGGCCGACTTCAGGTTGTCGTAGCGGATCTTGCTTCGCGGGACACCGCCCAGCGTGCGAAGCGCGTGCACGTGCCCTTCGAAGAAGGCTTCCTGGCCGCAGGATGCGAAGACCCGGTGGACGGCTTTGCCCGAAGCGAGAACAAGTAGCAGGTCACCAGCTCGCCGGCCAGTCGCACGGTCACATCGCCGAAGTCGACCTCCGCCTCGTGGCCCGGAAGGTGGGTCTGCGGCACGAACGCTTCCACCGGGGCTTTGCCCGAGGCCGCGAGGATCTCCGGCTTCCGGTCGGAGACGTAGCGCCGGACCATCGGGTAGGACACCTCGGCGCCGTGCTCCTCGATGAGCCGGTGGAAGATCCGCGTGATCGTATGCCGCTGCTTGCGCGGCGCGTCGAGGTCCGCCCGCAGCATCTCGTCGATCACCGGCTTGTACGGATCCAGCGCAGTCCGCCGCGGCGGCAGCTTTTCCCGGGGCTCTGGCCAGACGGAGTCCACGGCCTTCTTGACCGTCCGCCACGACACGTTGTACTTGCGCTCAAGCTCGCGCATCTTCATGCCCGCGCGGTGATCACGCCGGATCGCCGCGTACAGCTCGACCTTGGACATCTGTGACATGACCAGGACCTTTCACCAGAAGCACCCCGATGCTGCCCTGGCAAGTACCCCAGTGCTGTCAAAACTCGGTTCTGGCACAGATCTTGGGGAGCTGTTGCGGAGTGTTACCTCGATGTTCGATTGGGAGGGGACTGTTCGCGTGAGACCACGTCGGGGACGAACGCATCGAGGACGACGCGGCGAGGTCCTCGACGCTGCTCGAGAGGTGGTGAAGATCGTGATGAACTCACAGTTGATAAATTGAGGGCCGGGCTCGGTGCTGGCCGGGCGGGACGGGGATTCGAGCAGAAATGACGTTCTGTGTGCGGCAAGTGACAGCTCGAACGCGACACGTCAGAGTCCCGGCGTGAGCGAGACCAACGATCTGACGTCGCCGGAAGTGCGTATACGGCGGGCCTTTCCGCGAGGCGAGTCCGTGGACTTTCGCGCCGCCGAGGACGAGGATCCGGCGCTCGCCAACGCCTGGGGCGCTGAGCGGACTGTGCGGGCGAGAGTGCTGCGGGCACTGCTCATCAAGGCTCCACAGGAGGAGCAAGAGATCGCCGCGCTCAAGATCACGGGGCGCGGATCACCGGCGTACTGGACCTGAAGCACGCCACGATCGATGCCGCCATCCGGCTGAGCCACTGCCAATTCGACGGCGTTCCCGACCTGTACGGTGCCCAGCTGCGCGAGCTCAATCTGAGCAAGTCGGTTCTGCCGGGCCTGACCGCGGAGACCTTGAGGGTCGAGGGGGTGCTGCGGATGACAGGCTGCCGTATGCAGGGGCCGGTGCGGCTCGGCGGGGTGCACGTCTCCGGGGCGTTGTTCATGGAGGAGGCGGAGTTCACGGCGCCGGACGACTCCGAGCCGGTGCTGCAGCTCAACCAGGCCGTGATCGGTGCCGACCTGTGGGCGCCAGAGATGCGCGCGAACGGACAGGTACGACTCACCGGCGCCTCCATCGCCGGGCGGATCAACGTTCAGGACGCCGAACTCAACCAGCCCGGTGGCACCGCACTGGACGCACAGAACCTCAACGTGGGAGCCCACGTGCGGGCACGGCGCGTGCGTACGCAGGGCGGGGTCGAGCTCCGGGGCTCGCGCATATCAGGCCGTCTCGACCTGCTCCACGCCCACCTGTCGCATCGGGGCGGCACGGCACTGCGGGCCAGCAGCTGTGTCATCGGTGAACTCTGGCTGCTCGGTGGCGATCGCATCGAGGGTGCCCTGAATCTGCGGCGTTCTCGAATAGAGATCATGAACGTCGAACCGAAGACCCTGCCGGACCAGGTGTTCATCAGCAATCTCACATACACCGTACTCACCCCACACGAGCCCGCCGAGAGGCGCCTTCCGATGCTGGAGCGGGACGGCGACCGTTATGAGCCGTACGGCTACGAGCAGTTGGCGGCGTCCTACCGCCACGTCGGTGACGACGATGCGGCCCGACTCGTCCAACTTGCCAAGCAGCGCCGCCGGCGCACCACGCTCACCTGGTACGGACGACTGTGGGGGTACCTCCAGGACGGCATCGTCGGCTACGGCTTCCGCCCGTTGCGCGCGGCCGTCTGTCTGTTGTCGCTGATGGCCATCGGGTCGATCGCGTACGGCCTGGACCACCCCAGCCCCGTCAAGGCAGGCGAGGGGCCTGCCTTCAACCCCGTCTTCTACACCCTCGACCTGCTCCTGCCGATCATCAGCTTCGGCCAGGAGTCGGCATTCGCCCCTGTCGGCTGGCACCAGTGGTTGTCGTACGCCCTGATCATCACCGGCTGGATCCTGGCGACGACGATCGTCGCGGGCGTGACCCGTACGGTGAGCCGCCAATGACCCGCTCGGCGCTGGTCGAGCACTTTGCGGAGTGTTATTGGAGGAGGATCATCTTGCGGAGTAGTTCGAAACCGGATCGGCCGTAGAGCTGCCGCTTGATCTTCTTGATGCGGTTGACGGCACCCTCGATGCTGCCGGAGCTCCAGCTGAGAGTGAGCCCGGCTGTCACAGCGTCGAGGTCTCGGAGCAGGTGGAGCGCGAAGCCGGTGAGGCCAGGTAGCTGACTGGCGTCGACTGCGTCGATCCAGGTGGGCAGTGTGGTGCCGAGGCGGTCGGTAAGGATCTTGCCGAAGTTGCGGACGTGTTCGGCGGCCTGTTCCAGTTCGGGGCAGCGGGCCAGGACCTCCTTCAGGCCGGTGCATCCCTCGGCGAAGCGGCGCTCCAGGTAGGGCTTGTAGGGGTCCAGCCTGCTCGGTCGGGGCCGGTTCTCGCGGAAGGTGTCCTGCCAGCGTGCGGCGTTCGCATACCGGAGCACGGTATTAAGGCCCCAGCCCAGGTGCCGGGCGATCGCCCGGCGTGAGTGACCCTGGGCCAGGAGCTCGTGGACCAGGGCGTGTGCTGCCTTCTTACGCTCGGCCCGTCGGCCGACGGGATCCGAGTCGTCCTGTGGTCGCCCGGAAACCAGTCTGGTGTCTTCCGGCAGCATGCCGGTGGACGATGGGTTGCGCAGGCAGTCGCGGTGGGCGGCGACGCAGGTTTCCACGGCTCGTCCGAGGCCCTGCCACAAATGGAACCGGTCGGCGACCTGCAGAGCACCGGGGGCACCGCGCCGGGCACCCTCAGCGTAGGCGCCGGCCCGGTCCCGGCAGATGATCTCCACGCCGGGGTGGCGGATCAGCCAGGCGGCCAGTGGCCCGGCCTCACGGGTCGGGAGCACATCGACGACGCGATGGTCTTCGACGCTGGTCAAGACGGTGGAGTAAGTCGGGCCGCGACGGATCGCGAAGTCGTCCAGGCCCAGCACACGCGGAGTACTGAACCGTGGATCGGGCAATGCCATGACCCTGCGCAACAAGGTCGTCCTTCCCGTGGCGAAGCCCAGCTGTGCCGCCAGCCGAGCGTCGGGCTCGCCCGGCCAGCGCGAGCCCGACGCTCTCCAAGGCACGGTTGAGACGAGTCGTGAATCTTGCGTATGGGGCGGCCAGCTGGGAGAACGGCTCGGTGAACGTCCGGCGGGGGCAGCCCGCCGCTCCGCAGATGAAGCGCCGGACCGTCAGCCGGATCACGAAGCCCTGTTCAGCGAGCGGAAGGTCCTTCAGCCTGCGCTGGTACCGGTCGTGGACCCGGTCCGAGAAGCAGCCGCAGTCCGGACATGCAGCCCCGGCCGCACGGCCACTCGCGACCACCTCGACCGTGCCGAACGCGGCCGTCACCGTCTCGACATCCACATCGTCAATCCCGTCGAAAACCAGCGACTCCCAGAACGGTGCATCGGTCTGCATGACCAGCACCATCACCGTCCGCAGCCGACCACAGCAGCCGTCGACAAGTACCTGAGGGAGCGTCACTTCTGGCTGTCGGACGGCAAGGCGTACGCCGTCTCACAGAGCCAGCCTCCTCGCAATCGAACATCTAGGTAACACTCCGCGACCGCTCCCCAAGATCTGTGCCAGAGCCCACTACTCGTGAATAAAGCCAATCACCCACTGCGCCGGCCGCCCCGACATCGCCGACACCGCGGCCTACGAGGAGCGGTGCCTGGGCGTCGCGGTGAGCGGGAACACTGTTCCCTCCGGTAGGCCGTCACCGAGGGCCGGGTGTGGGGACGACGGCCCCGCCGCCATGGCGTACGGCCTGCACGACGGCGGTGTGCAGGGCCTCCAGACCACCTGGTGCCACGGCGACCGGGCTGCCGGTGAGCGTGTACCACTCCTCGGCTCCGGTGTACTGGATGTGCACCGCCACTCGGCCGCCGGGCTGGAGGGCGGTGGCGATGGTGAGGTCACCGGTGATGACGCCCACCTCGTCGGTCATCGCGCCGCCGGGGCCGGCGGTCACCTCGTCGACGTGCCGTTGGGGTCCGGTGGACATCAGGCGCAGGTGTCGAGCATCGAGGCGAGCCGGTCGGCCTCCGGCTGGGTCACCGACAGCTGGTAGACGTGCTTGACGTCCGTCCAGGCGCGCGCGTACGTGCACCAGTAGCCGCGGCTGGGCGGGGTCCACTGGTCGGGCGACTGGTCGCCCTTGCTCCTGTTGGAGCCGGCGGAGACGGCGATCAGCTGCGAGTGCTCCAGGTCGTTGGCGAACTGCTTGCGTCGGGCGGTCGTCCAGCTGTCGGCGCCCGAGCGCCAGGCGTTGGCCAGGGGCACCATGTGGTCGATGTCCACCTGCGACGCCGACGTCAGGGTCTTGTCGTCATAGAGGCTGCGCCAGGTACCGGAGACGGCCCGGCACTGGGCGTCCTGGGTGACGTTCTGGCCGTCACGTTTGAGCACGACCTCACGGGTGTCGCAGTTTTCTCCCTGCTGACTCCAGTGCGGGAACTTCGCGCGCGAGTAACCGTTCATGGAATGCGGTGCCTCGATGGTCAGGTCCGCGAGTTCCGTGCGGACGACTTCCGCCGAGGGCGGCTCGGGCATCTGGGTGGGTACCGCGGCGGCCGGAGTGACGGCGACCGGGCCGAGCACGGCGCCCAGCGCAAGAGTGACGACGGCGACTAACCACCGGGCGCGTGTATTGATCATGCGTCACAAGTACCGGACGGCCTCCCTCAACAGAGGGCCATCACCCGGTCGGTGGCGTGTCCCCCGGCGCCGGCTCCGCACCCGGGACGTGGTGAGGCCGGGCCCCGGCCCCCCTGTGAGCGGAGATGCATTTCGGTGTGGGGCCCATGAATGACCGTCCGGCGGCGGCGCGGCCCGCGCCGCAAGGTCGCCCTGACGTCTGCGGGCATGGTCGAGGGCCCGGCTCGCATGGTGCTGAGCAGTGGAGTCGCAGACACAGCAAGCAGCCGCCGGAGACGAATCCTCCCCATGGCACATGAGGAGCCCAGAGGTCAAGAGAAACCGTCGTTTTTTAGGCAAGATGCCTCATCGACCGGCGCGCTGAACGCGGTCTCAGCGCGCCTCGTACTACGGGCTACTTGTGCCCGGGCAACACCGGACGGTCAATTCAGGCCGCCTGGAGCCGCGTTGTACGGGCCTACGGACGAGACCACGGCGATCCCGACGGGGAGACCGCCGGAAGGGAACGAACGACCGTGACAACCCAGCGCACCGCTCGCCTCGCCGCCGTCCTCGCTCTGCCTGTCGCCCTGGCTCTCTCGGGTCTGACCGCCGCTCCGGCTCTCGCCGGGGACAAGGCGTACCAGATCAATCTGAAGCCCCTGAACAACTCGGGGAGCCAGGGCACGGTGATGCTCAGCCTCGACGGCGACCGGCTGAACGTGAAGATCGAGTCGGACGGGCTCGTCCCGGGCCAGCCGCATGCCCAGCACCTCCACGGCTCCACCGACGGTCACGACTTCCAGTGCCCGGACGCGAGCGCCGACACGGACGGCGACGGGATCATCAACAACACCGAAGCCACGGTGCATTACGGCGATATCAACATCTCGCTCACCACCGACGGCGACACCAGCCCGGACAGCGGGCTCGCCGTCGACCGCATGCCCAAGGCGGACGCCCGGGGCCACCTCTCCTACGAGCGCAGCATCCCGGTGTCCCAGGACGTGGTCGAGCACATCAAGGACCTCCACGTGGTGGAGCACGGCATCGACCCGAACGGCAACAAGCAGTACGACTTCGGCGTGGGCAAGAGCGAACTCGATCCCAAACTGCCCCAGGAAGCCACCGCCCCCACGAACTGCGGCATCGTCGAGGGCGCCGCGGTCGGATCCATCCCGGTGGGCGGCGTGGAGACGGGAGGCGGAACGGCCGAGAGCCAGGAGATCCCCAGGGCGTTGGTGGGCGCAGGCGGACTCGCCTTCGTGGCGGCGGCCGGAGCGCTCGTCCTGGGCCGCAGGAAGCGCTTCGCCGCTGCCGCCGAGTCGGCCGGACGGAGCGCCGCGTGAGGAACTGGGGAAGGCGCGAAGCCCTGTCCTGCGCCGCGGCCGCGGCGTTGCTGCTGCTCGGCGGGTGTGCGGGCGGGGACCCTGCGTCGCAGGCGCCGCCCGCCGGGCAGCAGCAGCCCGCACAGGGCGGCCAGGCCGCGTCCGGAACGGAGAAGGGGACGGGGACAGGAGCGGGCACGGGAGCGGAGAGCGGTCAGGGCGGTGAGCAGGGGACGGGGGGTGCGCGGAAGGCCGCCCCGCAGCGGATCTCCGTTCCGTCGCTCAACATCTCCTCCACCCTTGAGGCGTTGGGGAAGAAGAAGGACGGGACGATGGAGACGCCCGTCGACCCCGACAAGGCGGGCTGGTACACCCCGGGCCCGGCGCCCGGCGAAAAGGGCCCGGCCGTGATCGCGGGTCATGTCAGCTGGAACGGCAAGCCGTCGGTGTTCCACCGGCTGTCCTCCCTGAGGGCCGGTGCGGCGATCGAGGTCGAGCGGGCGGACGGGAGGTCCGCGAAGTTCACCGTCAGCCGTGTCGCGCAGTACCCGAAGGACAAGTTCCCCACCATCGAGGTCTACAAGAACATCGACCACGCGGGGCTGCGCCTGATCACCTGTGGTGGCGACTACGACGCGTCGCAGCACTACTACCCGGACAACGTGGTGGTGTTCGCCGAGCTGAGTCAGGCGGAGTAGCTCCAATGGGCCGGGAACGGCAGTGGAGTTCGGGGGCAGCATGGCCGTCTGCCATCGCCCTGGCCGGCGGCCTGGCCGCGTTCCGGCTCCTGGGCCGCCGGCCGGGTGGGGACGTCGGGCGGTGAGCGTCAGTCGGTGAGCGTCACGCAGGGCAGGCCGACGCTCTCGCCGCCGCGGAAGCCTTCCGCGCACAGCCGGGTGCCGGCTGGGAAGTGGCGTTGCGGGTAGGCCTGGTCGCGGTAGGTGCGGAACTTGGCGACGTCCTCGACTTTGGTGCGGGCGCTCCACAGGTCGGCGCTGTCGTTGGTGACCCACACGCGTGCGGAAATCCTGTGCGGCTGGTTGGTGTTGACGACCGACACCTCCACCCTGCCCAGATACGTCCCCGTGTCGTAGGTCTCGATGCAGACGGAGTGGTTGCACCACTTGCCGTCGGCGGTCGCGGGCGGCCCCGCGCTGAAGACGATGCCGACGGCCGCAGCCGTCGTTCCCATGGCTGTGACGATCTTCCGAAGGGTAGTCATGCCTGCTCAACGACCACCCCTGGCCCCTGTTACGCGCAGTGAGCCGCCCCTGGGGACAGGTGCCCGGCCGCCCGCGGGGTGGTGGTTACCGTGCCACCCAGAGGGTTGCTCCCCTACTGGTCAATCCTGGGCCGGAGTTCACTCCTCCGAGTGAAGAGCGAGGTGGTGGAGGGAGAAGTGGTGCTCAGGTCTCGTCAGAGGGGCGAGGACGCGCACCGCGTCCCAGTCCAATAGATGGAGACCACATACATGACGCCGTTCTTGGAGTGGACCGGGTACGTCTCGGCCGCCGTGAGCGCGGTGAACGCGCTGGGCACCCTGGTGCGCCTGCTTCGGAAGCGCAGCCCTGACGACGGGGGGACGCCTCGGTCCAGAACGGCCGGGCGTCCGCGAACCATCGAGGGGCGTTGCCGGTGTGCCGCCCGTCTTCCGATCGCGGAGGCGTACGGGGCCGGCGAGGCGTACGCGATCGTGGAGGCGTACCCGATCGGGAAGGAGTACCCGATCGGGGATCACCGGATGGCGGTGCGGATCACGATCTGCGCCGATCCCGCCGGCGGCGGTAGGGCGGGCGGGGGGCTGGGCCCGTGGTAGGCGACGGCCTGTCCGGGGAGGCTGTGGCGTTGGGCTCGGACGTGGGCCTGCGGCTGCTGGAGTACTACTCGGACTTCATGGCGACCGAGCCGCAGAAGCTGCGGCACTCCTATCCGGTGCTGTCGCTGGCCGCCTGCGAGGACGTCGCGCAGGAGGCCTTCCTGCGTGTGGGGTCCAAAGCGGCTGCTGGAGGGCTCGCGGCGGACACGAACGTCGTGGCGTATCTGCGGCGTGCGGCCCGGAATCTCGCTGTCGACCGAACCCGCGATCAGCAAGGTGCGGGCCGGCGGCTGGTGTTGATGGGCGGCGATTCGCTGGCCGCCGTGCCGGAGCAGCGGGCGTTCGCGGAGGAGGACGGACTGGTCCTGCGGGATCTGGTGCTCCCCGCGATCGAAGGGATGCCGGAGAGCCTCCGGCGGCAGGTCGTGGACCTGCAGAGCCGGGGGCTGAGCGATCCGGAGATCGTCGCCGAGCTCGGTATACCCGCGGTCCGTCTCCACAATCTGCGGAACAAGGCGGTTTCGCATCTAAGGCGCACACTCGCCGGGCATATTCGCGAAGGGCACCGAAAGAAGCAGCAGCACGGAAAGAAGGACAGGTGAGGGATGTGAGCAGGTACGACGACCACCGCGACGGGGCGGGGCGCCCGGCGCCAGTGGTCCCGTCCGCGCTCGCGGAACTGCTGGATCGGCTCACCGGAGCACCCGACTTCTGGGACCGGCCCTGTGGCGACTTCGGCCCCCTGACCACCGAGTATGCGCTGTCCCCCGAGAAGCGGGCGCACGCCAACTCGCTGTACCGGCTGGGGTCGAAGGCCTTGGCCCGGGACGAGCTGCTGTCTGCCGCCGACTGGTTGGGCGCGGCGGCCGAGGCCGGTCACCCGGGGGCGTTGTTCCGGCTGGCCGCCCTGACCGCGCGGGTGCGTGGCCAGGGACAGGAGAGCGTACGGTTCCTCGTCGCGGAGGCCGCGCGGCACGGGCACGGTGACGCCCGTGAGCTGTTGGCGGCGTCAGCACGCCCCACGGGCACCGAGTCCCCGGCGCATACCGCGCTCGAAGATCCGCAGTTCGTCGACGAGGTGCGCGCCGGACTCGGGTGTGACCCGCCGGCCGAGCCTGCGACGCAGCAGGAAGGCGTGGGAGCGGGTGAGCGGCCCACGGTCGCAGCCGTGGAGGGAGCGGAGACGGCCTGCGCCGAGCTGGTCTGGGTACCGGCGACGGGGCTGGGCCGACAGGACGCTTCCGAGCGCGTACGGCCGGCGCAGCCTTGGTCGGCCGACGAGACCATGGTGGCCGAGCAGCCGCGGCGCACACCGGTATGCGGCAGCACGGGCTCCGCCAACGGCCTGCTGCTGCCGCTGCCACCTGAGCAGCCCGTGTGCGCGTCCGCCGCCACCATGCGCGAAGGCAGCGGGGACATGAAGGGCGGCAGCGGCTCCATGGACATGAACGACGGCAGTGGGGACGAGCCTTGGTGGTCGGCCCATGCGCTGCGTCCCGCCGTGCTGACGGAGATGGCCCGCCGCACTCCCGTACACATCGACACCCCGCAGCAGTGGCGGGCAGCGGCCCAGGCCCTGGACATCCTCTACCTCGTCGATGCCGCGGGCGGGATCACCACCAGGGCGCTGGCCACCCGGACCCGGCTCTCCCCCGCCGCGGTCGCCTGGCTGCTGCACTGGCTGCGTGGGCAGCATCTGATCTCCACCATCGCCGGCGCGCACTTTCCGGGCCCCCTCATGGCCATGACCCGCCACCCTGAGCAGCGCGCACAGCTACTCCAACGGACCCTCACCAGCCTGCGGGACCGCCTCGGTGCCGCCGTCTATGTCAGCGGCTACATGTCCGGAGACGTCAGAGTCCTCCAGTCCGCCTATGGGCCGGATGCGCCGGCGGTGACGGAGTACGTCGCCTTCCGCGACACCGCGCACGCCAGCGCCGTCGGCAAGAGCCTGCTGGCCCAGCTCGACTTCGACGGCCGGATGGACCATCTGGCGCGCTACCGGCCGATCAAGCTCACCGACCGCACCATCACCAGTCCCCGAGCTCTCTTCGAGGCCCTCGACGGACACGGTCCGCATGCCGCCCAGTTCGACCTCCTGGAGTACTCCCACCACGAAGTCTGTGTGGCGTTCCCGCTCGGCATTCCCGGACGCGCCACGTGTGTGGCCCTGTCCCTGCCCGCCGGACAACGCCACCGGCTCCTGCCCACCGCCCATGCCCTCAGCGAGCGCTCCGCGGCACTCCTGCTGACGCTTCTGCTGACCGAGGACCCTGTGACCGGCAGGCAACCACGAGCAACTCGCGCGGCGCCGGAACCCGGCCCGGCCACCGCGCACTCCGGGGCCCGTGCCTTGCCGTTACTCGCCACCCATCACCGCTGAGCACTGCGTTCCTCGTACCGCTCTTCGTCGAAGCAGCCCGGTGGTCTTCTGGCCGTCCGTCGCGCGTTCGTTTGCGCGGCGGACGGCCTGCCGGTGCTTCGAGCCCTGGACGGCCGCGCGCGCATCTCCTCATCAGGCCAACAGCGCCAACAGCCGGTCGGCTTGCCGTTCCAAGGTGCCGGGAGGGTTTCTGGGCTGCTCCGCTGCCTCTCTCGCCAACAGGAACAGCCAGACCAGGGCGAGCAGTCGGCGGCACTCCCTCAGGCGTACTGTCTCCGCGAGGGAGAGTTCGAAGCGCTCCAGAAAGGCCGAGACGTCGAACGGGTGCTCCACCCAACTGCCCACGTGTTCGGTGATTTCCGCCAGCTCGAAGGCCCGATCGCTACGGCCCGAGTCCTCGAAGTCGACGACCTGGACTCGGACGCCGTCCCACAGGTAATTCGCGAGATTGCCGTCCCCCGGGCCAAAGACCGGTGCACCCTCCCACCGGGCGTCGGCTCGCAGCCCCGACTGGGCCAGCCATTTCAGCCCGGCGTTCATGGCCTGCCGCACCGGGCCGCCGGACTGGGGGCGAACTGTCACGGCCCACTCACCGAGGCGGGCGACGAGTTCGCCTTGGTGTCCTGGCCTGAGCGGGAGCTTGCGTACGACGTCGGCAGGCACGGCCTTGTACAGAGTGGTGACCGCCTCGGCCAAGGCAACGAGCTTCTCGCCCTCGACGGCGTCGTCACGCAGGGGAACACCAGCAAGTCGAGACATCACCACAACCGGCGCGGGAGCTGCGAGGTCGGCCTCACGGGGCTCCGGAGCCAGCCCCGGAGCGTACGTGGCCAGCAAGGACAGAGCCCGCCACTCCCGCTCGGCGCGACCACCGTCCTTCCTCGGGAACCGCTTGATCACACGGTCAGCGGTCATCTCGATGGCGTGAGTGCCCCATCGGCCGGCGCTCATGAGCAGGGCCCAACGGATTTCTCCCCGGAAACCGGCCTGTCCCTCCTTACCCGGCCGCCCACTTCGATCAGGCCGCCGGACCGCGGGGCGGTCAGAATCTGCGAGCCGCGTCCCTGCGCGACGCGCAGGGGCCGGCCCAGGCGCGCGGTCAGCAGCAGTGCCGCCGCGCCGGTTGCCTCGTCCTCGTCGATGCCGTCGCCGCGACCGGGGAATCCGCGGGCCCTGACCTCGCCGGCCGCCTCGTCCTGCCATGCCCACGCGTAGATCCACTCTCCGGGCTCCGGTACGGCCAGCGCGTCGACCTCCGCCGCGGAGGAGTATCGCCGCAGCTGGCGCGGTAGCGCCCACTCGGCTCGCGCCTCGACCCAGGTGCACTCCCCTTCGGTCCGGGTCCGCACCACCCCTGCGGGCGTGACCAGGGCGGGCACGCCGAGCAGCCAGGCCGAGCCCACGCACGGGTACCCCGCGAAGGGAAGTCTCGAGGTGGGCGTGTAGATATCGATGACCCCGCGCTCGGGCTCGTCGATGAACACGGTCTCGCTGAAACCCGCTCTCCTGGCGAAGGCCAGCCGCTCGGCCTCCGTAGGGACGGCGGTTCCGTCACGTACGACTCCGAGCGCGTTGCCGTATCGGCCGTCGGCACCACAGAAGACGCGCAGCACGTCACAATCAGTCACCCACGCAGTGAATCACGCCGGTCCCGGTCGGCTGGCCGGCCTCTTCAGTTGCGGCGGGCGACGACGCGGTAGGCGTTCGACAGACGGGTGCGCCGAGCGAGCGGTGCCAGGAGCGTGTCGAGCCCGAAGAGGACGAGGAGCAAGGGGGCGGCGATCAGATATGCCAGGGCACGGGTGAGGCGGCCGATCCGCCCAGGTGCCGTGGGCTGCCAGGGGAGGTCTTCTCCGGGGAGGGCGGAGTTGAGCAGGTTGAGGGCGGCGGCGACCAGGTCGGTGGGGACGTGGGGTGCGCGGCGATCGACGGCCTGGATGGTGAAGTCGTGCTGTTCCAGCGCGCGGCGGAGGTTGCGCAGCGGGATGAGGTGCAGGTGCTGGGGCTGTAGCCAGGGGACCCACCAGCGGCCCAGCAGCCGCGCCGAGAGGCACTGGGGGTCGGGGACTTCGATCAGGAGATGGCCGCCGGGGCGCAGAGCGGTGTGGGCGGCGGCGAGTTCCCGGCCCGGGTCGGTGGTGTGTTCAAGGTAGTGGTGCATGCTCACCACGTCGTACCGGCCGGCGAGTTGAGCGGACAGTTCGGTGAACGAGCCCTGGTAGGCGTGGCTGATGCGGCCGGTGCGGGCGGCGATCTCGACGCCTTCCCCTCGGTCGAGACCGTGGAATTGTGTGGTGGGGTGGATCGACCGTGCCTCGGCGCAGAAGTGGCCGTGGCCCGTGCCCACGTCGAGCCAGCGGGAGGGGCGCCCGAAGGGCACCAGTGCCCGGGCTCGGGACCGGTAGAGCTTTCGGGAGAGGTGCGAGGACGCCAGCCGGTCCATGGTCCGTTCGTTGAGGCCGTCGTAGCAGTCGCGGTAGTAGAACTCCAGGCCCTGCGTGCTCAGCCGGGGGTTTTGGAAGACATGGCCGCAGCCGTGACACTGCTCCAGCGTGAAGGCTCCCGGTTTGCGCTGGATGAGGTCGGTGGTGTGCAGGCGCCGGCGGAGGTCGCGGCAGGAGCACCAGGGGCAGTCCTCTCGGCGGGGCTCGAAGAACCTCTCCAGCCCCTGCGCCAGCTCGCGTAGGTATGGAGGCCGTTGGGCGGCGATGCGGGCGCCTTTCGAGGGCATCGGGTTTCTCTCTCCACCTGGCGGACGGCATTCGTCGTCGGACCGGAATCGGTGGGACCGGAGTCGGTGGGACCGGAGTTGACGGAGCCGGATTCGGTGGGGCCGGATTCGGTGGGGCCGGATTCGGTGGGGCCGGATTCGGTGGGACTCGGGCCGGTCGGGAGCGGAAGTAGATTAGCATTCCTTTTGTCCGGTTTCGGGGAGGTGAATTCGTTCGTGCGCAGTCGCCTTCGCGTGGATACAGAAGGCCGGGTTCGTCGGCTTGGGGCAGCGACGGGCAACGGGTCCCGATACGATCAAGGCCTCCCCGTGGCGCACCGCGCCGCCGTGGACCACGGAGTCCCGGCCCACCCGTGCCGGCCCCGTCAGAACCGCATCCGGATCCGCATAAGGACAACCCACCCGTGAAGAAGCGCGTGATAGCCGGCGTCGGGGCCCTCGGCCTCCTCATGGCCGCCGGCATCTACGAAGTCAGTGCCGCCACCAGCGACCCGCTGACCCTCGCGGAATACTGGAAAATCAAGGCCGGCAGCAGTCAGAAAACCCTCCTGAAGTATGCCAACACCTGCCAACAGGAAACCGACGCCGAACCCTCCCAGAACTACCCCGTCACCTGGACCTGCTACGGCGTCGACGGAATCAGCAGTGCGGTGTTCTTCTACTCCGAAGGCGAATTGTTCAGCAAGACGGAGACCGGGCTCCAGTAGGCCGCACTCCCCCGGCGGCCGGACCGCCCTCGTCGTCGCCTCGTCGTGATCGTGGCCGATTGCCAGCACCCCGCGCCGCAGGGCACCCTTACGCCATGTCATACGTAAGGCTCGAAGCCTGGATCGGCGGAGAGTGGATCGAAGTGGACGCCGTGAGCGTCAGCCTGACGGAATCCGCACTCACTCTCTCCTTTGAACGCCAACGGTCCGAGGCGGGATACCGGAGCCTCATCTGGGAACCGTTGGAGAACTTCCTCCGGGAATACCGCAACGAGCCGCTCGTCGTCGTCCCGCAGGGACGCAACCTCCCGGTGATGTTCGGCCCCGGCGCCGCGGGGCCCTTCCGGCTCGCGGAGATGCCGGAGGGCTGACCGACACACCGGTCCCTCGCACCTCCGGTGGCCGTGGAGTCGGTCGTGCGGCGGTATCAAGCCGTCACCCGATGCGGTCGCCTGCGGGCGGACGACGTTGCGGCGACTGGCATCGGCGCCTGTGACGTGATCGGCTGGACCGCCCGTCGCCGTCGGCCCGTACCGACGGCAGCGTGAAGGAGGCGGATGATGACCGGTCAGCGCGTTCGATCGTCGGACGGGGCACCCGCGGTCGGACGGCCGGCGCGATGAGCCGCCGCACCAGCGCACCGGCCGGGCGGGCGGAGGTCGTCGTGGTGGGGGGCGGTGCGGCCGGGCTGAGCCTGGCGCACTGCTTGACGCAGACGGGTACCACCTCGGTGACCGTGGTGGAGGCGCCCGACGGACCGCTGCGACCCGCCGAGCGCACCTGGTGCTACTGGGACGACGCACCCGGGGAGTTCGAGGAGGCGGTGGTGGCCTCGTGGCCGCGGCTGCGGGTCCGCGGCCCGGACGGCCGACATGTCACCACCGACACCGCACCGCTGCGCTACCGGATACTGCGGTCCGCGGCCTTCGAAGAGCTGGTGCACTCCCGGTTGGCGCGGTACCCGCAGACGTGTGTCCTGCGCGCGACGGCCCAGGCCGTGCGCACCGCCACCGGCGGGGCCGAGGTCCGCTGCGCCACCCCCGACGGCCGGGTCCTCCTCCTTCGGGGCCGGTACGTCTTCGACTCCCGGCCCCTGCGCCGACTGCCGCCGGCCCGTACGACGCTGCTTCAGCACTTCCGCGGCTGGTTCGTGCGCACGGCGGGTGAGTGCTTCGACCCCGAGGTCGCGGACCTGATGGACTTCCGGGTGCCGCAGCCGCGCCACGGACTCGCGTTCGGCTATGTGCTTCCCCTCGCGCCCGACCGGGCGCTGGTCGAGTACACCGAGTTCTCCCGCACACCGCTCACCACGGCCGCGTACGAGGCTGCGCTGCGCCACTACACCGGCGCGGTGCTGGGGCTGGGGGCGCTCACCGTGGAGTCGGCCGAGCAGGGCGTCATCCCCATGACCGACGCACGCTTCCCCCGCCGGATCGGGCCGGCCGTCTTCCGCGTCGGGGCGGCCGGCGGTGCCACCCGGCCGGCGACCGGCTACACCTTCGCCGCCGTGCAGCGGCAGAGTCGGGCGATCGCCGCCGCACTGCGCGACGGAGGCGACCTCGCGCCCCGTCTCCACGGACGGCGGGCCCTCGCCATGGATGCCGTACTGCTGCGGGCGCTGGACACCGGCCGGATCGACGGCCCCGGGTTCTTCACCGACCTGTTCCGTCGTGTCCCGACGGCGCGGCTGCTGCGCTTCCTCGACGGCGCCACCACGCCCTGGGAGGAGTTCGGCATCGGTCTGCGCACGCCCGTCGGCCCCATGCTCCGCACCGCGGCGGAGCTGCCCTTCCTGCCCCGCCGCCCCGTCGCCGGGGTGAATGCGACCGCCCCGTCCGAGGAGAGCCGCCGATGACGCTGCTGCGCGACCACGACCTCACCCGCGCCTTCGACCGCGCGTCCCACAGCTACGACCGCCTCACGGCGCTGAACCCCGGCCACCGGTCCGGCCTGCTGCGGTCGGCCCGCCGGCTGCGCCTGCCGCGCGAGGGCGCCGGTCTGCACGTACTGGACCTCGGCTGCGGTACGGGCGCCTCCACCCGGGCCCTGCTGGACGCCGCTCCGCGCGCCCGGATCACGGCCGTCGACGCCTCCGCCGGCATGCTGGAACGCGCGCAGGCCAAACGGTGGCCCGCCACCGTCCGGTTCCTGCATCTGACCGCCGAGGAACTGCGCACCGTCGACGAGGGTCCCTTCGACGCCGTCTTCGCCGCCTATCTGCTGCGCAACGTCACCGACCCGGACGGTGTCCTCGCCGTCATGCGGGCCCTGCTGCGTCCCGGCGGCCGGCTGGCCGTGCACGATTACAGCCTCAGCGGATCCCCGCTCCACCGGGCGCTGTGGACGGCGGTGTGCCGGACACTGATCATCCCGGCGGGGACCCTGAACGGTGACCGGGCGCTCTACCGCCACCTGTGGCACAGCGTCCTCGCCTTCGACACCGCCCCGGTGTGCGCGGCCCGGCTCGTGCGGGCCGGCTTCACCGGTGTGCGCACCGCCCCCGTCGCCGGCTGGCAGACCGGCATCGTCCACACCTTCCTCGGCCGCAAGGGTTCCGCCGCCCCGGTGACGGGGCCCGCCGTATGAGCGCCTTCGGGCGCGCCGGGGCCGCCCGCAGGGGCCGCGACCGCAAGGCGCAGGTCCTGATGCCCGTCCCGGGCCGGGCGCGCTTCACCGGCGGCGACGCGCCTCGTGTCGCGGTGGTCGGCGGGGGCGTCGCCGGCATCGCCGCGGCCACGGCCCTCGCCGAACGCGGTGTGCGGGTGACGCTCCACGAGCGGGAGGCGTCGCTCGGCGGCCGCCTCGCCGGATGGCGGACGTGCCTGGCGGACGGCTCCGAAGTGACCATGAGCCGCGGCTTCCACGCCTTCTTCCGCCAGTACTACAACCTGCGCGGTCTGCTGCGGCGGACCGACCCCGCTCTCGCCTGCCTTCTCCCCCTGCCCGACTACCCCCTGCGGCACAGCGGTGGCCTGACCGACAGCTTCGCCCGAGTGCCCCGGACACCGCCCTGGAGTGCGCTCGGATTCGCCGCCCTGAGCCCGACGTTCGGCTGGCGCGACCTCGCCTCGATGGACCCACGCGCCGCGCTGCCGCTGCTCGACGTCCGGGTGCCCGAGGTCTACGGGCGCTACGACCGTGTCAGCGCGACCGACTTCCTCGCCCGCGTCCGCTTCCCCGAGGCCGCGCACCATCTCGCGTTCGAGGTGTTCTCCCGCAGCTTCTTCGCCGACCCGCGTGAACTGTCCGCCGCCGAGCTGCTGGTGATGTTCCACATCTACTTCCTCGGCTCTTCCGAGGGCCTGCTCTTCGACGTGCCGGGCGAGCCCTTCCCGCGGGCTCTGTGGGAGCCGCTCGGCGGCTATCTGGAGAAGCACGGGGTCGACATCCGTACCGGCGCTCCGGTCGGTGCGGTACGGCCGGTCGACGGCGATCTGGAGGTCGAGACCGACGGGACGAGGGAGCGGCACCAGGCGGTGGTCCTCGCGCTCGACACGGCCGGACTGCGCGGGATCGTGGCGAGGTCACCGGGCCTGGGGAGCGCGGGGTGGCGCGACGACGTCCAGGGGCTGCGCACCGCGCCACCGTTCCTCGTCTCGCGCCTGTGGCTCGACCGGCCGGTGCGCGAGGACCGCGCCGGTTTCCTCGGCACCAGCGGATTCGGGGGCCTGGACAACGTCAGCGTCCTCGACCGCTGGGAGGGCGAGGCGGCCCGCTGGGCGGCGCGCACCGGCGGTTCGGTGGTGGAGCTGCACGCCTACGCGGTCGATCCCGCCGCGGAGCCGAAGCGGGTGCAGGAACGGCTCGTCGACCGGCTGCGCGAGGTCTACCCGGAGACACGGCAGACGCGGATCGTGGACGCGCGCCATGAATGGCGGTCCGACTGCCCGCTGTTCGACGTCGGTGGCCACCACCGCCGGCCGTCCGTACGGACCCCGCACCCGGGCGTGATGGTCGCCGGCGACCTGGTCCGCACCCGCCTTCCGGTGGCCCTGATGGAGCGCGCGGCGACCTCGGGCTTCCTGGCGGCCAACGCCCTGCTCGCCGACTGGGGGATCCGCGGCCAGGTGCTGTGGACGGTGCCGAGGGCGGGCCGGTCCCGGGTTCTGCGGGCCCTGGCGGGTGCGGCGGCCCGCCGCTGAGCGGCCGGGCGGGCCGGGCACGTCCGCTCAGCCGGGGAAGCGCCCGGTGCTCCGCAGGGCCCAGCGGCGCTCGGCGTAGGCCAGGTCGTCGCGCCACAGTCGGCCGGCGGCCCGGCGCATCAGGGGGCGCAGCATCGGTGCGGCGGCGCGCGCCAGGGCGAAGCCCCGCCGGTCCGACGCGGCGACGACGGCCTCGATCACGGCCGTTGTCGGCTCCGCCGCCGCACTCGCGGTCAGCGGCGTCGCATGCGTCTCGACCACGGACGTCGCCCCCTCGCCCTCGGTGATGCGCATGACGACGGTGCGCGGTTCGGGTGCGGTGAACTCCGCGCGCACGGGCACCACCAGGCGGCCCGCGACGCGGAACGACACCTCGACGGCGAACGCGTCGTCCTGTTCGTGCCGCGCTACGCGGACCACGCGGAGGTCGACGAACGAATACGGGTGGAACCACGAGCCGTGCCAGGGGTCGAGCCGGTTCGCGACCACGTCCTGCGGCTCGCACCGTCCCACCGCCGTGCACACCGCGTCCACCGCCCCCGCCGCCGGTCGGGCGGGTACCACGGGGCGCGCCAGCGGCTCCTCGCCCCCGACCTCGTCCAGCCGCACCCACACCAGCACGCCGTCGTCGTGGACCGGGAACGGCTCCCAGCCGGCGAACGGGCCGCCGTCCAGGGCCAGTCCGTGCCAGTGGCACACCAGCGTGCCGCAGACCACCCGGCCGTCGCGCAGCGGAGCCCCCAGGTGCGGGCACGCACCGGGCCCGGCCCGCAGTGCACCCGCCGCGGTCCGCCACAGGACGACCTCCACGCCGGCCACCGTCCTGCCGCGGGGGCGGCCGCCGGCGGTCACGTCCCGGGAGGCTCCCACGACGAACCAGTTGCCCGACGGCCGCGCGCCGGCGCGTTTGAGGGCGTCGGCGATCAGCGTGGGCCGCGCCTCGCGCCAGGTGGGCGGCTGCGCCTCCCACTTCGGTCCACGGCGCAGCCGCAGTGGTGGTCTCCAGCCCGCCCGTTCCCTCCGGTCGGTCACCGCCGGTCCCCCGCCCGTTGGGGGGTCGGCTCGGCGCGTGCCGGGGCCGTTGGGCGCGGCGGGCCGGTACGGGCGCGGGCGCGGGCGCCCAGGATGCGTACGATGCCGGCCGCGGCCGTTACCGCCCGGCGCCGGCGCGGCACCACGGAGCGGCGGTGCAGTACGGCGTAGTCGTCGGCGGCGATCGCGTCGAGGATGCCTGCGTACAGCGTGTAGGCGGCATGGATGCAGGGCCGCACCCGGGGGTCGAGCATGGCGATGCCCGGTTCCGCCTCGCGGTACACCGCTCTCGTCAGGGCCTCGGCGGCGGCGAACGCGGCGCGGATCCGCGGGTCGCGGCGTCCGGTGCGGCGGCTCCATTCCAGCAGCGGCCGGTCCGCCCCGTGGGCGGCGAGCAGGTCCGCCGGCAGGTAGACGCGGCCGCGGTCCAGGTCCTCGCCGACGTCGCGCAGGAAGTTGGTGAGCTGGAAGGCCACTCCGAGGGCCGCCGCGTGCGGCGCCGCCGTCTCGCGGGGCACCACGGTCCCGAGGACGGGCAGCATCTGCAGCCCGATCGCCGCCGCCGAACCGTGCATGTAGGCACGCAGGTCCGCGTATGTCGGATAGTCGGTGACGCTCAGGTCGTCGCGCATCGAGGCCAGGAAGTCGGCAAACAGCCGGGGGTCGATCGCGTACCGGGCTGCGGTGTCCGCCACTGCCCGCACCACGGGCTGGTCGCCGCCGCCGGTGCCGAGGCCGTGCGCGAGGTCGTTCTCCAGCAGCCGCAGCAGCCGGTCCCGCTCGGGGGGTGTGCGCCGCCGGTCGAGGTCGTCGACGATGTCGTCCGCCCAGCGGGCGAAGCCGTACAGCGCGTGGACGGCACAGCGGCGTTCGACCGGCAGCAGACGGGTGGCGAGGAAGTACGTCTTGCCGTGGCGGGCGTTGAGCTGCCGGCAGTGTGTGTAGGCCGTGCGCAGGGCGGGGTCGGTGATGCCGGCGGCGGCCAGTTCGCGACGGGTCATCGCGGCCGCCGTTCCTGGCCGGGGCGACGTGCGGCGGCGCCGCGACGGGTCGGGGGACGGCCGCCGGTGATGCGGGCGGCGGCGAGCTTCCCGCTGATGAGCACCGTGGGTACCCCGACCCCGGGCGTCGTCCCGCAGCCGGCCAGGACGACGTTGTCGAGGTCGCGCACCAGGTTGCGCGGCCGGAAGGGGCCGGTCTGGGCGAAGGTGTGCGAGACCGAGAAGGGCGTGCCCGCCGCGTGTCCCTGCGCCGTCCAGTCGGCCGGAGTCACCAGGAGTTCGTGCTCGATGTGGTCCCCGAACCCGTGCAGGCCGCGACGTTCCAGCTCGGCCACCAGGCTGTCGCGGTAGCGCGGCCCGAGGTCGCGCCAGGCGGCGGCGGACGGCCCGGTGGCGGTGTTGGGGCAGGGTGCGAGGACGTAGTGCAGATGCCTGCCCGGTGGGGCGAGCCGCGGGTCGTGGGTCGTGGGGCGGGTGATGAGCAGGGACGGATCGCTCATCGGCTGCCCCGTACGCGTCAGTTCGTCGAAGGTGCGCTCCCAGGCCGCGCCGAAGGAGATCGTGTGGTGCGCGAGGTCCGGCCAGGTGCGGTCGGTGCCGGCGTGCAGGATCACCGCGGAAGGGGAATGGCGCAGCCGCAGCGGGCGCCGCGGTGCGCGCCCCACGAGTCGGTGCGCCACCGGCAGATCGGGGCTGAGGACCACCGCGTCACAGGTGAGGCGCTCCCCGGAGCCGAGGCGCACGGCCCGTACCCGGCCGGCCGAGCGCTCCAGTTCCGTCACCTCGGCCGACCAGCGGAACGTGGCGCCCGCGTCGCCGGCCGCCTCGGCCATCGCCTGCGGCAGCGCGTGCATGCCGCCGCGCGGGAACCACACGCCGGCCACCGTGTCCATGTAGGCGATCACGGCGTAGGCGGCGAGCGCCCGGGCCGGGGCCAGGCCCGCGTACAGCGACTGGAAGGAGAACACGCGCCGCAGGCGGGCGTCGGAGAGGAACCTGCCGATCCGCGGATCGAGCCGGCCGAATCCGCCGAGCGCCGCCAGCCGGGCCAGGTCCGGGTGCAGGAGCTGGCGGGGCGAGTCGAAGTTGGTGTCGATGAAGCGGCGCATCTGGGCCCGGTAGAGCCGTTCGAGCCAGGACCGCAGACGCCGGTAGCCGTCGGCCTCGGCGGCGCCCGCGAAGCGCCGCACCTCCGCTTCCATGGCGTCGCCGTCGGTGTGGACGTCGAGGTGCGAGCCGTCGGCGAAGCGGGCCCGGTAGGCGGGGTGCAGCGGGACGAGGTCCACCCGCCGGTACAGGCTGTCGCCGACGGCGGCGAAGGCCTCGTCGGCGAGGTGCGGCATCGTCAGCACCGTCGGGCCGGTGTCCAGGTGGTACCCGCCGAGTGCGCGCCGGCCGGCTCGTCCGCCCGGCCCGGCGTCCCGTTCGACCACGGTGACCCGGCGGCCCGCCCCCAGCAGGTGCAGGGCCGCGGAGAGGCCGGACAGCCCGGCACCGACGACGACAACGTGGTCGGTCGGCCCCGATACGGTCTTCACACGCCCTCCTTCGTCCGGTCCGGGGGCCGCCGGCCACCCCGCGCCGGGGTGCCGCGCCGGGGCGTCCCAGACAGCGCCCCCGGGCATGCGGTGATCCCTGCCCGGTGGGAGCCCTCGCCGGAGCACGGCTCACTCCGACGGCGCAGCACGAGCCGCCGGCCGCCCGTGGCGTGTGCAGTGCGTCAGTGTCGGCCCCGGGCGTGTTGGAAGCGGGCGAGGCCGTCCGCGAGGTCGATGAGCGGCTCGGGGTAGTCCAGGCGGGCGCGTTCGGGCGCGGGGAGCCGCCAGGGTTCGTGGACCGCCTTGCCGGGCACGTCCCGTAGCTCGGGCACCCAGCGGCGTACGTACGTCCCCTGGGCGTCGAAGCGTTTGCCCTGGACCACCGGGTTGAGCACGCGGTGCGGGCGGGTGTCGGTGCCGGTTCCGGCGACCCACTGCCAGTTGAGCTGGTTGTTGACGATGTCGCCGTCCACCAGCAGGTCCAGGAAGTGCCGGGCGCCGATCCGCCAGTCCACGTAGAGGGTCTTGGTGAGGAAGCTGGCCACCAGGAGGCGGGCCCGGTTGTGCATCCAGCCTTCGTGTCGCAGCTGCCGCATCGCGGCGTCGACGACGGGATAGCCGGTGCGGCCCTCCTGCCACGCGGTGATCTCCTCGGCCGCCTCGTCCCGCGTCCGCCAGCGGTCGTCGCGGGTGCGGTAGTCGTTCACGGACGAGCCGGGCCGGGCCGCCAGTACCTGGTGGTGGAAGTCGCGCCAGCACAGCTGGCGCACGAACGCGTCCGCCCCGGGGCCGCCGTGCGCGCGGACCCGCTGGACGAGCTCGACGGGCGAGAGGGCCCCGAAGTGGAGGTAGGGCGAGAGGCGGGAGGTCCCGTCGCCGGCGAGGTCGTCGTGCCGCTCCGCGTAGGCGCCCAGGCCGGACCGCTTCCAGTTCGAGAACCGCTGTCGGCCGGCGCGTTCCCCGCCTGCGGGCAGGCCCGGTGAGGTGCCGGACACCGTGTCGCGGGACAGCAGCGGCTCGGAGCGCACCTCGGCGGGTACGCGCACGGTGCGGGGCGCCGGGCAGGTGTCCCGCAGTCGTTGTGCGGACCAGCGGCGGAAGTAGGGGGTGAAGACGGCGTAGTGGTCGGAGCCGGCCGGGGTCACCGCCCCGGGTGCGAGGGCCGTGATCACCGCGTCGTGCACATGCAGGCCCACCCCGCGCTCCTGGAGCTCCTTGCGGACGAGTTCCTCGCGCCGGTGGGCGTACCGGGTGACACCGGCCGCCATGTGCACCTCGCCGGCTCCGCATGCGGCGGTGATCCGGCCCACCTCCCGCGCCACCTGCCCCGAGCGCAGCACGAGCCGGCCGCCGCGCTCGCGGAGCCCGGCGTCGAGGTCGGCCAGGCAGTCGGCGAGGAAGGCCCGCCGGTTGGGCGCGTCGAAGCCCACCGCGCGGATGCCGGGGTCGAGGACGAACAGCGGCACCACCTCGTCCGCCGCGCGCAGCGCGGCCCGCAGCGGGGGGTGGTCGTGCAGCCGCAGGTCCGCGGTGAACAGGACGACCGCGACGGTCATGGCGCCTCTCCTGGTGTCATGTCGGGGCCGTCACGGGGCACTTCGCCGGCCGCGGGCGTCCGGTCGGTGGTCCGGCGGCGCGGGTGTCCGGTGCGCGCTCATGCCCTTCGCGGCGGCCTGCGCGATGTTGCACGCCATCCCTCCGAAGACGACGGCGTGGAACGGGGAGACGCTCCACCAGTAGGCGTGCCCGGACAGTCCGCGGGGGTGGAACACGGCGCGCTGCCGGTAGCGGGTGCGGCCCTCGCCGTCGTGCTCCGCGTACATCTCCAGCCAGGCCAGGCCCGGCAGCCGCATCTCGGCGCGCAGCCGCAGCAGACGGCCCGGTTCGATCTCCTCCACCCGCCAGAAGTCCAGCGAGTCGCCCACCCGCAGCCGCTCGGCGTCCCGCCGGCCGCGCCGCAGGCCGACGCCGCCGACGAAGCGGTCCAGCCACCCCCGCACCGCCCAGGCCAGGGGGAAGGAGTACCAGCCGTTGTCCCCGCCGATGCCTTCGATCACCCGCCACAGGGACTCGCGCGACGCGGCGACGGTCAGCCGGCGTTCGTCCTCGTACAGGCTGCCGCCGGCCCAGTCCGGGTCGGTGGGCAGCGGATCGCTCGGCGCGCCGGGCACCGCGGCAGACGACCAGCGGGTGGCGACCTGGGCGTCGCGTACCCGGCGCAGTGCGAGCGTCAGCGCCTCGTCGTACGGCAGTGGTTGCCCGGGGGCGTCGGGGACGTACCGGGCGATGTCGTGCTCGTGGCAGACGACCTCGTGGCGCAGCGATTCGGTGAGCGGTCGCGCGAGGGATGCCGGTACCGGTGTCACGAGCCCGACCCAGTGGCTGGACAGCCCCGGGGTGAGCACCGGCACGGGCACGATCAGCCGTCGGCGCAGTCCGGCGACGGCGGAGTACCGGCGCATCATGTCCCGGTAGGTGAGGACGTCGGGGCCGCCGATGTCGAAGGTGCGGTTGACGTGGTCCGGCATCGCCGCGGAGCCGACCAGGTATCGGAGCACGTCGCGGACTCCGATGGGCTGGATGCGGGTGCGTACCCAACTCGGGGTGACCATCACCGGGAGGCGTTCGGTCAGGTAGCGCAGCATCTCGAAGGACACCGAGCCCGACCCGATGATCACCGCGGCGCGCAGCACCGTGGTGGGGACCGGACCGTCGAGGAGGATGCGCCCCACCTCGGCCCGCGAGCGCAGGTGCCGGGACAGCTCTCGTTCCGGGACGCCTTCGGGCGTCAGGCCGCCCAGGTAGACGATCCGCCGCACCCCTGCCGCGTGCGCCTGCTCGGCGAAGATCCGGGCGGCTGTGCGGTCCTTCTCCTCGAAGTCGCGTCCGGTGCCCAGCGCGTGCACCAGGTAGTAGGCGACGTCGATGCCGCGCATGGCTCGGGCGACCGACTCCGGGTCGGTGACGTCGCCCTCGACCGCCTCGGCGTCCGGCGCCCAGGGGTGGTCGCGCAGCTTGCCCGGGGTCCGGGCGAGACAGCGCACCCGGTGGCCCGCCCGCAGCAGCTCGGGCACCAGCCGTCCGCCGATGTAGCCGGTGGCGCCGGTCACCAGGCAGTGCCGCCCGTTGGTGTCCTGCCTCGTGCCCGTGTCCACGGTCGGCTCCTTCGCGGCTCGTTCGGCGCGCGTCGTCGCACGCCGCTGTCCGATCACGCCGCGTCAGGGAAACCGTACCCGCTGCACCGATATGGCTACCCGTTGTGACGAGCACGTACGGCCCCTGGCGTCCCGCGCCACCTCCAGCACAGCACCGCCGCGCGGTGCCCGCAGCTCCGCGCGCGGACCGGCGACGGGCGAGGGACGCCAGGGGAGCGGGGACGTCAGGGGAGAGGCCCGCTCCTCCGGCTCAGCCGACCGGGACCGAGGACGCCGCGCGCTTCTCCATGGCGCCGGACCAGACCCGTCGCGGCGGGCGGCCGACGAACTTCCCGAACAGCAGCGCCGCCGCCGTGGCCGCCAGCACCCCCGGCACCATCTCGTACACGCCCGACTGCAGCGGCCCGAGGAGGGGATCGATGTGCTTCCACAGCACCACGGTGGCCGCCCCGGTGAGCATGCCGGCCATCGCCCCCGCCCGCGTCATCCGCGGCCAGTACAGCGACAGCAGGATCACCGGGCCGAAGGCGGAGCCGAAGCCCGCCCAGGCGTAGGCGACGATGTCCAGCACGGCGCCCCCGCTGAGCGCGATGACGTACGCCACCACCGCGACGGCCACCACCGCCACGCGGGACGCCAGCACCATCGACGCGTCCGAGGCCCGCCGTTTGACGAAGGCCCGGTAGAAGTCCTCGGTCAGGGCCATCGCCGAGACCAGCAGCTGGCTGTCGGCGGTGGACTTGATCGCGGCCAGCACGGCCACCAGCAGAATGCCGGCGATCCACGGGTTGACCAGCTGGGCGCACAGCGCGATGAACACGGTCTCGGGGTTTTCCAGTGGCTGGTCCAGCGCGGCGACACCCACCAGCCCCACCAGCGAGGCGCCCGCCAGCGAGACGACCACCCAGCCCACACCGATGCGGCGGGCCAGGGGAATCTCCCGCGTACTGCGGATACTCATGAAGCGGGCCAGAATGTGCGGTTGCCCGAAGTACCCCAGCCCCCAGGCGAGCAGCGAAATCACCGCCACCGCGCCGAGCGGCCCGCCCGATGCCCAACGTGCGCCGTCGAAACCGGCCTTGGCCCCCACGTCCAGCAGGGCCGGGCTCTTGCGGGTGAGCGCCTCGTGCACCGCGCCGAAGCCCCCCAGCAGCCCGATGCCGATCGTCGGGAGCGCCACGGCCGCGCAGAACATCAGCGTGGCCTGCACCGAGTGCGTCACACTGACCGCGCGGAAGCCGCCCAGGACGGTGTAGACGACGATCACCACGGCGAAGACGGTGAGCGCGAACTCGAAGCCGCCTCCGAAGATGCCCTCGAAGAGGACGCCCCCGGCCAGCAGGCCACTGGCGACGTAGACGGTGAAGAACACGACGGTGACGGTCGCCGAGACCACCCGCAGCATCCTGCTGCCGTCCTCGAACCGCTCCTCGAAATACGCCGACAACGTCTTGGCGTCGCCGGCCAGTTCCGTGTACGTACGCAGGCGCGGCGCGACCAGGCGCCAGTTCAGATACGTGCCGACGGCCAGGCCGACGGCAATCCACGAGGCACCGATACCGGCCGCGTACACCGCACCCGGCAACCCCAGGAACAGCCAGCCGGACATGTCACTGGCCCCCGCGGAGAGGGCCGCGAGCGGCGCACTCAACCGGCGGCCGCCCAAAGCGAAATCAGAGAACGTCAACGTGTCCTGATAGGTCGCGATACCCACGGCCACCATGGCCAACAGGAAGATCCCGAATGTGATCATGACCGGTACGATCAGGGATGTCACCACTGCTCCCTCGGCGCAAGCACTGCCTCATGGTCCAGGAGCCAAGGGGCAGATCCCACGAAGAATCCCCAGAGCAGGCTCCGGCGCCAGCCGACACTACGGACCCACCACCCGCCATGACACCCCTTTCACACAAGTCCCCAACAAACACAGCCCCACACCCCGCGCACCGAACCGCTCCCCGCCCCGGCTCGACGCGCACCGGGACCACGCCCGACGTACGCCCGGCAGATCATCAGCTCCCCCACTCCCCCGCTCCCCTCGGCCTCCGTGTGCCTCGTCCCTACCCGCATACCTCACCAGACCCTGGCGGATCGTCATAGGCCAGTGCCATAAGTCACCCTTTAGGAAACGCAAAGTAGCGTTATGAGGGCGAATCTGGTCGTATATGGGACGCCATGTGACGTCGAGTGACCTGCCGCGCCGTCGATGGAATGACTAATTCCGCTATGCCCACGCGCCGTACGGCGGCACGACGCCGCGTGGTCGCTCAGGCATACGGACGTGCGCCTCCAGTTCGGCGAGCGTTTCAGGCCGCACCCCGGCGGACGGTCGGTTGCGGGCCCGCGGAGCCCGACAACACGATCGGTTCGTTCCCGCGTGCCGTCGGCCCCGCGCCGGTCGTTCGGCATGCCTGTGTGCGAGGAGGTCCTGTGAACGACCAGATGAGTCTCAGCCCGAATGCGGCACGGCAGCTCGCGACCACGACCAAGACAACTCCGCAGATGCGCGGCATCACCCCGCGCTATCTGCTGCGCGCCCTGCCCTGGGTGGACGTCGAAGCAGGTGTCTTCCGCGTCAACCGCCGCCGTACGTACGTCCTCGGAGACGACCGCATCAGCACCCACTCCGACGGCGGCTCACCCCGCATCATCCCCGGAGACCTGCGGGAACTGCCCTACCTCAGGGAGGCCGACGACGCGCTGCTGGCCGAACTGGCGGGCGCCTTCACGGAAGTTCCCTTCGAGGCCGGGCAGTTGCTCGCGCAGGACGGTGACGCGCACGACCGGCTGTGGGTGATCGCCCAGGGCCGCGCCGAGAAGCGGGTGAGCGGCCGCTACGGCGAGGACGCCCTGCTCGAAGTGATCGGCGACGGCCAGTTCTTCGACCTCGACGCCTGGACCCGCGGCGAGCCCCTGTCGTATCGCGTCAAGGCGCTCACCCCCGGCGTGGCGCTGTGCGTCGAGCGCGGCGTGCTCGCCGGGCTGTGCGACCGCGACGCGACGGTGCGCGGGGCGATGGACGCCTACCTCGCGGCGGACGGCGTGCTGCCGGGCGCCGAGGTGGCGGTCGACCTCAAGGCCGGGCACGACGGCGAACCGGACCTGCCGGGGACGTTCGTCGACTACGAGGACACACCCCGCGAGTACCACATGACCCTCGCCCAGACGGTGCTGCGCGTGCACACCAGGGTCTCCGATCTCTACAACGGGCCGATCGACCAGACCCGCGCCCAGTCCAACCTCACGGCCCACGCGCTGCGCGAGCGGCAGGAGGCCTCGCTGCTCAACCACCCGGAGTTCGGCCTCTTCAACAACGTCGCCCCCGGCCAGCGGGTGCAGGCGCGCACCGGCTCTCCGACCCCCGACGACCTCGACGAGCTGCTGACCCGCGTCTGGAAGCAGCCCGGCTACTTCCTCGCCCACCCCAGGGCCATCGCCGCGTTCGGCCGGGAGTGTACGCGCCGGGGCGTGCCCCCGATCATCGACAACCGCTTCGGCAGCCCCCTGCTGACCTGGCGCGGGGTCCCCCTGCTGCCCTCCGACAAGGTGCGGTTCTCCGGCGGTGCGGGCATCGGCACCACCGAGATCCTGCTGATGCGCGTGGGCGAGGCCGAGCAGGGCGTGGTGGGCCTGCGCCCGGCGAAGGTCGAGGACGAGGTGGAGCCCGGCCTGTCGATGCGCAACATGGGCGTCGACCAGAAGGGCATCACGTCGTACCTGATGACGGCGTACTTCAACACCGCGGTGCTGGTGGAGGACGCGCTCGCCGTGCTCCAGAACGTCGAGGTCTCCAACTACCATGACTACTCCTGACGTGATGCGGGAGGGGTGGACCGCCACGGTCCCGCAGGCGACCACAGATCCGGCTGCGGCACTGCATGGGGTCACGGCTCCCGCCACCGCACCGGCGGCGACCACGGCCGCCATGACGACTCCGGCGACGGCTCCGGCTCCGGCCGCGCCCCCGGTCGCCGGAGGGGCACCATCCGCCGCCTCCCAACCCGGCCTTCCCCCACCCTCACCACCCGCCGGTCTCCCCGGTCAACCGGTCGCCTTCTCACCCGAGTTGGCGCGGCGGGACTTCCCGATCCTGCACCGGACCGTGAACGGGCACCCGCTGGTCTGGCTGGACAACGGAGCCACCACGCAGAAGCCGCGTCAGGTGATCGAGACACTGGCCGGCTTCTACGGATCCGCCAACTCCAACATCCACCGCGGTGCCCACACCATGGCCCGGGAGGCCACCGAGGCGTACGAGGCGGGCCGGGCGGCGGTCGCCCAGTTCCTCGGCGCCCCGTCACCGGACGACGTCGTCTTCGTACGCGGCACCACCGAGGCGATCAACCTCGTCGCCCAGAGCTGGGGGCGGGCCAACCTCGGCCCCGGGGACGACATCCTCGTGCCGGTGCTGGAGCATCACTCCAACATCGTCCCCTGGCAGTTGGTCGCCAAGGAGACCCGGGCCCGGGTGGTACCCGTACCGCTGCAGCCGGACGGGCAGATCGACCTCACCGCGTACGCCGATCTGCTGTCGATGCGCACCCGACTCGTCGCGGTCAGCCATGCGTCGAATGTGCTCGGCACCGTCCCGCCGGTCCGCGAGATGACCGCGCTCGCGCACCGCTACGGGGCCAAGGTGCTGGTGGACGGGGCGCAGGCGGTGGCGCACTTCCCCGTCGACGTGCAGGACCTGGACGCCGACTTCTATGTGTTCTCCGGCCACAAGCTGTTCGCGCCCACGGGGATCGGCGCCCTGTACGCCAAGCCCGAGATCCTGCGGAGCATGGCGCCGTGGCAGGGCGGCGGCAACATGATCGAGTCGGTCAGCTTCGCCCGTACCTCCTACGCACCGGTGCCGCACCTCCTGGAGGCCGGTACCGGGCACATCTCCGGCGTGGTCGGTCTGCTGTCCGCGCTCAACTGGCTGACGTCCTTCGACCGGGACGCCATCGCCGCCTACGAGACCTCGCTCATGGCGCACGCACAACAGGCCATGTCCACGGTTCCAGGGCTGGAGCTGCTGGGTTCCGCGCCCGAGCGGATCGCCGTACTCACCTTCACCCTCGCCGGTCACGATCCGTCACAGGTCGCTGACTGGCTGGACCGCGACGGCATCGCCATCCGGGCCGGCCATCACTGCGCCCAGCCCGCGCTGGCCCACTACGGCGTGGAGAGCGCGGCCCGTGCCTCCCTCGCGCTGTACAACACACCCGAGGAGGTGGACAAGCTGGTGGCCTCCTTGCACCGGCTGCAGCAAGCCGCCTGACGCCGGGTCCGTCCGACGCCGCCGACCGCGCTCCGGTCGGCGGCGTCCGCGCGTCGCCGATCGTCCTGCGGCCGGCACGGCGGCAGGGGTCCGGCCCGTGCGGGCAGGTCCCCTGCGGTAGAAGGTTTTCGTCGGTCTCGCGACTCGGATGATCAGCCGATGACGATCACGCTGATTCCGTAGTCGTCAAAGCCGAAGTGGTCGTGGCAGTCCCCGTCCCAGCGCCAGTCGTCGTCACAGTCCCATCCGTGGGCGGAGGCGTGGGTTGGTGTGGCTGCCGGTGCGGCGGCGGGAGCCGCGCTGGCGGCGCCGGCGCCGGCGAGCACGAGGAAGGGCACTGCGCACAGTGCCGCGGCTATGCGGTGGGTCCTGGTCTTCGCGCGCATGATCGTCGTCCCCTCTCGGGGTGGGTGCGTTGCCGATGCATCGGCATGTCGATGTGGAGTTCTCCTGGGCTCACCGCCGTGCGCCGGGAACGCGCGAGGCCCTGACGCACCGTACGGGGGCGACTTAGCAGGACTCCGACCTGCTTCGCGGACATCGTTGCAACCTCAATCAGATGTCTCTTTCGAGCGTAGGCACGGCGCCCCGGCAGGTCAAAAGATGCGCTCTCCGCATTGGCCCGGCCACAATGCGGGGCCGCCGGCGGGCCACCCGGGCGGTGCCCGGCAGGTCGACGGCGAAATCCAAGCGATTGCTTGGGAAGGGGCAAGAAAACCCTGGGATTGACGCGGATTTGGGGCATCCTCGATGATCACCGAAGGGCCAAGGGCGGCAACCGCGCCCCGGCCCGCACCAGGCCGGACGGCCGGCGCGGGCCGGGGCAGGTGCCGACCCGTCAAGCACCGAGAGGAGCCCGAAGCCCATGTTCTCCGTACCTCCTGACGTCAATGGTTCAGGCAGCAATGATCCAGGAGCCGCTTCTGATAGCGGTTCAGGCATCGATTTCGAGATCGGTGCACATAGCGGTTCAGATTTCGATTCCGACAGCGGTTCAGATATCGGTTCGGTCATCGCCCGCGTCACCGGCATGGTGCGCGAGTTGGGCGCGGACACGCTCGGGCATCCCGGTGGGACGCTGCTGGCCCACCTCCACCGGGTGCAGGAACAGCTCGCCGCGTGGGGCGCCCGGCCCGCCTTGCGGCTCGCCGGCCTGTGTCATGCCTGCTACGGCACCGACGGCTTCGCCACCCCCCTGCTGCCGCTCGACCGCCGCGCGGAACTGGCCGCGGTCATCGGCGCCGAGGCCGAGGCGCTGGTGTACTTCTACGCCGGCTTCGACCGGGACGCCTCGTACCCCACGCTCGCGGACCCCGACGCCACCGTCCGGGACCGTTTCACCGGTCGCACCGGCACGCCGGCCCTCGCGCTGCGGCGGGACTTCGCCGAGCTCACCGCCGCGAACGAACTCGACATCGCCCGTGTCGACCCCGCGTTCCGGGAGGCCTCGGGCGCCGGCCTGCTCAGCCTGTTCAGCCGCCTTCGACCGCTCCTGAGCACGTCGGCGTGGCGGGACTGTCAGGCGGTGCTCTCCGCGCCGTCGGCCGCCCGCGGAACCGGAGCGGGGGTGGGGGACGAGACCGCAGCCGAGGCCGGTGCAGCGCCCGCGCCCCGACCCGTCGCACGCCCCTGGAGCGTGGCGGTGCTCGGCCCGGGCGGAGTCGGCGGTCTCCTGGCGGGCCTACTGTCCCGCGCCGGACACCGGGTGATCTGTGTGGCGGGAGAGGCGACGACGCAGGTGCTGCGGCGGGACGGCATCACGGTGCGCAGCGCGCAGTTCGGCACCTTCACCGCGCGGGTCGAGGCGGACACCGAGCTGCGGGAACCGGTGGATCTGTGCCTGATCGCCGTCAAGCACACCGCTCTGGCCGCGGCACTGGAGCGGATCCCACCCGGCGTCGTCGGTGACGGCTGGGTGGTTCCGCTGCTCAACGGCATCGAGCACCCGGACGTGCTGCGCGGGCGCTACGGCGCGCGGTGCGTCGTGCCGGGCGTCATCCGCGTCGCCTCGACCCGGACCGCACCGGGGACGATCGAGCACGGCAGCCCGTTCACCGAGATCGATCTGGCCGGAGCGCCGGAGCGCCTCGGGGTGCTGGCGGCGGTGCTGGAGGAGGCGGGGGTGCGCACGCGGGTGTCCGACGACGAGACCGCCGCGCTCTGGGCCAAGCTGGCGTTCCTGGCTCCGTTCGCGCTGCTCACCACCCATTACGGTCTGCCCATCGGTGAGGTGCGGACCGAACGGCGCGAGGAGCTGTCGGCCCTGGTCGCGGAGGCCGCCGCGGTGAGCGGGGCCTGCGGTGCGCCGGCCGATCCCACCAAGACCCTGGAGCTGTACGACGCGTTCCCGGGCGACAGCAGGTCGTCGATGCAACGTGACGCGGAGGCGGGCCGTCCACTGGAGCTCGATGCGATCGGCGGCGCGCTGCTGCGGGCGGCCGATCGGCACCAGGTGCCCGTGCCGATCGCCTCCCGGTTGGTGGCCGCGCTGCTCACCGACGCGGACGGAACTCGGCGGCGTGGTCGAGGGCCCACTGGCGCAGGGTCCGCGCCGGTGCGCCGGTGATCTCCTCGACCGTGCCGGTGGTGACGGGGCGGGGCGCGTCGAGCATCTCGGCGTACCCGTCCAGCAGGACCTCCACGAAGGAGTCGGGGATCGCCGCATCGGCCAGCAGCAGCTGCCGGGCGGCCTCCCGCGACAGCTCCTGCCACCTCAAGGGCCGGCCGAGCGCCTCGCCGATCACGCGGACCTGCTCGGCCTGGGTCAGGACGTCCGGGCCGGTCAGCTCGTACGTGGCAGCGTCGTGGCCGTCGTCGGTCAGGGCGCGTACCGCGACGGCGGCGATGTCCGCCTCGTGCAGGGGTGCCATGGCCGCGGCCCCGTAGGCGCCGCGTACCTCATCGCCGGCGCGGATCTGGTCGGCCCACCACAGGGCGTTGGCGGCGAAGGTGCTGGGCCGCAGGTGCGTCCAGCGCAGGCCGGAGTCCTCGACCAGCTGCTCCACCGCCCGGTGGGAGCGTCCCACCGGGTGTGGCTGCAGATCCCAGGGGAGCCCGCTCTGGACAGCGCCGGAGGACAGGAAGACCACGTGGCGCGTGTGTCGCTGGAGGGCGTCCACGACGGCGGCGGCCGGCTCGGCGCTGTGGAAGGGCCACATGAGGAAGACCGCGTCCACCCCCTCCAGGGCCGACTCCAGCGCGCCGCAGTCGGCCAGGTCGCCCTGGCGTACTTCGGCCTTCTGCGGCAGCCGGGCCGCGCCGGGGGTGCGGGTCAGTGCCCTCACGTCGCCCACGTGGGCCGCCAGGAGTCGGGAGACCACCTGTCGGCCCACGTTTCCGGTCGCTCCCGTGACGAGGAACTTGCTGTTGGCGTTCATCGAAGCCTTCCGTGTGGGGTGGGGTGTGCCGAGGCCTGCCGGGTCCGGCGGCGCGTGTCCACGATCACCGTGAAGGGCACGGGAGAGCCATCCGGCGCCGCCAGGACGCAGGAAGCCGTCACGAAGTAGCGTGATGCGATGGATACCGTCGCCGATATCGTGCCCCTGGATGAGGTCGACCGCGGTCTGGTCCATGCGCTCCAGATCGACGGACGCGCACCGTTCCGCGCCGTCGCCGAGGTTCTCGACGTCTCGGAGAACACGGTCGCCCGCCGTTACCGCCGACTGCGGTCGGCCGGCGTCCTCCGGGTCGTCGGCGTCGTCAACGGCGTGCTGCTGGGCTACACGTCGTGGACTCTCCGGCTGCAGTGCACCCCGGATGCGGCCGGTGCCATCGCCGGCGCGCTGGCCGCCCGGTCCGACACGTCCTTCGTGTACCTGCTCTCCGGAGGGACGGAGATCTCCTGCAACGTCCAGACGCCGTCCGCCGCCGAGCGCGATGCCCTGCTGCTGCACAAGCTCCCCAGAACCAGCCGGGTCACCGCGGTCTCCGCGCACCTGCTGCTGCGCGCCACCGCGCTGCCGAACGCCTGGGCCGGGTCCGCCCGGCTCTCCGCGGAGCAGGTCGACCGTCTGCGGCCCGCCCCGCCGTCCCCGGGCGACGGGCTGGTGGTCCTGGACGATCAGGACCGGACGATGCTGGGGATCCTCGCGCGTGACGGCAGGGCCGGCTACACCGAGCTCGCGGCCGCCATGGGCGCAGCGGACTCCACGGCGAGGCGCCGCGTGGAGGCGCTGCGCCGGGCCGGCGTGCTCACCTGCGCCGTCGACATCGCTCCGGCCGCTCTGGGATTCCCCACCGAGGCACGGCTGTGGATGTCCGTGCGGCCCTCCGCGCTGAACGACGTCGCGGGTGAGCTGGCCGCGCATCCCGAGGTGTCCTTCGCCGCCATGACCACCGGCCCCAGCAATCTCGTCGCCGCGGTCAACTGCCGCAGCGCCGATGATCTGTGCCGGTATCTGACCGAGCGGGTGGCCGCGCTGGACGCCGTCCGGTCCCTGGAGACCGCGCCGGTGATCCGCACCCTGAAGCGCACCGGGAGCGACCTGCCCGCCGCACGCTGACAGCGGGTCCCCCGGCGTCCCCGGGCCGTGCGGCCCGCCGGGACGACGTCGCGCCCGATGGGGTGCGGCGCCCCTCGGCCAGGGCCCCGTCGCTGCTGGTGAGGGCGGCCGACGAGGTGCCCGGCGGCCATGTCTTGACGAATCGGCGGGGTTCGATCTTCACTTCCTAAGTCCCCAGCACGGCCAGGGCCCCACCCCGGGCGATGCCCCCCTCACCGAAGGTCACGAACATGACGGTTGACGCCTCCGCCGCCACTGAAGTCGGGCAGTTCCTGCTCGGCGACGCCTTTCCCTGCCTGGCCGGCCGCTCGGCGTGGCGGCAGGGCGGTATCGCCCATCATCACTACACCTGGCTCGGGGACGACGGGGCGGCCCGGCAGATGACCGAGGACCTGCACGCCTATGTGAAGTCGGTGGACTGGGAGGCCAAGCCCTTCACCAGTTTCGTCGCCACCTTCTCGGGGCCGTTGAACGTGCCGGACACCGAGTTCGAGGACCTGATGTGGCAGCAGCTGCAGGCCGTTCACGATCATGACAGCCTGACCCACCCCTGGGCCGACGGCTATGACCGCGACCCCTCGTCCGGCGCCTTCGCGTACAGCGTGGCCGGGCACCCGTTCTTCGTGATCGGGCTGCACGAAACGCACAGCCGCCTGGGCCGCCGCCCGCCGTTCCCGATGCTCGCCTTCAACTCCCACGCCCAGTTCGACCGGATAAAGGCCGCCGGCCTGTGGGACCGGCTCCAGGAGAAGATACGCAAGCAGGACATCGAGCTGCAGGGCGACATCAACCCGAACCTCGTGGAGTACGAGCAGCTCTCCGAGGCCCGGCGCTACTCGGGCCGCCGCAAGCCGGCCGACTGGAAGTGCCCCTTCACCGCCCGGGTCTGAGCCCGAAGGCGTGGGGCGGCCGTGTAGCGCTGGTGCGCCGCGGGGGGGGGGGGGGGGGGGGGGGGGGGGGGGGGGGGGGGGGGAGGGGGGGGGGGGGGGGGGGGAGGGGGGAAGGGCTAATCCCGCCAC
>NZ_JBVIRA010000013.1:79273-90119 GCF_055576575.1 Streptomyces sp. NPDC033270
GTGGGAGCGTCGTGCGGGGCTGCTTTGTTTCCCCCCCCCCCACCCCCCACCCCCCCCCCCCCCCCCCCCCCCCCCCCCCCCCCCTCCGGGCAGTGGGAGGTCAGCCGGTCTGCAGGGCCGCGTCGTCGAGGACGAAGCTGGTCTGGAGGCTGGCGTCCTCGGTGGCGGTGAAGGTCAGGGTGATCTGCTGCCCGACGTAGCGGCTCAGGTCCAGGGTGCGCTGGGTGTAGCCGTTGGACGCGTCGGCGTTGGACAGGGTCGTCAGGGTGGTGCCGCCCACCTTGACCTTGAACGTGTCGTAGGCGGTGCTCCCGGTCTCGTCGGTACCGATGTGCAGCCAGTAGGTCAGCGTCGCCCGGCTGCATCCGGCGGGCACGGTCACCGGCTGGCTGAGGGTGTCGGCGGCGGAGTAGCCGTAGCCGCCGAGCCAGGCGGACCTGGTGCCGCTGTGGGCGGGCTGGCCCGAGTGCGCGCCGATCGCGCCGGTGTCGCCCGTCCAGGGGGTGGTGCCGTTCTCGAATCCCCCGTTGCCGAGCAGCTGCTGACTGGTGCAGCTGCCGGTCGGTTTGACCGTCAGGGCGAAGGTCGTGGAGTGCGTGACGGATCCGGTGCCGTTGACCGTGAGGGAGTAGGTGCCGGGGGCCGCGGTCGCCGAGGTGGCGACGGTCATGGCGGAGCTGTCGCCGGAGGTCACCGAGGCGGGGCTGAAGGAGACGGTCACGCCCGCCGGGGCGCCCGACGCCGACAGCTGCACCGTCTGGGCGGAGCCCCTGGTGGTCGCCGTCGAGATGGTGCTGGTGACCGACGCTCCCGGGTCGACGCTGCCGGAGGACGGGGCGGCGGCCAGGGAGAAGTCGTTCGACGGGGTGGTGTCGGAGACGGCGAGCTTCCACAGGGTGTAGGCGATGCCGTCCGCGCTGCGGTTCAGTCCGGTGCCGTTGATGTTGCCGGTGGTGTCACAGGACTGGTGGTAGCAGGGGTCGTAGGAGCGGTTGGCGGTGCCGCCCCACTTGGTGGCCTGGGCGGAGGTCTTCCTCGCGCCGGCGCCCATCGCGTATCCGGAGGTCGGGATGCCGGCCTGCTCGAAGGAGTAGTCGTCGGAGCGGCCGGCGCCCTCGGTGTTCTCCTCCGGCTGGAGGCCGAGGGAGTCCCAGTACGCCTTCATCGGCGCGGCGGCGGCGGAGTTGATGTGGTTGATGAAGTAGCCGCCGTTGGTCGAGGCGACCATGTCGAAGTTGTAGTAGGCCTTGATCTTTGAACGCTCGGCGCTGGAGAGGGAGTTGACGTAGAAGTCGGAGCCGTTGAGGCCCTGCTCCTCGTCCGTCCACCAGCCGAAGCGGACGCGGGCGGCCATGGCGGGGTTCTGCTCGGCGAGGGTGAGTGCCGTCTCCAGGAGGGCGCTCGAACCGGAGCCGTTGTCGTTGATGCCCGGTCCGGCGCCGACGCTGTCGAGGTGCGAGCCGAACATGTACACCGTGCCGGTGTCGCCCTTGGGCCATTCGGCGATCAGGTTGGGGCCGGCCCCGCCGGCGCAGCCGGAGGTGCAGGGCTGCTCGGTGACGGTGTAGCCGGCGGCCTGGAGTTTGTTCTTGGCGTAGGCGACGGAGTCCCGGTAGCCCTGTCCGCTGGACTTGCGGTTGCCGCCGTTGCGGGTCGCGATGTTGTTCAGCTCGGTGAGGTGCGCCTGGACCTTGGCCACGTCGATGTCGGGGGCGGCCTGGGCCGGGGCGGTGGCGGGCCGGGGGCTCTGCGGGGTGGCGGCGGCCGTGGGGGCCGCGGCGAGGACGGCTGCTGCGAGGGTGGCGGCGAGGGATATGCCGGCCACCGAGAGTCTTCGTAACACCATGGCTCCTTGAGGGGGTAGCGCGTTCTGCCGACGGGGGATCTGGTGGGACGCCGGGTCGGGGCAGCGTGGTGTCGTCGTCCGGCCGGTTTCCGACGAGTGGGGGCATTGCACGGCAGGAGGACGGCATGTCGAGGACGGCATGTCCATGACCCGGGCGGCCGTACTGTCACATCAGGACGGGCCCGGCGTCAACGGATGTTCCTGCGCAGGGCGTTGATTGTCGGAAAATGGCAGGCGCCGCCCGATATCCGGGCACTCGCCGACGGCTACGGCGGGTCCGGCCTGGTACGCCCCCGCACCGACGGTGCGCGTCGATCCGGAGCGCCTGCCGTGGGTGTCAGACGTCAACCACGTCGACGGGCACGCCCAGGCGGCGCAGTTCGGTCAGCTCGCCGGGCGGCGTGGCGTGATCGGTGACGACCCGGTCGTAGCGGCTGATGTCGCCGTAGGCGTGCGTGGCGGTCTTGCCGAACTTGGTGTGGTCCACCAGGAGCAGCGAGCGCTGTGCGCAGTCCAGCATGGCTTCCTTGATCTCCGCGTATTCGCGTACCGGGTGGAAGAGCCGGCCGCCGAGGACGGACACGGCCGACATCACCGCGAGGTCGGCGCGGAGACGGCCCAGGGAGCGCAACACGTCGGGGCCGACGCAGGAGCCGAACTCCCCGCGGTAGCGGCCGCCGAGGAGGGTGACGTCGGCGCCCGGCGTCTCGTCGAACAGCCGGGCCACGCCGAGGGAGTTGGTGACCACGGCGACCGCTTCGGTGCGGGCGATCCGGGCCGCGAGCGGGAAGACCGTGGTCGAGTCGTCCAGGACGACGGTGCTGCCCGGGCAGATCTCGTCGGCGACGGCGGCGCAGAGCGCCTCCTTCACGGGACGGTTCACGGCGATACGGAAGCGGGTCGCGGTCTCCATGGTGAGGGTCGGGAACGGCACGGCCCGGCCGCGTTCCTTGCGCAGCAGCCGGCGTTCGGCGAGCTGGTCCAGATCGCGGTGCATGGTGGCGAGGCTGACCCCGAAGTGCCGTGCCAGAGCGTCGATGCGCACCTCTCCGCGCTCGACGACATGGGCCAGTACGTCCTGCCGTCGCCGGTCGACCTCGGCCAGCGACGACCGTGCGGAAGCCATCGGGGCCGCCCCTTTCCGGTCGGGCAGCGGCGGCGCGGCCTACCGCTGCGGATAGATGACGGCCTTGACGGCGGTCTCGTCGTGGGTGGCGACGGTCAGTGCGCTCTCAGCCTGGGCAAGACCGTAACCGTGCGAGACCAGGGAGTCGAGCCGGACCGCCCCCGACTCCACCAGCGCCGTCGCGGTGGGCCAGGTGTGTGCGTAGCGGAAGGTGCCGGTCAGTTCCAGTTCGTGGTTCTGCACTCGACTCAGGGGCAGCGGGACCTCGTCCCCGCCCATCCCGACGAGGACGACGCGTCCGGCCCGGGCCACGGTGCGGATCGCCTCGCCGCTCACCGCGGGGACGCCGGAGCACTCCAGCAGGACGGTGGGGACGTACTCCGCTTCGCGCAGCGGTGTGCGGGAGACGTCGAGGGCGGTGGCGCCGGCGGCCCGGGCGAGTGCGAGGCGGTGCGGGAGGACGTCGGTGACGAGCACGTCCCGTGCGCCGAAGGCCCGTGCCGTCTGGGCGGCGACCAGTCCGATGGGCCCCGCACCGGTGATCAGGACGCGGTCGCCGGGGGCGACGCGGCCCTTGCGGCAGGCCCAGACCGCCACCGAGAGCGGCTCCAGCAGGGCGGCCTCCTCGATGGTCAGGGCCTCGGGGACCTCATGGGCGAAGTCCTGCCGCACGGCGAGGTATTCACAAAAGGCGCCGTCGACCGGCGGGGTGGCGAGAAAACGCATGTCGGGGCAGAGGTTGTAGCGGCCCGGACGGCATTCGCCGCAGCTGCCGCAAGGGGTGCCGGGCTCGATGGAGACGCGCCGGCCGATCCGGCGGGCGTCGACTCCCGGGCCGCAGGCGACCACCGTGCCGGCCGCTTCGTGCCCCAGGACGAGTGGCTCCCGTACGACGAAGTCGCCGATGCGTCCGTGCCGGTAGTAGTGCACGTCCGAGCCGCAGGTGCCGACCGCCTCGACACGGATCAGCACCTCGCCCGGACCGGGGGCGGGAACGGGGCGCTCCTCGATGCCGAGGCGCTCGGGTCCGTGCAGTACGGCGGCACGCATGGTGGCGGGAATCGTGGGGGTGACGGTCATGGCGGGCTCACGGCTCCCTGGGGCTGGGGCGGGGGAGGGCGGGGACAGCACGGTATGCGTTCTGCTAGCAAGATACCCTTGATTTTGCACAAAATACGAGAAGAGGTGTCGCCGGTTCGCCGCGCTTCACCACATCACCGAGCCGCCCTCCCGCACCCCGCCACGTCCCCGCCGGCCGTATCCCCTCCCCCAAGTCGCCGTCTGCCATTGCCGTGCCCGGCGGAAGACGCCGGGAGACTTCATCATGAGTACGGAGGAGCACGTGGAGTGACCTCCCGCTCACGAAAGGGGTCCCCATGCACCCTCGCCGCCTCGTCACGGCCGTCCTTCTGGCGCTCGCGATCGCCGTTCCCGCGGCCGCTCCCGCTCCGGCACGCTCCTCATCGGCCGGCCCGCCCCCGGACGCGCCGGCCGCTCCCGCCCGGCCCGCCGGCCACACCGAGGTGCCCGTCCGGAGCGGCTCGGCCGTCGTGCGCATGCCCGCCGCCCTGCTCGCCGCGCTCGCGGCCGACGGCGTGGCGATCGCCGAGGTCGGCCCCGGCGGCGAGGTCGGGCCGCACGATTTCGGCCACGCCGACGGCGGTATGCGGCTGCACGTCAAGGACGGCGCGGTCACCAACAGCGGCGGCACGGTCGGCGGCGAGCTGCACTTCGCCGACTCCGGTATGACGCTGGTGAACGGCAGAACCAACCAGACCGTCAAGGTCACCGGCTTCGAAGCCGACCTCTCCCAAGGCACCTTCCGGGCCCGCATCACCGACGGCGGGCACGGCGGCACCACGCTCACCCTGGGCACCTTCGCCCGGCCCGGCATCCGCTCGTCCCTCGATACCCGGACCGCGGTCCTGCGCCTGGACGCCGCCCTCGCGACCACGGCGGGCGCCGCCGCCCACCTCAACGCGGCCCTCGGCACCAGCCGCTTCACCCACGGCGGACCACTCCTCCAGGCCCACGTCGTCGTCTCACTCGACCCGTCCGTGGACCTCGCCACGGCCCTCAACTTGGGCCGGGGAGGGCCTCTCCCGTAGGGCCTCTCCCGTAGGGCCGGTCCGAGGGTCAGGTCCCAGGGGTCGCCGTCAACGGGGGCTGGCGAGGTCCTGTGTCCACCACGGTCCGCCGGTGCCGAAGCGGATGCCGACGCCGACGTCCGTCAGGTCGCACTGCAGGATGTTGCGGCGATGGCCGGGGCTGTCCATCCAGGCGCTCATGACGGCGGAGGGCGTCGCCCGGCCGACGGAGATGTTCTCGCCGTACGAGGACCATGCGTAGCCGGCCCGGGTGATCCGCTCCCCCGCGTCGGTGCCGTCGGGGTTGGTGTGGTCGAAGAAGTGACGGGTGGCCATGTCGTCCGAGTGGCGCTGCGCGGCTCGCTGCAGCACGGCGTTCCACCGTACGGGCGGACACCCGTGCCCGGTGCGCTCCACGTTCACCAGCCGTACGACCTGGCTCACGTACTCGGACGGGTCCTGCTCTGCCGGATCGCGGTCGGCCAGGGCGTCAACGGACGTGGGCCGCGCGGGATGCGCCGGAGTGAGGCGGGCGGCGTCCACGGTCCGCGGCGGCGGGGCCTCGGTGGCCGTCGCCACATCGAGTCCCGCGGCGCCCAGGGCCACACCCACAGCGGTGGCGATCGCGGCCCGCGCGGTGCGGCGCTCGGGACGGCGTCGGCGCTTGTGGTGCTTTCCGGGCATGGCGAACCTCCAATCTGCCCCTCTGTGCGAAGGGCTGGCACGGAGCGGCCGGGGCGGCCTGCCCACGGGGGGACTCGGGTGCGGTGGGCGGGTGATGCCTTGCCAGGGACGGTGTCGTCCATGCCCTGGGGAAGGAGTCCGCCGGGGCATTACCGGGCGCGCGGGCGTCCTGCGCCCGCCCTGCCCGGTCCCGTCGCGCCCTGTCGCGCCCCCGTCTCCGCCCCTCCTCCCCCTCCCACCCACCTGCGCCCGCTCCGGCCGGCAACCGGCCCTCAGCGCGGCGCGGTTGCGGTCTCCTCCGGCAGCAGGGTTTCCAGTCCCGCCGGCAGCGGCCGGGTGTGGATCACACCCAGCCGTTGTGTCGCCCGGGTGAGCGCGACGTACAGGTCGCTGGTCCCGAACTCCTCCGGTGCCGCCACGATCACCGTGTCGAACTCCAGGCCCTTGGCCTGCCTCGGGTCGAGCAGCACCACCGGGCTGGTCAGGTCCGGCGAGGGGCCCGCGGAGGCGGCCGGGAGGGCGGTGCGCAGCGCCGCATGATGCGGGCGCGGGGCGATCACCGCGAGGCGGCCGGACGCGTCGGGGGTCTCGCGCCGGACGGCCTCGGCCACCGCGCCCGCCAGGTCGTCGGTACGGTGCGCCCACGGCGGTCGGCCCGCGGAGCGGATCGACCGCGGCGGTGCGAAGTCCGGGTCGACGGCCCGGGGAACCCGTGCGGCGAGCTCCATGATCTCGGTCGGTGTCCGGTAGTTGACGCCGAGTCTGACGTGCTGCCGGCGCTCGCCGACGTACGGCGCGAGGATCGCCTCCCAGGTCCCGCAGCCGCCTGGCTCCGCGGTCTGCGCCGGGTCACCGACCAGGGTCATCGAGCGGGTGGGGCAGCGGCGCATCAGCAGCCGCCACGCCATCGCGGACAGTTCCTGCGCCTCGTCCACGATGATGTGGCCGAAGGCCCAGGTGCGGTCGGCGGCAGCGCGTTCGGCGGCGCTGCGGTGGTCGGTCTCCTCCTGCCGGTCGGCGAGGCGTTCCGCGTCGATCAGGTCGTGCGCGGCCAGCACCTCCGAGTCCTCGTCGTCGCGGTCCTCGAACTCCTGGGTGCGGGAGCCGTAGGAGAGTTCCAGCACGCCCTGCGCGTAGGCGATCCGCTCCTGTCGCTCGGCCTCGGCCGCGGCACGGGCCGCCGAGTCGTCCTCGCCGAGGAGTTCGGCGGCCTCGTCCAGCAGGGGAACGTCGGCGGGGGTCCAGTCGCCGTCGCCGACCGCGCGGCGGATCGCCCGGGCGTCCGCATCGGGGAGGTGGACGGGGTCGGCAAGGAAGTCGCCGACCAGCTGCTGCGGCGTGAGGGAAGGCCACAACTCCTCGATGGCACGGTGCACTTCGGGGTTGACGGCGACGGCCTTGCCGAGCTGGGCGACGTCGTCGGGGCCGAGCAGGTTCGGGCCGCCGTAGGGGTCCGCGCCGATCCGGTCGACCAACTGGGCGGTGAGCGCGTCGATGACGCGGAAGGCGACGTGGGGGCGGGCAAGGTTGTGCGGCAGCCCGGTCTCCCGTGCCTGGCGCCTTGCCTCGTACGCGATGTCCGCGTCCAGCCGCAGTTCGCCGTCGTCGTGCTCGATCACGAGCGCGGGGTCGGGCAGGGACTGCCGGTCGCGTACGAAGCGGGCCAGCGCGTCGGCCATCGTCGCGCTGCCCTTGACCTCGGCCGCCCTGGCGGTGTCGGTTCCGGTCGCGCGAACGCCGGGAAAGAGCTCTCCGAGGGTGGCGAGCAGGACCCCGGTCTCGCCGAGCGCGGGCAGCACCTCCTCGATGTAGCTGAGGAACGCCGGGTTGGGCCCGACGATCAGCACGGCGCGGCGGGCGAGCAGCTCTCGGTGCGCGTAGAGCAGATATGCCGCGCGGTGCAGCGCGACGACCGTCTTGCCCGTGCCGGGGCCGCCCTCCACGACGAGCACGCCGTGGTGCGGGGCGCGGATGATGCGGTCCTGCTCGGCCTGGATGGTCTGCACGATGTCGTGCATCCGTCCGGTGCGCGCCGCGTCCAGCGCGGCCAGCAGCACGGCGTCCGCGTCGGTGCCCTCGTGCCCGGTGCGTTCGGTGTCGGTCAGGTCCAGGATCTCGTCGTGCAGGGCGGTGACCCGCCGGCCCTCGGTCGTGATGTGCCGTCTGCGGCGCAGCCCCATCGGGGTGTGGCCGGTGGCGAGGTAGAACGGGCGGGCGACCTCGGCCCGCCAGTCGATGACGAGCTGGGTGCGGTCGGTGTCGTCGCGCCGGATTCCGATCCGGCCGATGTGGTGGTCGCTGCCGTCGCGAAACGCCAACCGGCCGAAGCACAGGCCGTTCTCCCCGGCTTCGAAAGCGGCCAGCAGTCCGGCCTGCTCGGCCACCATGACATCGCGCTCCAGCCGCGCCTGGGCGTTGTTCCCCTCCCGCGGCAGGGTTGCCCGCACCGCCGCCGCGGCGCCGTCCCGCATTTCGGCGAGTCGCTCATGGAGCAGATCGGTGAATTCCTGCTCGCGCCGCAATTCCTCGTTTGACAATTGAACTCCGCTCGGATATAGTTCGGAATGAAGATTGGGAATGTGTCTTCAATTGAGCTTCGATTGAGTCAAGACACAGAAGCCCTCAATATACGCAGAGAAATACCCCGGCCGTCAATTCGGTCCGGGGTATTTCTCTATTGTGCGGCCCGTGCAGCGGCGGACCGTCCGAGGCGGCGCTCGGCGCGCCTTGGGAGCAGCTGGAACCGCTGCTCCGGCGGAACTCAGAAGGGCTTGGTCGGCAGGTACTTGCCGTCCAGCGTGATCACCGCGCGCTCGCCGCCTTCGGGATCGGCGACCTTCTTCACGTCCAGTGTGAAGTTGATCGCGCTGATGATGCCGTCACCGAACTGCTCGTGGACCAGCGCCTTGAGGGTGGTGCCGTAGACCTGGAGCATCTCGTGGAAGCGGTAGATGGTCGGGTCGGTGGGGGCGCCGCCGGGGAGGGAACCGCGGGTGGGGATGGTCTGCAGCAGCAGCGCCGCGTCGCCGTCCAGGCCCAGGAGTTCGGCCACCGCCCGGGCGGCGGGCTCCGGGAGGGCGTGCTGGCCGAGGACGGCGGCGGTGACGAAGGCGACGGACAGGCCGGCGGCGTCGGCGATCTGCTGCCAGGACAGGTCCTTGCGCAGCTTGGCCTCGACGGCTTCGGCGGCCAGGGCCTGGCGGACGGCGGGGTCGAACTGAGCGTGCTTCATGAGAGAGGTGTCCTTTCGGTTCGGGGTTACGGAAGGGCGCCGTTCGCCCGTGATGCGGCGGAACGGCGGGTGCGAGAGGGCCGGTGGGTCGGCTCAGCCCGCGGGGGCGGGCGCACGGCCGGCGGCGTCGACTTCTTCGACGGTGCCGGTGGGAATGTCGTAGACCCAGCCGCTGAGGGTGAGCGTGTGCCGCGCCAGGGCGCGGGCGACCGACGGGTGGGTGGCGAGGTTCGCCAGTTGGGCCCGCACGTTCTCGCGCACGAGGGTGCTCACCTCCGCTTCGGCGGCCGAGGCCGAGGCGCGTGCGTGGGCCGCGTCCGCGTGGCGCAGCCAGTCGGCGACCGCCGGGGTCGCGGTCAGGTCGTGGCGCTCGGCGAGGGCGGTCATCGCACCGCAGGCGGAGTGCCCGCACACCACGATGGCGCGTACGCCCAGGACCGCGACGGCGTACTCGATGCCGGCCGCGACGCCGTCCGGGCCGGGTGTGTGGGCGGGGACGAGGTTGCCGGCGGTGCGGATGACGAACAGCTCGCCCGGCTCGCTCTGGGTGATCAGCTCCGGAACCACGCGGGCGTCGGAGCAGCCGATGAACAGCGTCGTCGGCCGGTGGGTGGTCGCCAGGTGCGCGAACAGTTCCGCCCTGGCCGGGTGGACGTCCCGCTGGAATCGCGCGACGCCCTCGGTGAGGTCCTGCACGGATGAATCCCTTCGGTGACTGTCGGCCCGCTGCGGGCTGACCTCATTCACCCTGCACGAACTGGACCTATAGCGTCCAAGACGCAATATCCATGACTTCCATTGATGCCATCTATGGGTGTCCTATAGTGGGCGTATGGCCGCCCTGGAACTGCGTCATCTGCGCTATCTGCTCGCCGTCGCCGAGCACGGCAGCTTCACCCGCGCGGCCGAGGACCTGCACATCTCCCAGCCCACGCTGTCCCAGCAGGTCAAGCAGCTGGAGCGCACGGTGGGCGTGCAGCTGCTGGACCGCACGGGGCGCACCGTGCGGCTCACCGACGCCGGCGAGATCTACGTCCACCACGCCCAGCGGGCCCTACGGGACCTGGCGGCCGCCGAGCGCGCCGTGCTGGACGTGGCCGACCTGTCCCGTGGCCACCTGCGGCTGGCGGCCACGCCGACCTTCACCGCCTACCTCATCGGGCCCCTGGTCGCCGAACTCCACACCCACCACCCCGGGATCACCCTGGACGTCACGGAGATGACGCAGGACCGCATCGCCTCCCGGCTGCTGGCCGACGAACTCGACCTCGGTATCGCCTTCCACGGCACCCATCCGCCCGGCATCACCGCGACCCCGCTGTTCACCGAGACGCTCGGCCTGGTCGTCGGCGGTCGCCCGCCCGCCGCCGACCGGGCGGAGCCGCTGTCGCCGGGCGACCTCGGCGAGTATCAACTGGCCCTGCTCAGCGGCGACTTCGCCACCCGCGGCCATATCGACGCCTACTTCGCCGCCCATGGTGTGCGGCCGCGGATCGCCGTCGAGTCGAACTCCATCCAGGCGCTGACCGAGATCGTCCAGCGCACTTCCCTGGCCACGGTCCTGCCCGACGCCGTCACCCACGACCACCCGCGCCTCTCCCCGCTCCGCCTCTCCCCCGCCCTTCCGGCCCGCACCGTCAGCCTTCTGCGCCGTGAGAACGCCTACCGGAGCGCCGCCGCCCGGGCGTTCACGCGGCTCACCCGGGAAGTCGTGCACTCCCGTGGCTACGCGCCCGTCTGAGCGGAACCCCCGGCGGGCACACGGGGCCCGCATCGCCGTCGGGAGAGCAAACGCCGGCGGGGGGGGGGGGGGGGGGGGGGGGGGGGGGGGGGTCGCTTCAGGGCTGTCGCCTCTCCCTCTCACACCTGTT
>NZ_JBVIRA010000013.1:90126-217294 GCF_055576575.1 Streptomyces sp. NPDC033270
GTACTCCCCCCCCCCCCCCCCCCCCCCCCCCCTCCCCCCCCCCCCCCCCCCCCCCCCCCCCCCCCCCCCCCCCCCCCCCCCCCACCCCCCCCCCCCCCCCCCCCCCCCCCCCCCCCCCCCCCCCCGCCGGCGTCTCCGGCCCGCTGACGCCTCCCCTCAGGACAGCTTGTAGGAGAGCGTGTAGTGGGCACCGTCCTCTCGGAACTTCATCTCGCCGTAGCCGAGGAGCGGAACCTGCTCGCCGAGCAGGTCGTCGTCGTCGAGCCGGTCGCTCTCGTACATGCGGACCGTCGCGACATCGCCCGAGAAGGGGAAGGACTTGTTGATATGGCGCTTGTCGATGTTCTCGATGCTGGTCGAGTAGACCCGCACGCCATTGATGGTGAGGTAGATGTCGTCCGCCCCGTTCCAGTCCTCCTGCTCGACGCATTCGAGCGTGTAGAACGTCACGACACTCATCGGTTCCCCCTAAATGGTCGGTGGTGTGCGCCTGCGGACCGATCTTGCCCGCCGGGGATCAACGGTTGCTAAACGGGGCTTGAGGAACATCCGCGCCAGATCGCGCGCCGCCGTCGCCCAGCTGCGGTCGCTTCCCGCCGCCGAGCGGGAGCACGATGTCCTGGACGAGGACGTCGCCCGGCTCTCCCCGCTCAAGCACGCCAAAGGGGAGGCTACGAGGGGCGGGCTGATCGGCGCCGGGGACGGGGCCGAGGTAGGTATGACCGGTCATACGGCAACAGGCGGGCAGGTCGAGCGGGACGGCGGTGACCTGCCCGGCCACGCCCTGCGCCTGGGCTGCGTCGCGCAGTTGCTCCGGCCCGGTGGGGCTGAAGTCCGTGGCCTGACGAGCCCACTGCCGTTCAGTCTTCCGGGCGGAGGGCCAGGTCGAGGAGGCCGGGGAAGCGGGCGTCGAACTCCTCGCGGCGCAGCCGGTTGAGGCGTTTGGTGCCCTGGTCGCGTTGTTCGACGAGGCCGGCGTCGCGAAGGACGCTGAAGTGGTGGCTCTTTGCGGCTCTGCCGACGGGTACGTCGAAGTTGCTGCAGCTGAGCATCCAGTCGGAGTGGGCCGCCAGCTCGCGGATCAGCTGAATGCGCACCGGGTCCGCGAGTGCGGCCAGGGCGGTGAGCAGGGCGACGTCGGCGGGGTGTGTGTGCACGGGCGCCGGTCGGTGCCCTCCGGCTTCGGTGCGCTCCGACATCCCTCTTCCTCCTGCGCGGTCATCACACCCGTTTGCGGAATGTTCGACTTCCATCTTACATTGCCGATGTTCGCTTCCGGTTGAACATTGATGGAAGGGGGGTCCGAGGATGCGCGCCGTCGAGTTCCAGGCGTATGGCGGCCCCGACGTGCTGCGGCTCGTGCAGGCCGCGGTGCCCGAGCCGGGGCCGGGGCCGGGCCAGGTGACCGTTGACGCCGCCTGGGCAGGGGTGGACTCCGCGGACGTGAAGACGCGCGCCGAGGGGTGCCGGGTGGCGTCCCTGCCCTACTGTCCCGGCCTGGAGGTAGCCGCGCTCGTCGACGACGGCGGCTGTGCCGAGGAGGTTCGCCGCGCCGCCAGCGGCAGGGGGTCGACCTTTGCGACGCGAGCGGCGCCCACCGGCTCAGGGGCGGACGCACCTCTACCGGCAAGCCGCTGCTGCGCGTCGCCGACCGACCGCCCACGTCCCGGGACACGACAGCCCGACAGCCGGTCGAACCTGTTCGACCATCCGCACGACCACCGGCCCCGGCACCTGCCCGGGGCCCGAAACCACGGACCGAGGAATGCAGCAACACAGCGCCGCCCAAGGACTGTCCGCCGTCGCAGGCAAGGTGCCCGCACCCTGTCTCGTCCTGGCCGGCGTGTGCGGGCTCCAGTTCGGTGCGGCCCTCGCCCCGCGCGCGTATCCGCAGGCAGGCGCCGCGGGCGTGGTGTTCCTGCGGCTGCTGATCGCCGGCGTGATTCTCTGCGCCCTGTGGCGCCCGAAGCGCCGGGCGCTGAGCTCGACCAAGGGGGCCTGGAAGACCGTGCTCACCGCCGGGACCCTCCTCGCGGGACACCACATCGCCTTCTTCGAAGCCGTCAACCACCTCCCCCTCGGAATCGTCGCCACGATCGAATTCCTCGGCCCCTTCACCATCGCCCTGGCCGGCTCCCGCCGCGCAGTCGACCTGCTCCCCGCCTGCCTGGCCGCAGCAGGCGTGTTCCTGCTGAGCGGCACAGGCTGCACCTCCCTGCCCGCGGTCGGCCTCGCCCTGGCCGCCACGGCGGCCTGCTGCTGGGCCGGATACATCCTCGTCTCCGCGCGCATGGCCACCCGCCTCAGCGGCGGCCAGGGCCTGGCCGTGGCCATCACCTGGGCGGCCCTGCTCAGCGCCCCCTATGGCATCGCCCACGCCGGCAGCGCGCTGCTGGACCCGCACGTCCTGTGGGTAGCGGCCGTAGTGGCGGTGGCCTCCAGCGTGCTCCCGTACTCGCTCAACCTGGAGGCCATGCGTCGGATCCCGCCACACGTCTTCGGCGTACTGACCAGCCTGGAACCGGCCGCAGGCGCTCTGTTCGGCCTGCTCATCCTCGGCCAGTACCTCGCCTGGCCCCAGTGGGTCGGTATCGCCGCAGTCGCCTGCGCCTCCATCGCGGCCACGTACCTGGGAGCCGGAAAGCGCAGGACGTCACGCGTCCGGGCCGCCGTCACCTCCCCGCCCGGCGCGACAGCCGAGCGGAGCGAAGGCGATGTCCCCGGGGGATGTTCCTCAAGCCCCTGAACGGACCAGACCGACCGGCGATCGGTGTTCCGCGTTCCGGGCCCGTTCAACTGCCGGCCACGAGCCTCCCGCAGAGTTCGGAATGAGAGATTCCGAATCTTGGTGACACCGCTGTGGCCGGGTCCGCCCGCCACCGCAGGAGGGCCCCATGGCCGGCATTGACATCACCACCGACCGTCGTCGATTCCTCTTCACCTCCGGTGCCGCCGTCGCCGCGACCGGCGCCGCCTTCGCACTCCCCCACATGGGCCGCGGCGGCACGACCGCGGGCGCCGTGCCGGCACAGCGCGGCGGCCCCGGCCCGTCGTCGGCACGCCCGCTCTCCGGACGAGCGGCACCGTATGGGACCACCACCTTGGAGACGACCGCCCGGCTCGCCGGCCGTGGTGGCTACCGGCGCATCGCCCCCGGCCCCGGATGGCCCCTGGTCGTACGGGGCGAACTCGCCACCGCCAGGGCCGCCCGCCGGGACCGGCGCACCGCCCTGGCGTGCTTCGTGCAGTTCACCGACCTGCATGTGGCCGACGTCCAGAGCCCGTTGCGGACCGAATTCCTGCGCGCCGGGTCCCCGGGATCGTGGCGGGGGCAGGAGGCGCTGTCCGTGGCGGGCGCGGTGTCGCTGGTGGAGCAGGTGAACGCGCTGGGCGGCGGCCCCCATACCGGCCGGCCGCCGGGCTTCGTGATGTCCACGGGGGACAACATCGACAACCACTCGATGGTGGAGCTGGAGTGGTTCCTCACCGTGATGAGCGGGGGCCGGATCACCCCCAACACCGGCGACCCGACGGCGTACGAAGGCGTCCAGAACTCCGGCCTCCCGCTGTACTGGCATCCCGACGACAGTCTGCGCGACCAGGACAAGCGGCGCGGAATGCCGCGGATACCCGGCTTCCTCGACGCCGCGATCCGCCCGGTCACCAGCCCCGGCCTGCGCATTCCGTGGTACTCGACGCCCGGCAACCACGACGACCTCCCGGGCGGTTGCCTGGCTCCGCAGGACCCTCAGCTGGCCGAGTACATCACCGGGGCGCGCAAGCTCTTCTCCGTGCCGGACGCCGACGTGGCCGCCTTCGCCAAGGTGCTGGAGACCGGCGACGATCCCAAGAGCACCGTGCTCAGGGACATCCTGCGCCGCAACTCCGCCAGGGCGCGGACGGTGACCGCCGACGACCGCCGGCGCCTGGCCACGCCGCACGAGTACCTGCGCGCGCATCTGGACCCGGCCTTCGCGGGAGCGGGGCCGGTGGGGCACGGCTACACCGAGAACCACCTGGACGGCGACCGGATGTACTACTCCTTCCCCATCGCGGACGGAGTGGTGGGCATCAGCATCGACACCACCTACCGCAGCGGCCACTACGAAGGATCACTGGGAACCGAGCAACTGCGCTGGCTGGAACGGACATTGGCCGCGCACAGCACGCGCCATCACGACGCGGACGGCCGGGTGGTGCGCAACCCCGGGGGCGACGACGCGCACCTCCTCGTCTTCAGCCACCATCACAGTCCGAGCATGACGCGGCGCCCCGACGCGGCCCGCACCGACGAGACCCGGCACGACGGCGCGGAGGTCATCGCGCTGCTCAGCCGCTTTCCGAACGTGGTGGCCTGGATCAACGGGCACAGCCACGTCAACCGCATCACCCCGCACGCCCATGCCACCCCCGCCCGCTCCTTCTGGGAGGTCAACACCGCCTCCCACATCGACTACCCCCAGCACGCACGGCTCCTGGAACTGGTCGACAACCACGACGGAACGCTGTCGCTGTTCACCACGCTCATCGAATCGGCCGCGCCGTACCGCACGGACTTCGACGACCTGTCCGCCGTCGGGCTGGCGTCCCTCTACCGGGAGCTGTCCTACAACGCCCCCGGTCTCGCCGACCGCATGCCGGCGCCCGGCGCGGTCCACGAAGTGATGGCGGGCACGGCCGCGGACCGCAACACCGAACTTCTCCTGCCCCGGGCGTGACCCATCGGACAGACCCTAAGGGCGGACCCCTACCCCCATACCTGAGAGCCAGGCCGTAAGTACGCTCCCTGGCGGGACGTGGACCAAGCGGTGTGATCCATAGCTTCGGTACCGGAAGCACCACCGGCTTCCGGTACGGAAGGATCACCGCTCATGGCGTCCCGCCCGCGCGGCCAGCGTCTGCTGCGCACCCTGCTCGCCACTCTTGTCGCCGCCTCGGTGGCCGTGCCCGTCTCGGGTGCGGCGCGCCCCGCGGCCGTCCCGGCGCCCGCCCCGGCCGACCTCGGCCCGCTGCGCTCCGCCACGCCGGGCGCGCTCGCCGCGCGGTACGCCGTCAACCGCGACGGCATCGGCGCGGCGGAGCGGATGGCCGCCGGCCACGGCGACCGGAGGCGGGCCGCCGCGCTGCGCGCCATGGCGGCTCCGGCGCGGCAGTTCCTGTCGTTCGACGGCCGCGGCGGGGGCCGCACCACCGAGGTCCTCGGCGACCTGGCGCGGGCCGAGCGGATCGCCGTACTGGTGCCGGGGTCCGACACCAGCCTCGACACCTACGAGCGCTTTCGGGCCGGTGCGCGAGCACTCCACCACGAAGTGGGCTCCCGCACCGCCGTCGTCGCCTGGCTGGGCTACCAGACCCCGGGCACGCTGAGCACCGAGGTGCTCACTCCCGCCCTAGCCGCGGATGCCGCACCCCACCTCGTGCGATTCGTCGACGAGTTGAACAAGGCACGGCCGACTGCGCGGGTCTCCGTCCTGTGCCACTCCTACGGCTCGGTCGTCTGCGGGCGGGCCGCGGCGGGCCTCGCCGTGGCGGACATCGTGCTGTACGGCAGCCCCGGCGCCGGCTGCGACGGTGTCGCCGCGCTGCGCACCCGGGCGACGGTCTGGGCCGGGCGCGGCGGCGCCGACTGGATCGCCGACGTGCCGCACGGGCAGATCCCTCTGCCGTTCGGCACACTCGGGCTGGGCGAGGACCCGCTCTCCCCGGCCTTCGGCGCCCGGATCTTCGCGGCGGGTTCCGGCGGCCACAGCGACTATCTGCGCCCGGGATCGGTGTCGCTGGAGAATCTCGCGCGGATCGTCTCCGGACGCCTGCCGGTCGAGGAGCGCCACCGTGCTGCGTGACCTCGTCCAGCGGATCGACTCCGCGACCCCGGCCGGCCGCGACCGCACCATCGACGCACTCCGCGCGCTGGCCATCCTCGGTGTGGTGCTCGGGCACTGGCTGGTGACCGCCCTCGTCGTCGACAGCGGCACCGTGCACGGTGCCAGCCCGCTGCAGTATCTGCCGCGACTGGCCCCGGTTTCCTGGGTGCTGCAGACCCTGGCGGTCTTCTTCCTGGTGGGCGGGCAGGCGGGGGCGCGCAGTTACGCCGCCGCCCGGGCCCGGGGCGGGACCTATCGGCGGTGGCTCGGCGCCCGGATGGCGCGGCTGTTCCGGCCGGTTGCCGCGGTGCTGGTGGTCTGGAGCGCCGCGGCGGCGGTGATGCTGGCATCCGGGGCCGGTGTGGAGACGGTACGGACGTTGGCCAAGCTGGTGCTGTCCCCGCTCTGGTTCCTGCTGGTCTTCGCCGCGCTGACGGCGGCGACGCCGCTGGTGGCCAGGCTGCACCCGCTGTGGGCACTGGCCGTCGTGCTGCACGTCGACCTGGTCCGGTTCGGTCTGGGCGGGCCCGCCTGGCCGGGCTGGATCAATGTGGTGGCCGGGTGGCTGGTCCCGTACTGCCTGGGGGCGTTCTGGTCGCGGGGCGGGCTGCGCGAACGCCGGACCGGATGGGCGCTGCTGGTCGGGGGCGCCGCCGCCACCGCCGGGCTCGTGCTGTGGGGCGGCTATCCGGCCGCCATGGTCGGGGTGCCGGGCGCCGGGATCTCCAATCTCAACCCGCCCACCCTCGCGGTCGTCTGCTTCGGTCTCGCGCAGTGCGGGGTGGCGCTGCTGGTGCGTGATCGGCTGCGCCGGGCGCTGCGACGTCCCGCGGTGTGGGCCGCGGTGGCGCTGCTGAACCTTTCGGCGATGACGGTGTTCCTGTGGCATCAGACCGCGATGATGGCGGTGACGGCGGTGGGTCTGCTGGCCGGCCGGCCGTTGCCCGGTCTGCACACCGTGCCCGACGGCGCCGGCTGGGTGCTCGCCCGGCTGGGCTGGCTGCCGGTGTTCGCGGTGGCGCTGCTGGTGTGCTGGGCGGCGTTTCGTACGTACGAGCAGGGGCGGCGGGCAAGTCGTGGCGGCAGCCGGGTCGTGCGGGAGCGGCGCTCCGTTCCGGTGACAACGGGGCGAGGCTAGAGTGGATCTTGTGAACGAGGGGGCCGGGGACGGCGGGGGGCGGCGGCTGCGGGCCGCCGCGGGGACGGCGTTGCGCACGCTGCGCGGCGATCTGTGGACGGCGGCGCGGGATCCGTTGCCGCGCATGCGCTGGCTCGGACGGCTGCCGCACGCCCATGTGGTGCTGTTCGCGGTGCTGATGTTCCTACTCAATGCGAATGACTACCAGGAGTTGCTCGGCGGGGACCGGCACCAGGACGAGACGTTCCCGACGCGGGTGCTGCTGCTCCTCGTGCTCCAGACGGCGGCGGCCGTCCTCGCGTTGACCCGCCCGGTCCTCGCCTGGTGGCTGTCGACACTCGCGCTCTTCCTGACTGCACAGGCCGCGGAGCCCGTCGTCGACCACGACAGTCTGTGGCCCTGGAGCGTCGCGGGGGTCGCCCTGCACACCCTCGTGCTGCTCCTCCTCGCGCTGCGGGTCCGCCCCCGCGTCGCGGTCGAGGCGCTGGTGGTCACGCTCCTGGCGGGGATGGTCAACATGGCCCTCGCCGCCCCCGCCCCGGCACCGGGCGGGCACAACAACGACCTCACCCGCGGCGCGGTGAGCTTCGCGACCGCGGTGGTGGTCGGCGCCTCGCTGCGCATCAGCCGGGTGGCCCGTAGCCGGCTGATCGTTCAGGAGGAGCTCACCGCCGAGGAACGGGCCCGCCGCACCCTGCTGGAGGAGCGTGGGCGGATCGCCCGCGAGCTGCACGACGTGGTCGCCCATCACATGTCGGTGATCTCCATCCAGGCACAGGTCGCTCCGCATCTGGTCGACAACCCGTCGGACGCGCTGAAGGAGAACCTCGCGGGCATACGGGAGAACGCCGTCGAGGCGCTGACCGAACTGCGGCGCGTACTGGGCGTGCTGCGCTCGGAGGAAGCGCCGTCGCAGGAGGTGCGGCACGCCCCGCAGCCCACCCTCGACCGGCTGGACGAGCTGATCGGCAAGGTGCGCTCCGCCGGGGTCGCGGTCACCGCCGAGACCACCGGAGAGCCGCGTCCGCTGGCTCCGGGCGTCGAGCTGTCGGCGTTCCGCATCGTGCAGGAGGCCCTGAGCAATGCGCTGCGGCACGCGCCGGGGGCGGCGGTGCGGGTGGCCATCGAATACCACGCCGACGGGCTCGCGCTCAAGGTCACCAATGCCGCGTCGGGCGGCCCCGCCCCGCTTTCCCCCGGCTCCGGTCACGGACTGCTCGGGATGCGCGAACGCACCGCCATGCTCGGCGGTGAACTGGCCGCGGGGCGCACCCCGGACGGCGGCTACGAGGTGACCGCGCTGCTGCCCGCCAACGCCCACCGCCCCTCCGCCGACCCTGGTTCCACCGGTACCCCTGATTCCCCCGTTGAGGACACCCCATGACGAGCATCCGCGTGCTGATCGCCGACGACCAGGTGATGGTCCGTCAGGGCTTTACGGTGCTGCTCAACGCCGAGCCCGGTATCGAGGTGGTCGGCCAGGCCGTCGACGGCCTGGACGCCGTCGCCAAGGTCGCCGAACTCGCCCCGGACGTCGTCCTGATGGACGTCCGCATGCCCCGGCTCGGCGGGATCGAGGCGACCCGCCAGATCACCGAACCGGCCGGCGCCACCGTCAAAGTGCTGGTCCTGACCACCTTCGACCTCGACGAGTATGTGTACGAGGCGCTGCGCGCGGGCGCCTCCGGCTTCCTGCTCAAGGACGCCTCGGCCGCCGAACTCGCCCAGGCGGTACGGGTGGTGGCCGCCGGTGACGCGCTGCTCGCCCCGAACATCACCAAGCGGCTGATCGCCGAGTTCTCCCGGGTCACCAGTACCCCCCGCACCCCGCTCAAGGACCGTGTCGGCGATCTGACGGAGCGCGAGACCGAGGTGCTGGCGTTGATCGCGCAGGGACTGTCCAACGGCGAGATAGCCGAGCGGCTGGTGGTGGCGGAACAGACGGTCAAGAGCCATGTGGGCCGGATCCTGGTCAAGCTGGGACTGCGCGACCGGACGCAGGCGACCGTCTTCGCCTACGAGACGGGGCTGGTGCGGCCGTCGGGGTACTGAGCCGAGGGGCCGGCCACCCGACGACGAGCGGCGGCTGCCCGGGTGCGCGTTTCACGCACCGGGGCAGCCGCCGCACACCTCGTGCCCGCAAAGGCTCCGTCAGGCCCGGGAACTCATCGCCCGGCGACCGCCGCGGCGAGCGCGAGGATCCGGCGGGCGTCCTCGACGTGCAGATTCTCGATCAGCCGCCCGTCGACGGTGGCGACTCCGCGTCCCTCACGGGTGGCTTCGTCGAACGCGTCGATGATCTTCCGTGCGCGCTCGATCTGGTCGGCGGACGGGGCGAACACCCGGTTGCACGGCTCGACCTGCGAGGGGTGGATGAGCGTCTTGCCGTCGAAGCCGAACTGCCGTCCCTGTACGCATTCGGCCTCGAAACCCGCGGCGTCCTTCACGTCGTTGTAGACGCCGTCGAGGATCACCTTGCCGGCGTCGCGGGCACCCAGCAGGGCCAGCGACAGTCCGGTCAGCAGCGGGGCGCGGCCGGTGACGTGTTCGGCGTGGAGCTCCTTGGCCAGATCGTTGGTGCCCATCACCAGTACGGTGAGTCGCTCGCTGGCGGCGGCCACCGCACGGGCGTCGAGCATCGCACGGGGCGTTTCGACCATCGCCCAGATGGCGGTGCGGTCCGGGGCGCCGGCCGCTTCGAGCGCGCGCTCGACCTCCCGCACGGTGTGGGCGGAGTCCACCTTGGGCACCACGACCGCGTCCGGGCCGGCCTCGGCGGCGGCCCGCAGGTCGTCGGCGTGCCAGGCGGTGCCCGGCGCGTTGACCCGGATCGTCACCTCGCGGTAGCCGTACTCGCCGGAGGCCGCCGCGGCGGCGACCCGCTTGCGGGCGTCGGCCTTGGCGTCGGGGGCGACGGCGTCCTCCAGGTCGAGGATGAGGGCGTCGGCGGGGATGGACTTGGCCTTCTCCAGGGCGCGTTCGTTGGCGCCCGGCATGTAGAGCACGGAGCGGCGCGGCCGCAGGGTCGCGTCGGACATGGGACTTACTCCTTGTTCTGCCGGGTGTCGGCCGCCGCGTAGGCGTCGCGCAGCTCGGGGTCGCGGGCGGCGAGGGTGTCCGCCAGCTGGGCGACCACCTGGCACTGCTTGTACGTGGCGTCGTCCTGCATCTTGCCGTCGATCATCACCGCGCCGGTGCCGTCGCCCATCGCCTCGATGACCCTGCGGGCCCAGGCGACATCGGCGGGGGCGGGCGAGAAGACCTTCTTGGCGATCGCGATCTGCACCGGGTGCAGGCTCCAGGCGCCGACGCAGCCGAGCAGGAAGGCGTTGCGGAACTGGTCCTCGCAGGCGGTGGTGTCCTTGATGTCGCCGAACGGCCCGTAGTACGGGAGGATGCCGTGCGCCGCGCAGGCGTCGACCATGCGCGCGAGGGTGTAGTGCCACAGGTCCTGCTGGAAGGTGGCCCGCGGCGCGGTGTCGTCCTGGCCGTGCGGGTCCTCCCGGACCAGGTATCCGGGGTGTCCGCCGCCGACGCGGGTGGTCTTCATCCGGCGGCTGGCGGCCAGGTCGGCGGGGCCGAGCGAGATGCCCTGCATCCGGGGGCTGGCTCCGGCGATCTCCTCCACGTTGGCGACGCCGGTGGCGGTCTCCAGGATGGCGTGCACCAGGATCGGCCGCTGGATCTGCGCCTTCGCCTCCAGCTGCGCGAGCAGCCGGTCGACGTAGTGGATGTCCTCGGCGCCCTCCACCTTCGGCACCATGATCACGTCCAGCTTGTCACCGATCTCGGTGACCAGCGTGAGCAGGTCGTCCAGCGCCCACGGCGAGTCCAGGCTGTTGATCCGGGTCCACAGCTGCGTCTCGCCGAACTCGGTTTTCCTGGCGATCTCCACCAGGCCCGACCTGGCCGCCTCCTTGCGGTCGGCTGCGACGGCGTCCTCCAGATTGCCGAGCAGTACGTCCACGGTGGGGGCGATGGCCGGCACCTTGGCCGCCATCTTCTCGTTGCCCGGGTCGAAGAAGTGGATCATCCGGGACGGCCGGAAAGGTACTTCACGCACGGGTGTCGGCGCGCCGACGGCCAGCGGGCGGAAGAAGTCCTTCGGAGAGCGCATGCAGTCTCCCTGGTCGGATCGAGGGGTGCGGGGCCACCGCCGGGTGTCCGGCGGCGGCATCCGGCCTCACTTTAGGCCCGCGGGGCGGTGACGCTACTGATCAGTATGTGTGCTGTTGGTCACCGAACGGCTCAGGTGAGCGCGGTCCGACGGCTCAGGTGAGGGCGCGGCCGGACCGTGCCGAGGTGCGGGTCTCGCCGGCGGCTTCGACGACGGTGACGGGCCTTCTCGCGCCTCTGGCGCTGGCGGCTCGCGCTCTGCCATGCGGTGCCGGTGCTGCTGGATCCGCCCGACCACGACCGTGCCGTGGCGCCAGGGCCTCTCCGACCCTGACCCATCGGACAGGCCCTAGTGGCCCCGGACATCGCCCCCCCCGCTCACCGAAGTGCTCAGAAGCCGGGGCTGGGCGGTCCGTTAGTGTCCCTCCCCGTACACCTGTCGGTGTCCACCAGTTGGAAGGAGAACGAGAGAATGCCGCACATACTCGTCGACTACGACGAAGCACTGCAGGAGTCCTTCGATCGCCGTGGCTTCGCCCGCGAACTGCACAAGCTGGCCGCCGAGACGGTCGACGGCATCACCGTCGAGAGCTGCAAGACCCGTTTCCGCCGCGTCGACGAGGCCGTCATCGGCCACGACGAGCCCGGACACGCCCTGATCCACGTGGAGTTCGCGATCCTGCCCGGGCGCAGCACCCAGACCAAGTCCGCGCTGAGCCAGGCGGTCCTGGACCTGGTACGGCGCCACACCGCATCGGCGGGTGCCGTGGCGGTGCATGCCTCCGTGGACGTACGCGACCTCGGCGCGGCGTACGCCAATCATGTGGCGCCCGCGAGGGACCGCTGACGATCCTCGTCTCCCGCGAGGGCGTCATCGGCGGGCCTCAGCGGCCGTCGCGGTTCAGCAGCCCGAACACCGCGCAGACCAGCACCGCCAGCAACGCGCCCGCCCCGAGGAGCGCCGGTACCCCGAGCGTGGCGGAGGACAGTGCGGCAAGGGCGTACGGAGTGAACATGCCGGTGTAGGCCAGCGTCCAGAACAGGGAGGTCAGGCGGGCCAGGTGTGCCCGCGGGGCGAGGGCGGCGACCTCGGTGAGGCCGAAACTCAGGGTCAGCCCGTAGCCGGCGCCGAGGATCGCGGCGGCGCCCAGCGCGAGCCACGGCTGCTCGGCGGCCGCGGCGGGTGCGGCGCAGGCGAGCCCGGCCGCGATGACCAGAAGGCCGGCGACCCCGTTGGCCAGCCGGTGCCGGGTGGCCAGGTGCCGGGCCAGCGGCTGGACGACCAGCCCGGCACCGGGGACGACGGCGGTGGCGACGCCGGCGTAGACGGTCTGCCACCCCGTCAAACCACCGTCGACCAGGCTCGGCAGGGTCACGAAGCCGATCGTCGGGGCCGCGAACACCCAGGGGGCGACCGGCAGTACGGCCCGCCAGAACCTCGCCCACGGGAAGGCCTCCGGCACGGCGGGGGCGGGGCCGGTTCCCACGGTCGGCCGGGGACGCACCGGCCGGGACTCCGGCGCGCCCCATGCCGCCGCGCCCGCCCCGACGGCCAGGACGAGGTGCGGCAGATACGCGGTGAGCATCGGGTACGGCGCCCACTGGGCGATCAGTGAGGCGATCAGCCCTCCCGAGGCGAAGCCCGCCGAGACGAACATCCCGGACCGCTTGGCGGCCGTGCCCGGCGAGGCGGTCGGGTCGTACGGCGGTGCGGACAGTTCCTTGACCCATGCGCTGCCGGCGGCCAGCAGCGCGCCCGCGCCGAGGCCGGTCAGGAAACGGCCCGGCAGCAGGCACCAGGTGGCGGCCGAGCCCGCCATGAGCAGGAAGGTCGATATCAGGTTGATGCCCAGGGCGAGGAGCGCGACGGGGCGGCGGCCGCACCGGTCGGCCAGTGGGCCGCCGGTCAGCAGCCCGGGGATCAGGCCGATGACGTACACCGCGAACAGGCCGGTCACCGCGGACTGCGACAGGCCCGCCTCGGTGCGGTAGGCGCCCAGCAGGGCGGAGAACTGGTTGGCGCTCCAACCGGAGGCCAGCATCAGGCAGGCGACGCGTCGTCCGTAGCGGCGCGGCGGTGGCATGGGGGCGGGGTCGGCGGTGCGGTCGGCGGCGAACGGCTCGGGGCGCGCCGGAGGGTTGACTGTGCTGCTCATGGCGCTCAGTCTCACCACCGCCGGTCCGTCGGCGCGGCCCGCGTTCACGAATCGTGAACGCCCGTGCGGGCGCCGCCCACCTGGCCCCTTAGGGTGGCTGACATGGACCTTCGCTTGCTGTCGTCCTTCCTGGCGGTGGTCGAGGAAGGACATTTCAAACGGGCGGCCGCGCGGCTGTTCCTCTCCCCTCCCGCGGTCACTCAGCATGTGCGGCAGCTCGAGAGTGAGCTCGGCACCCGGCTGCTGCACCGCAACCCGGTCTCCCCCACCCGGGCCGGAGCGCGGCTGGCCGGGCACGCGCGTACCCTGCTGGCCGCCGCGAACGCGGCGCTGGACGACATCTCCGAGGTCATACGCGAGCCCCTGGACGAGGTCACCCGCCCGCTGCGGATCGGCATCATGGGCCATGGTTCGGCGGAGCTGACACCGGCCGCGATCAACGCCTACCGGCGGGCCCGCCCCGGCGTCCCCGTCGAGCTGCGGCAGCTGAACTTCACCGAACACGTCACCGCGCTCACCGAGGACCGGGTGGATGTCGCGTTCGTGCGGCCGGCACCGGACGACGAGCGGGTCGTCGCGGACGTGCTCACCACGGAGCAGCGCATCGTCGCGGTGCCGGCGGCGTCGGCGATCGCGGACGCCCGTGAGGAGGGGGTGCGCGTGGCCGACATCGTCGACCTGCCGTTCGTCCGGGTGCCGGGTCACACACCGGCACCGTTCACCGACTACCTGTACTTCGATCATGAGGCCCAGCGCCGCAGCCCGGACTGTGCGCTGACGCCCCACGAGGTGCTGACCGGCGTGATCACCGGTCGCGCGGCCGGCTCGGGGCTGAAGTCCTTCGCCCGCTACTACGCGTGGCCGGGGGCGGCGTTCGTACCGGTGCTGGACGCGCCCTGGGAGAGCAGCTACCTCGCCGTACGGGCGGACGACGCCGACCCGGAGGTGAAGATCTTCCGGGCCCTGACCATGGCCCTGGCGCCGGAGCTGAGGCCCCACATCGAGCGGTGACCGCGGCGCCGTCAGGCGTTCCGGGTGGGCCGCAGGGCCCGCCCGGGTGCGGTGCCGAGGTATCCGTACGCGGAGAACGCGCTGGCGAGGAAGGCCTCCTCCGGGCGGGCGAGTTCGGTGGCGACCTCCTGTTTGCAGGCGGTCTGCGGCTCGGTGGTGCTCTGGCCGAAGCGGCAGGCGACGGCCATGAGCTTGATGGTGATGAAGTCGGCGATCTGGGCGCCGTACTGGATGGGCCGGCCGTTGATGGTGATGTCGCCGACGGTGAAGTCCTTGCCGGCGGGGACCTCGTAGACGGCGCGTACGCGGTGGTCCGCCTCGCCGCGCTCATAGGTCCAGTAGCTCTGCGGGTCGGAGCCGTCGGGGGTGGCCCAGCCCTCGGTGGACAGGCCGTCGAAGTAGAGGCCCACGGGGTCGGCGAGGCTGATGGACGCCTTCTGGCGGGCGAGCGCGTTGACCGACGCGCCGATGTGGGGGTCGCTGTTGCGCTCGGCCTGGCCGTAGGCGCTGCACTTGATGAGCTCCTGTTCGGCGGTCAGCTCCGTTCCGTCGACGACCCGGCGGATGGTGCCCGCGGCGGCCAGTTCGATCTCCGCGGCAAGGGTGTTGTTCTTCTGGATGAGGTGCATCGCACCGTTCGTCGTGGTGCTGTTCCACTTGTTGGCCCGGTCGTACTCGCCGTTGACGAAGAGGTCGCTCTCCTGCACGTCGGGGCTGATGTGCCGGCGGTAGAGGCGGAGCACGGTCTCCGGGCTGGTCTTCACCAGGACGTCCCAGTACTCGGGGCTCTCGCAGGTGAAGGCGGCCTTGGTGATCTTGCCGTCGCGGCGGGTGACGCTCCACTCGCAGTACTCGTCCTGGGCCTTGCGGCTGGCCTCGGCCTTCTTCCAGCGCTGCGCGTCGGAGGTGGAGCTGATCTTGAGGATGCGGGGGAAGGCCGTCCAGCTGACGGTGGCGGTCCGGGCGTCGGCGGCGGTGTCGGTCTTGGTGAGGTTGTAGAACTGCGACCGGGGGCTGTCGTGGAGCACCTCGCCGGGGTCGGGGCCCTGGATGGCGGCGTCGATGTTGTCCGAGACGAAGACGTCCCACGCCTTGCGGCCGAATTCGCCGAGGTCGGTCAGTCCCCCGGGCGGTCCATAGCTGCTGATGGTGGTCATGGTGGTGCTCCTCGCATCTGTGCGGTCGCGGTGGCGGCGCCGTCAGGGCTGGTCGGTCACGGTGGCGTCCTCGCGCATCCGCAGCGGCGGGGCGGTGGCGGGGATGTCGGTGGTGGGCAGGGTCAGCTCGAACTCGTGGAGCTTCATCGCCTTGAACTGCCTGCGGCGCGACTCGGCGAGCAGGACGTAGTCGTCGAAGCCTTCTCGTGTGGTGATCCGTTGCCGGACCTTCGCCAGGTAGTCGGTGAGCCGTCGGGAGAAGTCCGCGCGCCAAGTGGCGTCCGGGCGGGTCCAGTTCGCCGCAAACTGGGCTTCGGGGCTGTAGGCGGTCAGCTGGCCGGCGGCCTCCAGGATCCGCTGGGCGATCCGGTCGCCGAGTCCTTCGGCGGCGGTGGCCTCGGTGGGCACGTACCGCATCAGCCGGGCGCGGTGGGCGCTGAAGACGGGGTTGGGGAAGTCGACCATCAGCGCGCAGGCGGCGAACTTCGGTGAGATCAGTTGCTGTTCGCACATGGCCCGTACGACGCTGTTGTCCTCCAGGGCGGCTTCGGGCACCACGAAGGCGAAGAAGGTGTCTCCGGGCCGGCTGAAGCCGCTGGCCTTCTCCTCCAGCCGGAAGCCGAAGGTGTCGAGGCTGTCGGCGTAGAGGGTGGCGGTGGTGGCCGGGACGGTGGCGTCCACCTCGATCCCGAGGTCGTCGAGCAGCGCGTCGTTGTTCAGCCAGAAGCCCATCGGCAGCGGCAGCGGATCGTCACCGCCGCGGTCGACGGCCGCGCTCTGGGTGGCGGTGCTGGTGAGGTTGACGGCCGTCGTGGTGAACAGCTGCCGCAGGAGGTGGTCGGGGTTCTCCACGGTGGCGCCGGCGGTGACCGCGCGCAGCCTGGCCCGCGTCCAGCGGTCGATCTGGGAGCGGACCGTCGATTCCAGGTTCTCCGCGCCGATCACCCGCTGGTACAGGGGGTTGGCCCGCAGGGGGTCGTCCGCGTCGAGTTGGATGGCGGCGGACTGGGACTGCCAGTTGATCCAGGGTTGCTTCAGTTCCTTCATCACGACGCTGCCGTTGACGTGGCTGTCGAAGCAGCCGCTGCCGCGGGAGGCGGCGGCCAGCGCGTCCCAGGAGTTGCCGGTCCACACCCAGGCGGGGGTGATCCGCATGTAGTAGTTGAAGACCTGGTTCGCCTCGTCCCAGGCGGCGACCTGGAGGAACGTGGTCCTGGGGTCGCTGTTGGCGCCGGTGCTGATCAGCAGGTCGGCCTCGTTGCCCCGTACGGCGTAGGTGAGGGCGAAGCGGATGTCCCGCCGCAGGTGCGGTGCGTCGGCGGGCGGGATCGTTCCCGACTCGCTGACCAGGTAGACCTTGGGCTGATCCGCGACACGGGGAAGTCCGTCCAGGAGTTCCTCCACGGCCATGGGGAAACTGTTCCGCTGGAAGAACACGGTGGCCATGGGATCCCCCAGGGCGGCGAGTTCCTTCTCGCTCACTTCCCTGGCGTGCCGGTCCACTCCGCTCACCCTGCGGTAGAGCCGGCTGTCCCGCAGCGCGGGATGCCCGGGCCCGAGGTCGTCCTCTTCGCTGTGTTCCTCGAATTGTCCGTCAGGGCCGTGCAGCCAAGCCGTCGCCCGGCGCCGCTGCGAAAACTCCTCGGGCATTCCCGTCCTCTCGCCACCCGCCCGGTTCAAGGAAATGAAAGCCGTCATTTCCGCTGGATCAGAAGTGTCGGTGTCCGGTGGCAGTATGAACGTCGTACGGAAAAGACCCGATGAGCCTCGCCGCCGCGGGTCCGACGCCATGCGATCGCGTGAGTGAGAAAGGGGCCGAGTAGTCGAGCGAATCACGGATCCCCTCGCGACACGGGTGTCACCCGGACGGCGAAGTCCCGGCCCCCCACGCGTAGGCTCCGGCCATGCCATCGCTCCGCCACTTCGCCCTGGGCGCCGCTGTCCTGGCCCTGGCGCTCGGCACGGCGTGCTCCGCCGCCCGCCCCCGGCAGGACACCGACTCCGTGCGGCCGCCGGTCGCGAACGCCGTGTTCGACTATCAGCTCGGCGGCGCCTATGCACCACCCCGCACGGTACGGGCCGTCGCCCGCGACCGCACCGCCAAGCCCGTTCCCGGTCTCTACAACATCTGCTACGTCAATGCCTTCCAGGCCCAGCCCGACGCCGTCGACACCTGGCAGGCCCGCCACCCCGAACTCCTGCTGCGCGACGAGGACGGAAAGCCCGTCATCGACCGGGGCTGGGACGAGCCGCTGCTCGATATCTCCACCGCCGCCAAACGCGAGGCGCTGATGGACGTCGTCGGCCCCTGGATCGACGGCTGCGCCGAGGCCGGATATGACGCCGTGGAACCCGACAATCTCGATTCCTACGAGCGCTCCCGGAACAGGCTCACCGCCCGCCACGCGGCCGCCTTCGCCGAACTCCTCGCGCGCCGCGCGCATCAGCGGCAGCTGGCCATCGCCCAGAAGAACACCACCGATCTGCTGCCCCGGCGCGAGCGCATCGGCTTCGACTTCGCCATCGTCGAAGAATGCACCCGCTACAAGGAATGCAGCGATTTCGCGGACGCCTACGACAACAGGATCTTCGTCGTCGAGTACCGGAAGAAGGACTTCGCCGCCGCCTGCCGCTCCTGGGGCGAGAGCCTGTCCATCACCCTGCGCGATCGCGATGTCCGGCCGGCCGGCGCCGACGGCTACACCGACGAGCACTGCTGAGCCGGCGCGCGTCCCGGCTACGCGGTCTCATGCCCGACGGCGGTGCCGTTGATCTTCTCGATCGCCTGCCGGGCCTGTTCCTGCGGGGAGCGGGCCGGCAGCGTCGACACGGTCGTCCCGGCGACGGCCGGCTGCGCCCGCTGCTCCTGCGGCACCGTCTTGGGCTGGGGCGCCGGCGGCCGGATCCGCAGCCGGTGACTGGCGGCCTCGTCCAGGGTCACCGGGCGCTTCACCCGGGCCGCGAGGCGGGCCGCATCCTGGCCCAGCGCGGCGACGTCCTCCCACGTCAGGCGCACCACCAAGGACACCTCGGCGTCGCCGTCCGGCAGCGCCTGGATCGATGGGAAACCAGGGTCGGTCATGAGCCCTCCTCGCATCGTGGACCGGTGCCCTCCAGAGGCACGGCTACCAAGGGATACGGAAGTCCGCCCGCCTCCGTTCACCTCGATGTGTGCCCGGCCCATGCCAGGGGCGCATTCGCTCCCTCCCCGTGCGCCCTGCCCGACTGTCACACCCAGCCGTCACCATGGAAGGAGCAGCCCACCACCGGCTTGGAGGCCGACTGATGGACGCACAGCGCCTGGCCCGGCTCGACGACTCCGACTACGAACAACTGGTGCTCGACCACGCCCACCCCCCGGCGCGTGACCCGGACGTCTGGGCGGTGCTGATCGACCCCGCCCTCATCGACCGCACCCGCGGCGCCCTCAACACGCTCTTCCAACGCAACTCGTCGGTGCTGCGCAAACGGCGGGAAGAGCGCGAGCAGTTCCGGCTGGCGTGCTTCGCCCGCGGGCAGGCCGGCAAGGAGGAGTGGTTCGCCTCGAAGCGGGAGTACGACGCATGGCGGCACCGCGCGGCGAACTTCAGCCGGACGGTGCAGAACGCCCTGTCGGAGATCAACAAGGCGAAGAAGGACCTCAACCGTTCCCTGAACCACCAGGTCGCCCAGAACCACCGGGACCGCCTGCGCGACCTCGCCCTCGCCGTGCACAAGCACCAGGCCGCGCACGCCAGGGCCGGCGGCATCGCCGAGCAGGCCGACTACGAACTGTGGCGCGCCCTGGACCAGATCACGGTGCCGATAGGGCCGGCGAGCGAGCCGACGTCGCTGCGGACGATGCTCGACATCTACTGGACCGATGTGACACCGGTGGCCGAGGCCGACGAGCAACGTGCGGGCGCGGAGCGGACGATGCGTACGGCGCCGGGCGGGCAGGCCGCACGGTTCAGCGGCGTGCCCCGGGCCCGGCACGTGGACAACGGCAAGCACCTCGCCTGACCTGATCCGCTGCCCCGGCCCCCCGACGGTCGCTCGCCACCGCGGGAAGTCCCTACGGCGACGCTCCTACGCCACCGTGTGGAAGAGCGCCGCCGCCTCACCGCGGGACCCGACACCCAGCTTGGTCAGGATCTTCGCGACATGGAACTTCACCGTCGACTCGCTGATGTGCAGCTCCTGGGCGATCGCCCGGTTGCGATGGCCGAGCGCGAGCCGGGCCAGCACCTCCAGTTCCCGTTCGCCCAACGCGATGAGCGGGTCGGGGGCCGGGTCCTGGGATACCCGTAGCGGGATCGTCGCCGACACCGTGGTCCCCCAGCCGGGTACGGCATCGACGTCCAGCCGCCCGTTCAGTACGTCGAGACGGTCGGTGACCCGGCCTGTTGCCAGCCCGTCGGGGGTGAGGGTGCCCGGCCCGTCGTCGCGTACGGTCGCGCGCAGTTCGGCGTCGGTGAGCTGCCAGCCGACATGGACACGGGTCACGGTCTCCTGCTCCAGGACCTTCAGCAGCACGGCCCGCACGATCACGCGTGCCGTGTGCGCCACGTCGGCGGCCACCGTCCGCTGGGAGTCGGGCGCGCCCAGCTCCAGACGGACGGGGCTGTAGCGCACGAGCGGCCGGAGCGATTCGGCGAGCCGGGCGAAGGCCTGTCCGGCCGGCTCCTCGGCGATCTCCTGGTCGCGTTCCGCCTCCGCCCGCAGCTCCACCAGCGCCGAGACCGCCAGATCCGTGGCGGTGGCGCGGGCCGCCGCATCGTCGAGGGTGCGGCTGCGCAGCACACCCAGCAGGCCGGTGAGCGCGGCCGAGTACGCCTCGCCCAGCTCCGCGATCACCTGGGCCCGGGTCCCGGCGGCGGTCCGCGAGCGGGCCAGCGCCCCGGGCACGGCCTCGGCCGCCAGCCGGTCGAAGTGGCTGGTCACCACGTCCCACAGGGCCTGTACGAGCGCGGCGGCAGGCTCGTCGACCGCCGACAGCCCGCCCTCGTTCCCGCCTCCGTCGCCTTCTCCGCCGCCGTCCGCCTCCCGTACGAGCAGCAGAACGGCCCCCCGAGGTGTCGCATGGCTCGTCACGGCGAGCACGGGGCGCTCGGCGCCGGCGAGGGGGAGGGTGCCCTGCCACGGGCGGCCCGGGGTGCCCGTGGCGAGCAGCGGAGCCAGGTCGGCGGTGGAGAGCCGGCCGATGATCTCCGCATCGCCGTACGTCTTGAACGGTGAGTGCGCACAGTGCGTGGAGAGTTCGGCCGCCGCCCGGTGCGGGACCAGTTCGGCCAGGAGTGTGGAGAGTCGCGGCAGGATCTCGCCCAGCGGCTGGCGGATCACCTCGTAGGCGGCGGTCAGGGCGGGTACGGATCCGGATCCGGTCATCTCCATGTACTCCAGCGTAGCCAGCGACGCCGGGGCGAACGCTGGCCTTTCGGCCAGGCCGGACTGTCCTGATGGCCGGCGGCCGGACCCCACCCCACCGACGAAGCTGAAGCCATCAACCGATCCAGCACATGCGGCATATGCAGCACAGGTCAGACATACAACGCATACAACGCATACGCCGTAGCCAGTGCGTCCAACGCATGAGTGCGTTCAGCGCATCAGTGCATCAGTGAGTCAGTGAGTCAGTGCATCCAGCGGGGAGTTTCCACATGCAGGCGATCATCTACAACGAGTTCGGCGGCTCGGACGTGCTCACGTTCGGGCAGACCGACAAGCCGGAGCCCGGCCCGGGTGAAGTACGGGTCAAGGTCGTGGCGATCGGCGTCAATCCGCTGGACTACAAGCGGCGTTACGGGTGGATGGAGCAGTACTACCCGACGACGTTCCCCGCCGTGCCCGGCCTGGAGTTCGCCGGGGTCGTCGACGCGATCGGCGCCGACGGCGGGGGCACCACCGACCGCAGGGCGGCGGACGGGCTGGCCGTCGGCGACGAGGTCTTCGGCTGGACCAGGACCGGTGCGTACGCGGAGTACGCCATCGCGGGAGACATCGCACCCAAGCCGGCCGAGCTCTCCTTCGCGACCGCGGCGACGCTGCCCGTCGCCGGTGAGACCGCGCAGCGCGTACTGGATCTGCTGGGCCTGACGGCGGGCGAGACGCTGCTGCTGCACGGCGCGGCGGGGGCGGTCGGCCAGGTCGCCATCCAGCTCGCGGTGGCCTTGGGCGCCACGGTGATCGGTACCGCGTCGCCGGTCAACCACGACTTCCTGCGCGCGCTGGGCGCCGTCCCGGTGGCGTACGGAGAGGGCCTGGCCGACCGGGTCCGGGCGGCCGCTCCGCAGGGCGTGGACGCGGTCTTCGACGCGGCCGGCCATGACGCGCTGCCGGTCTCCATCGCACTGCGCGGCGGGACCACGGACCGCATCGTCACCATCGCCGATCCGCAGGCCGCCGATCACGGCGTGCCGTTCTCCGCGGGCGGTACGCCGTCGGAGCAGGTCGTGGCGGGCCTGGCCGCGCAGGCCCGCCTCGCGGTCGCGGGGCGGCTGACCGTACCGGTCGCCGAGACCTTCCCGCTCGCCGACGCCGCCAAGGCCCAGGAGCTGAGCGAGGCGGGCCACGTGCCCGGCAAGCTCATCATCGAGGTCTGAGCCGCATCGGGACGGTGGCGGGCGAGGAAACCGCCCGCCACCGTCCCGAACTCATCCCTCCATCTGGACACTTGAGCCACTTCCGTTGCCCGCGTCCTTCCGCAGCGCTTACGTTGAGCGCGCTCAATCCGTCTCAACCCGCCTTCCCTACGGCGGGCTTCGGAAGGAAACCCCCCATGATCAGACGCATATCCGTCGGCATATCCGTGCGCACCGCGGTCTCCGCCGGACTGGCCGTCGCGGCGCTGGCCGCCACGACGGCCGTCGCGGCCACCGCCCAGGGAGCCACCTCGGCCCCGCACACCCAACGCACCCAGAAGGTCGAGTACTTCACCGGTTCGGGCTCCCACCCTCGTGAGGCCACCGTCCCGGCCTCCAAGCCACTCTCCGCTTCCGACAAGGCCGCCATCGCCGCGGGCGACGGCGATGTCACGACGATCGTGCGGAACGGCCCGGTCGACAAGAAGCTCGACGTGGCCTTCGTCGGTGACGGCTACACCGCCGACCAGCAGGAGGACTTCCACGCCGACGTCCGTGCCAAGTGGGCCAAGATGACCGCCGTGGAGCCCTACGCCTCGTACACCGGCCTGTTCAACGTCTGGGCGGTCGACGCGGTCTCCAACGAGTCCGGCGTCTCCGGCGACCCCACGAAGGACGTGGTCCGCGACACCGCGCTCGACTCGGCCTTCTACTGCGACGGCATCGAGCGCCTGCTCTGCGTCGACACCGGCAAGGTCGAGTCGTACGCCTCCAAGGCTCCGGCCGCCGACCTCGTCGTCGTCCTCTCCAACTCCACCAAGTACGGCGGCGCGGGCTACAACGACGTCTCCTCGCAGGTCGGTTACGACGGAATCGCCACCGCCTCCTCCGACAACGACCAGTCCGACCAGATCGCCGTGCACGAGACCGGCCACTCGCTCGGCAAGCTCGCCGACGAGTACGACTACGGCCAGTCCGGCACCTACACCGGCCCCGAGCCCACCGAGGTCAACCTCACCAAGCTGTCCGCCGAGGAGATGGGCTCCCAGCAGCAGAAGTGGTACCGCTGGCTCGGCCAGGAGTCGCCGGACGGCGGCCCGGTCGGTGCGTACGAGGGCGGCGGCTACTACCAGTACGGCCTCAACCGGCCCACGGAGAACTCGATCATGCGGACGCTGGGCCGCGAGTTCAACCTCCCCGGCCGCGAGGCGATGATCGCGGGCTTCTACCGCTACGCGAGCGCGCTCAGCAGCCCGGTGGCCACCGACCGCGCACTGCACCGCGGGGACCGCATCCGGGTCACCGTGCCCTCCTCGGCGCAGGTCAAGTGGTACGTCGACGGCCGCGAGCGCAAGGCCGCGCGCGGCAAGACCTCGGTCGTGCCGCGGACGCTCGGCGTCCCCGCGGACGGCAAGCGGCACACGGTCACCGCCCGCGCCACCGACCGCACGAAGGCAGTCCGTGACCCGGCACTGCGCAAACTGCTGGCCGGGTCGCTGAGCTGGCGAGTGGCCCCGTAGGGCCTGTCTGACGGATCGGAGATCAGGTAGCCGCCGCGGGCTTGATGAGCTGTTCTCCCATGGACCTCTGGGGAGCGCGCCCGTACGGAAGCTCCTTCCTGGACCACGGCTTCGACCGGTCATTGACTCCGGCGAAGCCGTGGACCGGGTGCAGAGCCTTCCTGAGCAATACGCAGCTATTGCAGCCGTTCGGCTTGAATCACGTCAGTTGAGTCGTTTTACGGAAGTCGGCTACCGTTCGGCGGAACCAGAGGGAGGGGCCTTGATGTGGAGCCACGTACGCCGACAGGCGTCCTGGGTGCTTGGCGCCGCGCTGCTGGTGGGAGCAGCCGTCGGGTGTGCGCGGGACGAGCGCGAATCCGTTGAGTCGGTGGGCGGTCCCCGTTCGGCGTGCGAGTTGCCGGTGACGTTCGAGGTGGGCGGGCCCTGGAAGGCGAAGCCGCTCAAACCGAACGACCCGAGCACGAAGACGTGGGGCCGCTACACCCTTGCCTGTGACCTCGACCTGGGAGTGGGGAAGGAGAAGGTGAAGCTCTCCGTTGATATCGACGACGTGAAGGGCGACAACCCCCGCCGGGTACTGGGCGGCCACGACGGCGAGGGCATGGCCAACTACGGCGAGTACACGCACGACAGGCATGGGAACGACTCGACGACGGTCGCCGGAAAGCCGGCAGCGGAAATGGACTACCGGATCCAACCGCCGGCCACTATGCCCGACATCTGGGTCCGAAAGCTCGCGGTGGTGGCACCAAAAGGCACCATCGTGCTGCGGGTGCAGAGCAACGACCCCGGCGGCAAGGAACGTACCCGCCAGGTGTACGAGCGGGCGAAAGCCTCCATGCGGGTTGCCTCCTGACGTCTGCAGCCTGCGTTCAGTGGGCGATCCGGGCTGGGTTCCGTCTGCCGGACCCTGCCATTGCGGCTGTCCTGATGAGCGGTTGTTCGTCAGACCGTCCAGCGCAGGCCAAGGAGTGGCAACGGGATTACTGCACCAAGCTGGGCTCGGGGTAGAGACGCGGAAGGCCCCGCACGGAACCGGGAGGCCGGGGGTTCACGTGCGGGGCCGCGCTCACGGGGTGGGGGCCGTCAGACTCCGGTCAGGGTGTACGTACCCGTACCGTCCTGCCTGCCGCTGGAGTACTGGCGGATCAACTCCCCGTCCGCGTACCGGTCGTGGCCCATCATGGAGCCGGTGTACTTGTTCTGCACACCGATCTTCGAGCTGCCGGGTACGTCGCGGTAGATGTAGAACCGCTGGAGGTCGTCCTCCCCGCAGGTGGCCGTCGTCAGGTAGGCCTGCTCCTGGTTGGCGATGTTCGCCGGGACGGTCGCGCATCCGCCGTTGCCCCAGTTCCACAGGGACGCCTCGATGACCCCGTTGTGCTCCGTCACATTGCACAGCCGCCAGTTGTCCAGGTGGGCGCTGAAGAAGGTGGATTCGCGCAGGCGGATGCCGTCGTTGGCCAGGAGCGGTGCGCTCCAGTTCAGGGGCTTGCCGGGGACGTCGATCTTGTAGACGGCGGGTCGGCAGTTCAGGGCGGCCCGCGTGGCGGGGGCCGGGCTCCCGGTGGCCTTCACGCTCTTCTCAGCCTTGGCGGCCTTTTCGGCTTCGTGCTTGGCTTTGGCGGCCTTCGCCGAGGGGACCGGCCCGGCCGGGTGCTTCGCGGTGGCGGTGGCGGAGCCGCAGTCGAGGAGGTCCTGCGCCTTGCGCATGATGCTGTTGGCGGGGACCTTGTCCTCGCAGCGCACCGCGCCTTCTTCGAGGGTGGTGAAGGTGGTGTAGCTGCCGGTGTCGGCCCCTTCGATCCACTTCAGCGCCCAACTGCCGTCGTCCTGTTGGACGCGGTTGCAGTGGAGGCTGCCGTACGTACCGGTGACCTTCTTGGTGCCCTTGTAGAGGCCGTAATAGCCGGGATTGCGGAAGTTCCACGTGACGGCCGTCGACGTGCTGCTGGTGGAGGTGTAGTTCACCTGCACGTTCAGGCCCAGGCTCGCGCCGACTTTGCCGAGGGTCTCGACGGCGAAGCTACCTTCGACGTTGCCGGTGAGGCCGACGGACACCGAGATGGTCGTCTGGACGCTGGTGTTGACGGACTGGGTACCGGTCGAGCCGGCGGTGACGTACCAGCCTTTGAAGTGGGTGATCGTCGGGGTCACTTCGGAGGTCTTGATGTACGGGTGCCGTGTGCCGAGGTCGGCCGCCGTGCAGGCGCCGCCGGGCTCGACCTGCGTGGTGGTGGCGGGCTCGGCGGGTGCGGCGGCGGCCGGTGAGACGGCAAGTCCCACGGTGGCTACAGCGGCCGAGGCGGCACAGGCCATGAGTGTTCTGCCTATGCGGCTGACGGGTCTTAAGGGGCGCATCGTTGCCCTTTCCCCCTGGTTGTGTGTGTTCGGTCAAGGGGTGAACGTAGCGGCCACGGGGGTGGTGGTGTGAGCCCGCAACGGGCCAAAAATGATCATAGAGGGTCTTATTCCGCCCCTGTGCGCGCGGGCGGCGGCCCGGTTCGATCCCTGGTGGACCCGTACACCACCGATTGAGGGGAACCACCCTTTGAAACGCCTCAGACGCCTGCTCGCGGCCGTAGCCGCACTCGCCCTCACCGCGACCCTCCTCGCCCTGGGCACCTCACCGGTCGCCGCCGCACCCGCCAAGGCCGCCCCCAAGGGCTACGGCACATGCAAGGCCACAGCCCCGGGCTCCCAGGCGCGCCGCCAGGGCACCGGCTGGACCTGTGCCAAGGCGGTGCCCGTCGCCGACCCCGTCACTGTCACCGAACGCATCGTGCGCGGCGTCTCGGACGGTGCGTGCGCCAACGGCCGGGACTCCGACCGGCACAACTACTGCTGGGGCGAGAAGTTCACGAACTGGGCCTTCGACACCAACGGGCAAGGAGATAGGGCGCTCCGTCGTCGAGGCCGTGAGCTTCGCTCGCCTGAGCTCCTCCAGCGGGAAATGGACGGAGAACATCGCCGTCAAGGCCACCGAGATGGGGGGCAACGCGAAGACCGTGTCGATGGACCTGTCCGCCACCTGCAGCGGCCTGTGCACCGTGGACGCACCGGCCTGGGGCGGCGCGCCCGTCGAGCTGGCGCTGGGCGACGAGAGGACCGGGAACCTGTCCTTCACCTCCACTGTCGCCAAGGGCAGTTACTCGTTCATCTCCCCCACCTATACATCGCTCGGGGAGATCCTTGACGCGGGCGGCGGCCCTGCGAACCCGGTGACCTGGAACGGCCACGAGCTGCGCTGTGATGCGCAGGTCGGCCAGTACCCCGGCTGCATCGTGAGGGGACACCTGCCCAACGTGACCATCCGCGAATCCGCCTACGGGGCCGCCGCCGTCGCCTACGGGTGGGCGCAGAGCAACCTCAAGGGCGGCAACTTCGGCACCGAGACGAAGCCGCTGCAGCGTAATTCCGGTGGGCAGACGGAGGCGGCCAAGAAGCGCAGGCAGTCGTGCACGGCGGCCCCGGACCCGTTCAAGAAGGACCCCAGCGTCACGGACGACTCCTGCGACGAGTTTCCCTTCGCCAGCTCCGTGCAGGGTGGCACGAACGGCTCCGAGTGCACGGAGATCATCCCCAGGAAGACCGCCGGGGTGTGGCGCGTCGATGTCGTACGGGCCGGCCCCCACGGTACTAACGCGCCCTGTATCCGGGCTCATGTGCCCCTGCCCGAGAACACGGGGGCGGGGGGTGAACTCGGCCGAGCCGTCGTCGCGGACCGCATCCTCGAGATGGAGTGGTACGAAGTGATCATCGCCCCCTAGACGGCGGCCTCCCTCCCCGGCCAGGGCCGCGGTGCCGGCGGCCGCACCCGGGGAGGGGGCCCGGGACCGGCTACGTTCCGTGTGACGGGTCCTGCACGAAGCCACAGGCGTATGGCCGCAACGGTCACGAGTTCTCGTCTCGGTAAGTCACCGAACCATCAGACAGGCCCTAGTGAGGCCGAGGAAGGCAGTGATGAGCACACGCAGGATGCACGCCGACGAGGTGGACATCGACGACTCCCTCGTACGGCGGCTGCTCGGCACGCAGTTTCCGCAGTGGGCGGACCTCCCCGTCACGCTGGTCGAATCCGCCGGCACGTCCCATGTGATGTACCGGCTCGGTGAGGACCTGGTCGTACGGCTCCCCCGCATCGCGGGAGCCGCCGACGACGTGGCGAAGGAGCACCGGTGGCTGCCCCGGCTCGCCCCGCCGCTTCCGGTCGCCGTCCCCGAACCGCTGGGCATGGGAGCGCCCGCTGAGGGCTACCCCTTCCCCTGGTCCGTCTACCGCTGGCTCGAGGGCGAGACGCCGGTCGTCGGCCGGATCGCCGATCCCGGCCGACTGGCCAAGGACCTGGCGGAGTTCGTCGCCGCGCTGCACCGCATCGCCCCGGCGGACGGGCCCCCTTCGTACCGCAGTGAACCCTTGGCGGCGCGGGACGCCGCGACCCGCGCCGCGATCGAGGAACTGCGCGGAACCATCGATGCCGATGCCGCGGGCGCGGTCTGGGACACGGCCCTGGAGGCGCCCGCGTGGCCCGGCCCGCCCGTCTGGATCCACGCCGATCTGCAGCCCGGAAATCTGCTGATGGCCCGTGAACGGCTCAGCGCCGTCATCGACTTCGGGTGCCTGGGCGTGGGGGACCCCGCGGTCGACCTCATCGCGGCGTGGTACGTGCTGCCCGCCGGCGCGCGCGGCGCCTTCCGGGCCGCGCTGGACGCCGACGAGGCGACCTGGGCGCGAGGGCGCGGCTGGGCGCTGTCCGTCGCCCTCATGGAATGTGGCTACTACCAGGAGACGAACCCGGTGATGGCCGCGATCGCGCACCACGTCATCGATGAGGTCCTCGCCGAACGCCGACCAGGACCACACATGTGACCCACGTCACAGCGCGTGCTGTCATACGTCGCAGCCCCCGCATCCGTGTACGGAGCGACGGGCCCGCAAACAAGCAACGTCACTACGGGGAAAGGACATCACGTGCGTAACAAGCGAACTTTGACCACCGCACTCGCTGCCGCCGCGCTCACGGTCGTCAGCCTGGGCGGCGCCGCCCAGGCCCACGCCACCACCGGCACCGAGGCCGCCGCGCCGACCACCGCCTCCGCGCAGCACAAGGTCAAGCCGATGGACGGTCCTCCCGGAACGGTGTGGACCGGCAAGAAGTTCTGGACCCTCAGCGGATGCCAGGCGGCCGGCACCGACCTGGTCAGCAGCGGCAAGTGGGCCGACCCCTTCTGCGACGGCTCGGGCCTCCAGTGGGACCTGTGGGCACGGCCGCTGTAAAGCCTCGCGGCTTCGGGAGCTTCACCAGTAGTCGCAGATAGCCGCACCCGGTAAGCCGGCTCGTCCCCGCGCATGTCCGCGGCAGCGCGGGGACGAGCCGCCGCCCTTAGCCTCGTGACATGCTCACCGCCACCCTCGCCTTCGCCGGCGTCGCCGCGCTCATCAACGTCACCCCGGGACTGGACACTCTGCTCGTGGTCCGGACCTCCGTCGCACACGGCCGGACGGGCGGATACGCCGCCGCCCTGGGCATCATCACCGGCTGCCTCGCATGGGGCCTGGCGACCGCCGTCGGGCTCACCGCACTGCTCACCGCCTCCCGCCTGGCCTATGACACCCTGCGCATCGCCGGCGCCCTGTACTTGGCGTGGCTGGGCATCACGGCACTGTGGCGGTCCAGGCAACCCGGGCCGCATGACGGGGAGACGGACGCGACGGGCGACACCGCCGATGCCTCCCCCGCCGCCTCCCACGGACGGCTCGCCGCCTTCCGCGCCGGGCTCGCCACCAACCTGCTCAACCCCAAGGCGGGCGTGTTCTATATGAGCCTGATTCCGCAGTTCATCCCCCATGGGGCACCCGTCTTCAGCACCACTCTGCTGCTGACGGCGATCGACGTCGCGGAGCTGGCGATCTGGTTCGCGGTGCTCTCCCGGGCCGCTTCCGCCCTCGGCGAGCGGGCCCGACGCCGGTCCTTCCGCCGCCGCATGGAACAGGTCAGCGGCATCACCTTCCTGGGCTTCGCGGCGAACCTCGTGCTGGCCGACCGCGCCTGACGACGCAGGCGCGTACCCGACCCGCACGCGTCGATCGGACGCCGGGCCCGTACGCCCCTGCGGGAGGCCAGCAGCCGCGTCCCGAGGAAGGCCGCCGCCGTGGCCAGCAGACAGGCCAGTTCCAAGGCCGCGGCGTGGTCCGGAGCGATGCTCGCCGACCAGCCCGCCGAGCGCCGGTCCCCCTCGAACACCACCCGGTTGACGCTGAGCAGGGCGAGGTGGGCACCGATCGCCGTCCACAGCGGCGCCCGCCCCGGTGCCGTCCGCGCGGCCACCAGCGTGAGGCCGAAGACCGTGAGCAGCACCAGGTACGCGAGAGGGTCCTGCCCGGCGGGCGCGAGTCCGACGGGCGGAGCGCTCACCCCCACCACGTGCGCCACCCCGGCCTGCACCACGGTGGACGCGGCCGGTACCAGCAGGAAGACCGTCGTCGTCCCCAGAGCCGAGACCGCCCCGCCGAACCGCTCGCGCAACGAGGCCCAGGCGTGACCACGCAGCGTCAGCTCCTCCGGCAACGCCTCCAACAGCACGGCCACCAGGGCATTGCCCACCAGGAACGAGGCGAGGGCGACAGGCGCCAGCCCGGACCACCGGACCCATCCGACCGCGGTGCCGCCCGCGAGCACCAGGGCCGCACACCACCCCGTGACCACGATGCCGCGGGCGAGGCCCGCCGCCACCGCGGACGGCGGACCCAGCCCCAGCGGCCGACGCCGCGCCGGCCGCCCGGCCCGTAACCCCACGACGGCGGGCACGGCCAGCGCGCTCACGACAACGGCGGGCAGCAACCGGCCCGCATACCCCCCGATGTCGAGCGCCCGGGCACCCGCCTCCCCCACCGCGTTCCCGGTCCCCAGCGCACCCGCCATCACCGCTCCCCCGAGCAGCGCCCGTTGCCAAGGCCGCCAGGCCGACCCCCGCTCCCCCGCTCGCTGATACCTCGCCTTCACCGTCGCCGTCATGGGCTCCGACCTCCGCACACCTCTCCGCCAGGTCTCCGAGCCCTACGTGTGCCCGGGTCATCGGGCCTGATGCCGCACTCCGGCGCGCAGGACACGAACGGCCCGGCAAACCCTCCTGCGGTACGAACTGCCGGGGCCGGCACTACATCCGTCGGTCCAGCAGCCGTACGCGGAGGGTCCGAGGCCGCGGGTCACGGTTCAGTGGTGGCGGGGGCCCTCGTCCTCCGACGTCACCCCAGCGCCCGGTCCAGGTTGAACGCCGCGCTGATGAGTCCCAAGTGGGTGAAGGCCTGTGGGAAATTGCCGATCTGTTCGCCGGTGCGGCCGATTTCCTCGGCGTAGAGCCCGACATGGTTGGCGTACGTCAGCATCTTCTCGAAGGCGAGACGGGCCTCGTCCACGCGGCCGGCGCGGGAGAGCGCCTCGACGTACCAGAAGGAACAGATCGAGAAGGTGCCCTCTTCGCCGCGCAGTCCGTCGGGACTGCTGCGGGGGTCGTAGCGGTAGACCAGGGAGTCGGAGACCAGGTCCTCACCCAATACGTCCAGGGTCGACAGCCATTTCGGGTCGGTGGGCGAGATGAATTTGGCCAGCGGCATCATCAGCACGGAGGCGTCGAGAACATCGTCGCCTTCGTGCTGGACGAACGCCCTGCGCTCCGTGGACCAGCCGCGGTCCATGATCCGTCGGTAGATCGCGTCGCGGGCCCGGGACCAGCGGAGCATATCCGCCGGCAGGCCACGGTGGGTGGCGATCCGTATCGCCCGTTCGATCGCGACCCAGCACATCAGCTGCGAGTAGAGGAAGTTCTGGATCTTGCCGCGGGTCTCCCAGATGCCCTCGTCCGGCTGGTCCCAGTTGTCGCAGACCCATTCGACCAGCTTTCCGACGGTGTCCCAGTGGTCGCTGGACAGCGGCTCTCCCCATTTGTCGTAGAGATACAGGGAATCGATCAGGGCCCCGTAGATATCCAGTTGGAGTTGGTTGACGGCGTCATTTCCGATCCGGACCGGTGCCGAGCCCAAGTGGCCTTCCAGGTGGGGAAGTTCTTCCTCGGGGAGTTCGCTGCGACCGTCGATGCCGTACATGATCTGCAGCGGACCGTCGCAGCCGGTGTTGAGGCAGATGTTCTCGGACAGGAAGTGCACAAAGGCCTTGGCCTCGTCCGTGAATCCCAGTCTGAGCAGTGCGTAGATGCAGAATGCGGCGTCCCGCACCCAGGCGTAGCGGTAGTCCCAGTTGCGCTCCCCGCCGATCTGCTCGGGCAGGCTGGCCGTGGGGGCGGCCACGATCGCACCGGTCGGCGCGTACGTCAGCAGCTTGAGGGTGAGCGCGGAGCGGTGCACCATCTCCCGCCAGCGTCCCCGGTAGCGGGAGTGCGACAGCCAGCCGCGCCAGTACCGCACCGTGGCGCCGAACAGCTCCTCCGCCTCCAGCACCGCGCAGGACCGCGGCTCCAGCCCGCCGCCGATCCGGTCGAGGGCGAAGACCGCGGCCTCGCCTTCCTGCAGCGTGAAGGAGGACCAGGCGTCCGGACCGTCGATCCGCACCGGGACGGTGGACGTCAGCGCCAGGGACAGGTCCGGGGAGGCGAAGACGGTCTGGCCCTGCCGCGTGCTCACGGTGTGCGTCTGCCGGCCGTAGTCGAAGCGGGGAGCCACCCGTACGGTGAACGGGAGCGCACCGCGCACGCACAGCACCCGGCGGATCAGCCGGTGGCGGTCCGCCTCACGCGAGTCGTCGACGATCGGCATGAAGTCCTGGACCTCGCCGACGCCGTTGTCCGCGAAGAACCGGGTGATCAGGATGTTGGTGTCGGGGAAGTAGAACTGCTTCGTCCGGGCGGGCACGTCCGGGGCGAGCTCGAAGGCCCCGCCGCGGTCGGCGTCCAGGATCGCCGCGAAGACACTGGGTGCGTCGAAGCGGGTGCAGCAGTACCAGTCGATGGTGCCGTTCGTGCCGACCAGCGCGGCGGTGCGCATGTCGCCGATCAGGCCGTGCTCGGCGATGGGTGTGTAGCGGGGCGCGTCCGCCTTGCTGGGGCGCAGACTCTCGCAAGCGGTCATGGGACCTCCCCTGCGCGGGGGAGCAGGAGCAAGGGATTTAAGGTTACCTCCGGGTGGTTGCGGACCGCGACCAACCGCATCGGGGGCGGCTGACCTGCGCCGGAACCGGCGCGCCGGCCATCGGCGAGCGCGCCCGGGCGCCGTCTGCCGACCCACGGGCCGCGTCCCTCAGCGCGGGCCCCGGCCAGGTACCGCCCTCGGGAACGCCCGCCGGTACTCCCCCGGCGACACCCCCACCTGCTTGACGAAGTGATGCCGGAGATTGTTCGCCGTGCCCAGTCCGCTCAGCTCACCGATCTTGTCGATCGGCAGGTCGGTGGCTTCCAGAAGGCTCTGCGCACGACCCAGCCGCTGGTTGAGAAGCCACTGCAGGGGCGTCGTCCCGGTGGCCGCCTGGAGCCGGCGGTAGAACGTGCGCGGGCTCATCGCCGCCCGCCGTGCCAGGTCCTCGACCGACAGCGGCTGGTCCAGGTGCGCGCGAGCCCACTCCAGTACGGGCCCCAGGCCCCGGTCGTCGGTGACGGGTACGGACAGGTCGATGAACTGGGCCTGGCCGCCGGGCCGGTGTGCGGGGACGACCATCCGCCGCGCCAGCTGGTTGGCGACGTGTGCGCCCAGGTCGCGGCGTACGAGATGGAGGCAGAGGTCGAGTCCGGCGGTCAGCCCGGCGCTGGTGAGGACGTCGCCGTCGTCCACGTACAGCACCGAGTCGTCGACGTGCACCTTCGGGTAGCGCTCGGCCAGTTGGGCGGTGTGCATCCAGTGTGCGGTGGCACGGCGCCCGTCGAGCAGCCCCGCTTCGGCGAGCGCGAAGGCTCCGGTGCACAGGGAGACCATGCGGGCGCCCGCGTCGTAGGCGCGGCGCAGCGCGTCGATCAGGTCCGCCGGCAGCGGTGTGCCGTCCTCGACGCAGGGGTCGGGCACCGACGGCACGATGACGGTGTCGGCGCCGACGAGGTCGTCCAGCCCGTAGCGGGTCCGCAGCTCCAGGCCGGTGCCGCCGCCCGCGGCGGCCGGCTGGTCTCCCGCTCCGCACAGCCGCAGGTCGTACCAGGGGTCCGCCAGGTCGGGCTGCGGCTTGCCGAAGACGGTGCACGGGATGCTCAACTCGTAGAGGTCCCAGGAGGGAACCCCGATATCGGTGGGCACCACTACGGCCACGGAACCAGCGCTCATGCCTGAAGGATATGGCAGGAATTTGGTGCCGGCCGTCACCGCTGTCACTTCTTCCGGCCGCCGCCGGCTGCGAGCGTGGTCCGTACGTGATCGACCACCGCCGCGGGAGTCAGCCGCAGGCGGCGAACAAGGAGTTGTGCCATGAACGCCCTGAATACGCCTCACCCGGCCGTCACCGTCATCGGTTTGGGCCAGATGGGCTCGGCGCTGGCCGGCGCGCTGCTGGAGGCCGGCCACCCCACCACGGTGTGGAACCGCTCGGCACACAAGGCCGAACCGCTGGTCGCCCGGGGCGCCCGGTTGGCCGCGACGCCCGAGGAGGCCCTGGCGGCGGGCTCGCTCATCATCGCCTGCGTGCTGGACTACGAGGCGCTGCACACCGTCCTCGATCCCCTCGCCGGCTCCCTCGCCGGCAAGGTCCTGGTGAACCTCACCTCCGGCTCCCCGGAGCAGGCCCACGACGCGACGGCATGGGCCCGGTCGCACGGTGCCGACTACCTCGACGGCGCGATCATGACGACCCCGCCGGGCGTCGGAAGCCCGGAGATGATGTTCCTCTACAGCGGTTCCGACGCCGTCTTCGAAGCCCATCGGCCGACCCTCGCGGCCCTGGGAGACCCGCTGTACCTGGGCACCGACCCCGGTCTGGCCTCCCTCTACGACTCCGCCCTGCTCGGCCTGATGTGGTCCACCATGACCGGCTGGCTGCACGGCACCGCCCTGGTCGGCGCGGAGCAGACGCCGGCCACCGCCTTCACTCCCCTGGCAGTCCGCTGGCTGACGGCCGTGGCCGGCTTCCTGACCACGTACGCGCCTCAGGTGGACGCCGGCCGCTACCCCGGCGACGACGCCACCGTCGACGTACAGATCGCGGCCATCGACCACCTCATCCACGCGGCTGCGATACGCGGCATCGACAACGCCCTGCCGGACCTGCTGAAGGCGACCATGGAGCGTGCCAAGGCCGCCGGCCACGGCCAGGCCAGCTACGCGAGCGTGATCGAGGTGCTGAGGGGAGCCTGAGGCAGGGGGCCTGAGGCAGGGGGTCTGAGCAGTGGTGGAGCGGCGGGCTGTCGGCGCGGTCGGGCGCGCCGACAGCGCGCGCGAACCCTAGGTAACCGACTGCCGCACGGTAGGTGATCCCCGGGGCCTGCCACAGCGGGTATTGCAATGCACGAAGTCGAGGAGAATACTGAATATTCCTGGCTGGGAAGGCCCCGGAAACGCGCTGCGTGTGGACAAAGATGCCGCACGCAGCGTTTGTATTGCGCCCGCGACCACACAATGCGTGGACTGGACAACTTGGCAGGACCCGGGCCACCGTGACACCCGATGACATTCGAGGGCCACTTGAGAGAACCCCGGTTCACTGAGTGAACGAGGGTTCTCGTAGCGTCACTACCGATAGCTACCTGTTGCGGCCTTACTGCACACCGACCCCGTGACGCCTATGGTGTTTGCTTTTGCTTTCACCGTCGACGGCCGAAGTCAGTATGCCGCCGCATCAGATCGCACACCGATACGGGATATGAGGAACAGGCTCGGTGTCATCGAAGCCCGCGTCTCGCGGCAACTTACGAGGCCAGCCCTTATATGGGGGACCAGCCTCGAAGTTATCTCGTGAGTTCGCTAGAAACGGCCTCCGCGGCCGAATCCGCGTCCTCCTCGACCGTAGCCGCGTCCACGGCCACGTCCACGACCACGTCCGCGGCCGAAGCGACGTCCGCGACCGTAACCGCGTCCGTAGCCGTCATCCCAACCGCCGCAGTCGTCCCTGTGCCTGAGAGGGAGTACGTTGCGGAAGCTCATATGTGCCTCCTTGGGTCTCTGATGAATGGTCCAGCCCTCTCCAGTTGGACCACCTCCCACGGTACGCCGGGTCGCAAACCGAAATCAAACGCAAGACTGCTGAAACTTCACGTAAATTCAGGCAATTTCGTATACGCAAAGTGGCCGCCGGTCGCTCTCTGAATTCCCGCCACTCGCCCTTCCCTCGAGCCCAACAGATTCAGGCCAATCCACCGGCCCGTTGACCTCAGGTCCATCGCGAGTGGCGCCTGCCATAGCCGGTGTTGCCCGCGTCATCCGCTGCGGCGTCAGATCCGATACGCCGTCAAAGCTGCTCATGGAATCGGGTGTCGAGTTCCCTGAGGACTTCCACCACCCGGCCGGGGGGTACCCCTACCTCGAGCTGGGTGGGTAGCACGATCGTCCCGCGCGGTCGCTTTCAGAGATGCTGGGCCCACAAGCCGGTGATTGCCCAATGAATCCATAGGAGTTGGCTCGTGCGTGAGCAGGCATGGCAGAAGTTACGTTCGTCCGGGCGGCGGAGTGGTCCGCGCAGAACGGTGCCGGCCGCGGCCGTAGTGGCCGTCGGCGTCATGACGATGGGCGCCTTGGTCCCGCCCGCGGCGTCTGCCGCCGCCAGGCCGAACTCCGTCCAGCAGGGCCTCGACGCGCTGGTGCACACCGACGGCGTGCCCGCCGCGCTGGCGAGCGTCGAAGACCGTGCGGGCCGCACCCGTACCTACACCGCAGGGGTCGGCGACCTGGCCACCGGTGCGAAGGTGCCCAGGGACGGTCAGGTGCGCATCGGCAGCAACACCAAGACGTTCACCGCAGTGGTCGTGCTGCAACTGGTCAGTGAAGGGAAGATCGGCCTGGACGCCCCGGTCGACACCTTCCTGCCCGGCCTCGTCCGCGGGGACGGGATCGACGGACGCCGCATCACCGTCCGCCAACTACTCCAGCACACCAGCGGACTTCCCAACTACAGCGAGTACCTCGACGACGACATCCGCTACTACGACCCCCGCGAACTCCTCGACCTCGCTCTCCAGCACAAGGCCGACTTCGCCCCCGGCACGAAATGGGCCTACAGCAACACGAACTACGTGGTAACCGGCCTGATCGTGCAGAAGGTCAGCGGCCGCCCCCTCGCCGAGGAGATCGACCGACGCGTCATCAAACGCATCGGCCTGCGCCAGACGTACTTCCCCACCCCCGGCGAGGTGGCGATACGGGAGCGCCATCCCAAGGGCTACTACCAGGATTCGGCAGGCGCGCCTCTGGTCGACGCCACGGAATGGGACCCTTCCTGGGCCTGGGCCGCGGGCCAGATGGTGTCCACGACCTCCGACCTGAACCGGTTCTTCACCGCGCTGTTGGGCGGCCGCCTCCTGCCGAAGGCTCAGCTTGACCAGATGCGCACCACCGTCCCCGCCGGCTACCCCTTTCCCCCCGGTGCCCGTTACGGACTGGGAATCGTGAGCACGCCGCTGTCGTGCGGCGGTGTGTACTGGGGCCACGGCGGCAGCATGACGGGGTACGAAACCCGGGGCGGCGCCACCGACGACGGCCGCGCCGCCAACGTCGCCGTGACCATGCAGCCGAGCCGGACGACCAAGGAACGCATGGACGGTGTCCTGGAAACATCTCTGTGCCGCTGAACCGCCACGTCCACGGGCGTGTTCGGCAGGTCGCCTACGGCTCCCACCCCCCACTCCACACAGTCGCTATCGGAACGGTTCAGCCGGGCGTCTTCAGCGGAAGGCGGCACCGTTCTCTGATGCCCACTGCTGGAACGGTCTGGCCGGGGAGCCGGTGACGCGGGGAACGGTGTCGCGCACCTTCAGCAGTGCGCATACGTCCGCCCCCGGCGGCCGGGCTCGGTCAGCGCCGCGCAGGCCACCGCCGCTATGTCCGCGGGGTGGATGGCCGGAAGCCCGATGTCCGCATACGGCGCCCGGACCACGCCCTGCTCGTGAATCGACTGCGCCCACCACAGGTGCGCCCGGTCGTCCGAGGCGCGGCCCCGAGAGGCCTCGCAGGGCACCGTCACGCCGGCTGGGCTGTCGCCTGTCAGTGGTGTGTGCGAAGGTTCGGCACATGGTTACGACACCGGACGGACGCCGCATTCCGCCGCCGCAGGCGGATGAACGCACCATGCTGGAAGCCTGGTTGGACTTCCACCGTGCCACTCTCGCCCTCAAGTGCGCGGGACTCGACGATCGGCAGGTGCGCCTCTCCTCGGTGGCGCCGTCCTCGATGACGCTGCTGGGGCTGGTCCAGCACATGGCGGAGGTGGAACGCAACTGGTTCCAGCGGGTGTTCGCCGGGGAGGACATATCCGTGGTGTTCAAGGAAGGCAAGGGAGACGGCTTTGCGCTCGACCCTGACCGAGGGCTGGACGAGGTGCTGGCCACCTGGCGGGAGGCAGTCGCGCGCAGCCGCGCGCTGACCGCCGACGCTTCACTGGACGACTCCGGCCGGCTCTCCGAGTACGAGGCCGGCCATCTCGGCAGCCAAGAGGTCTCACTGCGCTGGATCCTGGTCCACATGATCGAGGAGTATGCGCGCCATAACGGCCATGCGGATCTGCTCCGGGAAAGCATCGACGGTGTCACGGGGGCATAAGGCAGTCATGAGTCGGCCCATCGTCGTACGTAGCCGCCGCGCCGTCCTGCTCGTTGCCGCGCTTCTCGGCCTGTCGCTCGCCGTCCCGTCCGGGCCGCTGGCGCACGCCGTGGACCCGCCGGACCGTTCGGCGGCGTCATCCGCCGACGCCTACTGGACTGCCCAGCGGATGGCGGCCGCCGAACCGGCCGTCGCCGCGCGGAGCGCGCGGGCGCCGCATCGGGCCGGGGGCACCGCGCCACCGAGCCACCCGTTCGACGGCCTCCCCCAGGTGGGAACGTTCTTCTGGACCGACGCGCACAACACCGGCCGGTTCTGCGGCGGAACGGTGGTCCGCAGCCCGCACCGCGACCTCGTGGTCACCGCCGGACACTGCCTGCGCTCCCCCGACCCCAAGCGCCGGCTGTCGTTCGTGCCGCAGTACCACGACGGGCTGAAGCCGCACGGTGTCTACCCCGTCGACCGCGTCTACCTGGACCAGCGGTACTACGACCTCGGCACCGACGCCGGTGCCCGCTGGGACTACGCCGTCGTCCGGCTCCTGCCGCGCGAGGACGGCGCCGAGGTGGAGGACGTGACCGGCGGCTTCGACCTCGTGCCGTACCCGGGATACGACCATCGGCGCGTACGGCTCATCGGCTACCCCGGCAACAGCGACACCACCCACCCCAAGCCGCTGGACTGCACCTCGTCCACGCATCGGTACACCAGTGCCGACCCGGCCGCCCCCGGCGATTTCCTGGAGATCGCCTGCGCCGGCTATATCGGCGGCACGTCGGGCGGACCGTTCCTGGTGAGGAACTTCACCGGTTACGCCCTGATCGGTGTCATCGGCGGGTACCACACCGGCGGCGACTTCCCCGACGTCTCCTACAGCTCGTATTTCACCCTCGACACCCTGGCGCTCTACCTGCACGCGGTGCGGGGCGACGCACCCGCGGAGCCACGCCGGTGAACTTCAGGGCCAGGGCAATGGCCAAGGCCACGGCCAGGACCAGGACCAGGACCCAAGGAATACGACGGCACGGTGTTTGACACGTCATCATCCGCCGGCATTTCCGGACACGACGATTTCCCCTGTTAATGTCGGCGTCGAGGGAAGGCCGGTTGTCCACCAGTTCCGCAAGGGAAGGGCACGTCCGTTGGTGCCGTCGTTTCTCGCCGCCGTACTGAACCGCCTCTTCAGAAATGAGGCATGGCGCCGACTTCACGCCCAGGCGGCGTTCTGGGTCACCTTGCTCATGACCGCGGTGCTGCTCGGTGGTGCCGCTCTGGTCGTCGTCGCCGAATCCGGTGCCCCGCACGCCAATATCACGTCATATCCGCGGGCGTTGTGGTGGTCGGTGGAGACGGCGACCACCGTGGGCTACGGGGATTTCTACCCGGTGACACTGTGGGGCCGCGTCCTTGCGACCCTGTTGATGCTGAGCGCCATTACGGCATTCGGCGTGATCACGGCCGCTCTCGCCACCTGGTTCGTCGGCCGCGCGGAGCAGGACGTGGTCCGCTTCGGTAGGGCGGTCGGGAATCACGCCCACGAGGAAGCGGAGGCGTTCCGTTCGGAGCTGCGCTCGCTGCACGCGCGTTTCGACCACGTCGAGAATCTGATCAGGGACGGCGGTCCGCGCTCCCCCTCCTGAACGGCGGCTGTCGCACCTCTGTGTTCGTGCGGTTCTTTGTATGCCTAAAGTGGAGCCATGCCCGATTCTGACGACGTCCGCCGCATCGCCCTCTCCCTGCCGGAAACGGTGGAGAAGGAAGCCTGGGAGATGCCCACGTTCCGGGTCGCCGGGAAGATGTTCATCACCATCCCCGACGATGAGACGTCATTCGCCGTGCGCTGCCCGATCCATGAGCGTCGGGAGCTGATCGCAGCGGAACCGAAGAAATTCTGGGTACCGCCGCACGAAGCCGGCTCCTCATGGGTGCGGGTTCGGCTGGCCGAGCTGGAGGACATGGACGAACTGCGGGACATCCTCGTGGACTCCTGGCGGCAGGCCGCTCCGACCCGGCTGTTGGACGCTTTCCCCGCATCTCCCCCGTCGGACTGACCCGCGCTCACCCGTGGTGGCGGCGCAGGTCGCTCCAGTCCAGGGCCTGGGACGCCTTCAGCTGGGAGCGCTCCGCTTCCTCACGGGTCTCGGCGAGGACATCGCCGTGCTCCTGGACGAGCTCCTCGTAGATGGGCGTGGCGTTGGAAGCGTGCATCGCGCTGTTCATGTCGGTGATCCCTTTCCCGTTGTGTCGATGGATGCGGCTCAGCAGGTTTCGCCGCCCCGGGATGAAGGGAGCACCTCAGTTGTCAGCTGAACTCTTGGTGCGCAAAGGGAGGTTGTCCCTACTCATGCGCCGCTCCCCCGTGCGGCGCGGGACATCCTGTCATGGGCGTGGCGAGCACGCAAAAGATCATCCCAATGCCTGAGACCGTTGAGGGGTGTTGATGGATGTTGATAGGCGTTGATGAGTATTGATGACCGTTGTCGGTTGAACGCACGGTTTGGATACCGCCCTATGCGGCATTTCCCCCCTTGGATCGCCAATGCATCGGCATGCCGCATGACACACCATTCGCCCCTCAATTCGACGCACGACCGGTGAGGGCCGGCGGTCGATCCACGCTCGGCTCGGCATAGAGGCCGTCCGACTCCTTCCAGTCGGGGTCCGTCGCGCAGGGGGCCGAACTGCCGCCGTTGAGGCGCCGCCGGTCCGCTTCCCAGGTGAGGGCGAGGGTGTAGCCGCCGTCCCGTTCCGCTTTCAGGGTCCGCTCGTGGCGTTGCTCTCCGTCCCCGAACTGCGTGATACGCCAGCCGGTGCCGGTGAGGTGGTCACGGAGTCTGCGCAGGGCGCCGGCCCCCGCGCGTGGGACCACTCTTCCCACCGACCAACGGTGGTAGAGCCGGTATGCGCCCGCTTCGGGTTGGTCGGCGATGCTCTCCAGGCCGTCCGGATAGCAGAAATCCGAGTCAAGGGTGTTCTCGTCGCCCTTGCGCATGTCGTAGACGTTCGGTTCGAGAGTGCGGTCGAGGCCGAGGGCCGCGAAGGCGCCCTTGGAGTAGTCCGTGACGCGGTGTGCCATGGTTTCCGGCTTGACGTCGGGGAAATCGGCGGGGGTGGCGCGCTCGATGGAGAAGGTGAGGAACACCCCTCCGACCACCAGGACCGGCAGCAGTACGGCCACCGCGCAGCCGATCCCCCCTGCCTTGAGTGCCGCACCGGACCTCGTCTTGCTCTCGATCATGCACGGGACACTACGGGCGCGGAGCGGCCGCCCGAATCCGCTCAGCTGCCTAGGGCCTGTCCGATGGGTCAGGGTCGGAGAGGCCGCGGCATCTGGTGCGGTGCATCGCAAGGCGCCGGAGCGTCTCGATAGCGGAGCTCTCGGGACGTTTCGGCAACGCCGCGAGGTGCCGTGCCAGACGCCGCGGACCCGGCCCTGACCCATCGGACAGGCCCTAGGCGCCCTGAGTAGCCGAACGGAGTGCGGAGGACTCTGCGGTCGGCATCCACAGCGGCCGCCACGCCCTCTCAGGTCTGGCGACAGCGCTGGCCGTCTCGCCGAACAGCCCGCCCTGTTCGGCGAGTTCAGCGGGGCGACTGTCCGTTTCCGGCACGTTCCTCGTCGGCCGGCCGGCCACGGAGGAACTCCAGGACGGCATCGGTCTGGCCGAGGATCGCGTGCCCGACCTCCGGCAGGACGTTCACGGTCGCGTGCGGGACGCACCGTCGCATACGCCGGGCGGTGCCCTCGGAGTCGAACATGGCATCGCGGCCACCGACCGTCACCAGTACAGGCATGGTCAGGCGCCGCAGCGCCTCGTCGGAGAACCGGGGCAGCCGCTCCGTACGCGGCTTGAAGTGCGTGAAGGTCAGCGCCACGGAGTCGAGGACGTCCCGGAGCGCCGGCGACTCCAGGCCGGCCATGGACGCGACCGACCGGCGCACCCCCGAGCGTCCCCATGGGTGCAGCAGGGCCCTGACCAGCCAGCCCGTCTTCTGCCGCCCCAGGCCACCGGGGCACAGCAGGGCCAGCCGCGTCACCCGCTCCGGCCAGCGGGTGGCGTAGTCCAGCGCCACCCAGCCGCCGAGGGACGTCGCGACGACCGAGGCACTCGTGATCCCCAGCCCCGCCAGCACATCGTCCAGCCACAGCGCGCAGGCGTCGGAGGCGAGCGGCGGACGGGACGGCGCGCTGAGTCCCGGCTCGCCTATGAGGTCGATGGCATAGGTGCGGAAGTGCCGTGCCCAGGAAGCGATGTCGTCCCGCCACATCATCGCGTTCGCCCCCGAGCCGTGGAGCAGCAGCACGGGCGGCGCGTCCTGCGGGCCGGAGACGACGACGAAGGTCTCGCCCTCACGGGTCGGCACCCGCACCTGCTCGGCGGGGACCGGCCAGCCGCCCAGCCCCTCCTGATAGTGCCGCTGGATCTCCCGCTCGCCGGCCTCGGACTTGTAGATCGTGCTCATGACGCGAGTACCCCTTCCATGTAGGTGAACAGCCAGGCGGTGTCGGCCAGGCCGCCCAGGACGATGACCTTCATCCGCGCCCGCTGCTTGTCGTAGACCGTCTCGATCCGCACCTGCGCGTCGCCCGGGCGGCGGGTGGCCGCCGAGGCCGTCAGCAGGGTGGTCAGCCGGTCGGCTGTCGCGGGGTCGATGGCGTCGATCTCCACGATGCTCGACACCTCGGTGTGCCGCGGCCGCTCAGCCGCGTCGTTCAGGGGTTCGGGCACCGGGCGGCCGGTGAACGCCTCCAGGTCCTCCTGTGCGATCCGGTACTGCTTGCCGATGCGGACCGCGGCGAGGCGCCCGTCGCGCACGTAGTTGCGGACGGTGCGTACGTGCAGGCCCAGCCGTTCGGCGACTTGCTCCACGGAGTACAGACGATCACTCATGAAAATACCCTAACTTCCTCTCAATGAGGAAACAATAGGGAAGTTTAAGGAATCTGACGGTGTGACAGTGGGTCGGGGCGGCCGGTGAAGCGGAGACCTGCCGGCGGGAGGGCGGGAAACCGGCAGCAGAGCTCCGGCGGCGGGCGTGCGGACATCGACGAGGCTAGGCATCCAAGTGCCGGTTCGCCGGGACCCGCTGCGCCGCTCGGGGGACCGTGCGGCTCGGCGCCACCGGGGGTGGGCACCGACTGTCGATACTGGCCGGATGCCGGGAATCGCTGGGGCAGGTGTGCTGGTGGTGGGGGCCGGATGAGCGCGCGGGAGGTGGCCGTCACAGGGTTGGGGCTGGTCACGCCCGCGGGCGTGGGGGTGGCGGCGACATGGCAGGGCGTGCTCGGCGGGTCGTCGACCGCGGTGTGCGATCCGGCGCTCGACGGCCTGCCGGTGGACTTCTGCTGCCGGGTGCCCGGCTTCGACGCGGACCGGCGCCTGGGACGGCGGCTGTCCTGGCGGCTGGACCGATGTGCCGCGATGGCGCTGGTGGCGGCCCGCGAGGCGGTGGCGGATGCCGGTCTCGGCGCGGGGAGCTGGGATCCGGTGCGGGTGGGTGTCGTGCTGGGCGTCGGCACGGCGAGCATGGAGCGCTACGAGGAGGAGTTCGCCAAGATCTCCGGCGGGCGGGCCACCGAGATCTCACCGTTGGCCATTCCGCGCAGTGTGCCGAACATGGTCGCCGGCGAGGTGGGGATGGACCTACGGGTGCGCGGGCCGAATCTGACGGTCAGTACGGCGTGCGCCTCAGGGGCGACGGCTCTGGGTACCGCCCGGCAACTGCTGCTCGCCGATGCCTGCGATGTCGTGGTGGCGGGCGGCAGCGAATCACTGTGCAGCCGCATCCCGGCGGCGTGCTTCCATCAGATGGGTGCGCTCTCGCGCCGCGGCGACGATCCCGCGGCCGCCTCCCGCCCCTTCGACGCCGACCGGGACGGGTTCGTCCTGGGCGAGGGCGCCGGGGTGCTGGTCCTGGAGCGGCTGGAGCACGCGCGGGCCCGGGGCTCCCGCATCCGGTCCTACCTGGCGGGTTACGGAGCGTCCTGCGACGCGTATCACTTCACCTCGCCGCATCCGGAGGGGCGGGGGGCGGCAGAGGCGCTGGCGGTCGCTCTGGACGATGCCGGGATGGAGCCGGGGGACATCGCGCACGTCAACGCCCATGGCACGGCCACGGTGTTGAACGACCGTGCCGAGGCGTCGGCGCTGCGCCAGGTGTTCCGCCGCCCGCCACCGGTGACCGCGGTGAAGGGGACGCTGGGGCATTCGGCCGGCGGCGCGGGAGCGATCGAGGCGGCCTGCACGGTGCTGTCCCTGGAGGATCAGGTGGTCCCCCCGACGGCGAATCTGCACCACCTGGATCCGGAGATCGAGCTGGATGTGGTCAGCAAGGCGCCGCGGCCGGTACGGATGACGGCCGCGGTGAGCAACGCGTTCGGCTTCGGGGGACAGAACGCGGTACTGGTGCTGCGCTCGGCACCCTGACGTGGAGCAGGGCGGCGGCCGGAGGCGCCGGCAGCGGTCCGCCACGGTGAGTTCACGCGAATGCGCGCCTTTTCGCCCGTGCGCCGGTGCGCCCGCCTTCCGACGCTCCGACATACTGCAATGTACGGCGCATAAATCGGAAAATCATCCGTTGCGCGAGTGTGGTGGTGTGTGGCTCGGCGGAGCTGCCGGACCGCGGCCGGCACACGGTCGAAGGAGTGATGCGTTGATCACGGTCACCGGTGCCACCGGTTTCCTCGGAGCCCATCTGCTCGCCGGGCTGCTCCGCAGGGACGACCGCCCCATCAGCGCCCTGGTACGGGATGATCCGGGCGCGGCCCGGGAGCGGTTGCTGCGGGCGGTGCGCAGTACGGGTACCCGGTGTGAGGCCGCCGACTTCCACCGGCGGGTCACCCCCGTACGGATCGAGCTGGCCGCGCCCCGGCTCGGCCTGTCCGCCGAGGACCACCGCGCGCTGGCCCGGCGGACGCAGGAGCTGTGGCACTGCGCCGCGGACACCAGCCCGATGGGCCCGGCCGCGGCACTGCGCCGGACCAACGTGGCGGGCACGGAGCACGTACTGCAGTTGCTGGACGCCGGTGAGCGCGGCGCGCGGCTGTTCCACATCAGTACCGCGTTCGTCGCCGGTGAGCGGCGCGAGGGGACCGTGTTCGAGGGCACGCTGGAAGAGGGACGGTACGGGTTCGCCACCTCGTACGAGGAGTCCAAGTTCCGTGCCGAGGCGCTGGTGCGTGGCTGGGCGCGGGACCGGGGCCGGCCGGTGGTGGTGATGCGGCCGGGTGTGCTGGTGACGGACCGGCCCGCCGAGCCGGGCGAACCTCGCCACTGGTTGGCGGTCCAGGCCGCGCGGGCCGGTGTCCTCGGGCGGCAGAACCCCTCGCACGTGCTGCGGGCGACCGGCCTGTCCCCCGAGGACATCAGCCTCCCCTATACGGCGCGGATGCCGGGCCGGCCCGATGCCGTGGTCAATCTGCTGCAGGTGGACTGGGCGGCGGCCGCGATGCTGCGGTGTGCCGACGCCCGCCTCCCGGGGCGGTCACGGCCGGCGGGCGGGCCCTGTGACCAAGGGGGCCTGGTGGCGACGTACCACCTGACGCACCCTCACGACTATCCGGTCCAGGAGCTGCTGCGGATCGCCCTGGAGCCGTGCGACTGGCTCGACTTCGCGCTGGATCCGGATCTCGCGATGGAGGAGGTCCGGCCGCTGGAGCGGTTCCTCATGCGACTCGCCGCCGGGCTGACGCCGTACTGGTGGGCCCGGCGCCGCTACGACCGCACTCGTCTGGACGCGGCCACGACAGGTCTGGAGCCGCCGGCGGAACTGTCGGCGCAGTATCTGCGGTCGGGGATGGCGGCGCCCGCGCCACTGTCCTGTTCATCTGCCGGCGCTGTACCCGCCGGCGCGGCAAGGAAGGGAGCCATGACGGCTCATGTCCGAACTCGCGTCTGACCCCGTATCCGATGTCGTGTCTGATCCCGTGTCCGACCCCACGTCCGCCCTCGGGTCCGGTGCCGGTGCCAGTGCCGGTGCCGGTGCCGCTACCGAGATCGGCTCCGGTTCCGGTGCCTATACCGAGATCTGTACGGTCCTGACGGAGACCTTCGGCGTCGAGCCGGATGCCCTTCGGCCGAGCGCGACGTTCGAGGCGCTCGACCTCGACTCGCTCGCACTCCTGGAGTTCACCCTGGTGATGGGCGAGCGACTCGGCGTGAGCGGCGCGGAGGCCGATCTGCGTCCGGCCATGACGCTCCGGGAGGCAGGCGCCTTCGTCGAGTCGCTGCGACCGCAGGCCTGCCACGGCCCGCGTCACCCGAGGTGACGGGCGGCGTTCCGGTCCATGGCCGTGGGCTCTGTAGTTGACGGCTGCTCGCCGGCGGTGCCCTCCGGGGCGGCGGTCCGTCCTGGGCGTGAACGGGTACGGGCGGGCGCCCACCAGTTGGCGCGCCCGGCGAGGCGCATCACGGACGGTACGAGCACACCGCGTACCACCGTGGCATCGACAACCACGGCCAGCGCGAGGCCGAACCCCAGCTCCTTCAGCAGCAGCACCCCTGAGGAGGCGAGCGCGCCCATGGCCACCGCCACGGCGAGCGCGGCCGCGGTGAACACCCGGCCCGTCCGGGCGATGCCGTGCACGACCGAGGCGGTGGTGTCTCCGGTGGCCCGCCAGTGCTCCTGGATACGGGAGAGCAGAAACAGCTCGTAGTCCACGGAGAGGGCGAACGCCACACTGAACAACAGCAGCGGAATGGTCATGTCCAGCGTGCCGGTGGTGGCGAAGTCACCCAGCAGCCACCGCAGATGACCGTCCTGGAAGACGAAGACGATGCCGCCGAGGGCCGCGGTGAGGCTCAGGGCGGCCACCGCGACGACCTTCAGCGGGATGAGGACGCTGCGGGTGAAGAAGTACACCACCGCCATGGTTCCCGCGGCGATCAGCGCCACGGCGAGCGGCAGCCTGCTCAGCAGCGCGCTGCGGGCATCGACGACCTGCGCGGCCCAGCCGGCCAGGTGCGCGGGGCCGGGTGACGGCAGCGCGCGGACCGCGCGCACCACGTCGGCCGCGCGCTCCGACTGGGGATCCGGCGTCATCGTCAGCGTCACCACGGTCCCGGGCACCCCTCTGCCGGGCGAGGCCGCGGGGAGCGGGGTTCGGACTCGCGGTGCCGCTGCCCCTGCCGCCCCGGCCGGGCGTGCCCAGGCAGCCCTTTCGCCGTCCGCGTAGTGTCCCGTCACCGTCGCCGCGCTGCGCACACCGGGCAGCGCGGACAGCCTCCTGCCGTAGGTGTCCAGCTCCGCCCGGCCGGCGACCGGATCGGCCCGCGGAAGCACCACGGCCAGCGAACGCTCCCCGGAAGTCCGCCACTCCCGGCGAATGAGCTCCCCCGTCGTGCGGGCCTCGGCGCCGCCGGACAGGATCCGCTCGTCGGCAAGCCCCAGACGGGCGTGCCCGAACGGCAGCACCAGCACCGCCAGCAGCACCAGGCAACCCGCTCCCCACCACAGCGGGCGTCGGGTGACCGCCGTGGCCACCGCATGCCACAGCGGACTGGCCGCGCCGATCGTCGGCGCCCTGACCCACCGCAGCCGCCCGAACGGATCCAGCGACGCGACCCGCGGCCCCCAGCACGCCAGTACGGCCGGCAGCACGACCACCGCGGTCAGCGCCGCCAGCAAGGCCACCGCCATCCCCGCGTACGCCATCGAGCGCAGGAAGGCGAAGGGGAACACCAGCAGCGCGGCCAGGGCGGCGGTCACCGTACCGGCCGACACCGCGACCGTACGGCCGGCCGTCGCCACGGTGGCCCGCGCGGCCTCCGGCGGTGCCAGGCCCCGCGCCCGCTCCTCGCGGAACCGCGCGACGATGAACAGCGCGTAGTCCACCGCGAGTCCGAAGCCCAGCGCCCCGATGAGGTTGACGGCGAACACCGAGACGTCCGTGACGGCGGTGAGCACCCGCAGCACCGCCAGCGCGCCGACCGCCGACAGCCCGCCCACCACGACCGGCAGCAGCGCCGCCACCAGTGACCGGAATGCCACGGTCAGGATCGCAAAGGTCAGCGGGGCCGCAATCAGCTCCGCCCGCACCAGGTCGGTACGCGCCTGCTCGGTGGACTGCGCCAGGCTCCAGGCGGGCCCGCCGGCCCGGATCTCGAAGGGGCCGCCCCGTTGGGTGTAGCGCGGCACCAACCGCTGCGCCGTGCGGGCGGTGGTGGTCTCGCTGCCGTCCAGATCGATCTGTACGAGGGCGGAGCGGCCATCGGCCGAAGGCGGCGCCTCAGCCGCGGCGGTCCAGTAGGAGCGCACCCGGGACACTCCCCGCTCGGCGGCCAGCCGCTCCGTGATACGGCGTCCCGCCTCCTCTGCCGTCGGGCTGTCGAGCGAGAGCCGGGCGGACTTCAGTCGGAGTACCAGGAGCAGTTCCGGCCGGTCGGTCCCGTAGCGAGCGGCCCAGGTCTCGGCCCGCGCGGACGGCGTCCCCGACGCGGCGAACCCCCCGACGGAGAGCCGCTCGCCCAGTCCCCACGCCACCCAGCCGAACAGCACGCACAGCATCCCGGCCGTGATCAGCACCCGCCGCGGATACCGCACACCCCAGTCGCCGAACGAGCGCTCCGGCCGCCGACCGCCGTCGCCTCCGCCGCATTCCCTCCGCATCTGAACCATGTTCCGGCCACACCCCGGACGGGGGGACATGACGCGCCGTCAGGAGTCGACTGGCTCGGTACGGCATGGGGCAAACGGGCGGGCCACGACGACGCGCCGCGGCCTGCGCCCTGGCAGACTCCCCTGCCAGAATCAACAAGTCGACCCGTTCGCCAATTCACCAGATCGCCAGATCGCCGGTTCACCAATGCACTGTCCACCGGTCCAAGAGGAGGAACCTTCGTGGGAGAGGCGCTGTACGTGCGTTTTCAGGGGACCACACGCAGTCCGCACGGACACTTCCCCGGCATCTTCGCCCTCGCCAACGGCCTCGCCCGCGAAGGCAGGCTCACCGACGCGCAGTACCGGTTCTGGCGCGCAAGCAACGACTGGTACGACACCCACTACACCAATCCCTCCGACGTCGATCCCACCGTCTACGACCGCGATCTCCACCCAGGGGCGGTGGCCTGGTTCAAGGCCACCGCCGTGCACCTCCTCGAACGGGTGGAGGGCTACCTCGACCTGCTCGCCCAGCATGAAGTGCCGTGCGAGCGGATCGAGTCCACCGACCCGGGGCGAATCATCTACGAGGACGACGAGCAGGTCGTGGTGGTGCCTGTCACCCCGCTCCCCGGTCACCCCGCAGCAGCGCCTCGCCCAGCGACCTGAGGGTGTGGTGCACGCTCGCGCCCGTGCGGTTGGCGGGCGGGTGGCTTCAGTGCGCGATGCCGTCGATCAGCTCGCGGGCGCCCTGCCGCAGCAGGGTGACCGCCACGGACGTGCCGAGCGTCTCCGGGGTGAGCGGTCCGGCCCATTCGTGCGCGTTGAGGACCGTCTTGCCGTCCGGGGTGAACACGCAGGCCCGCAGGGAGAGTTCACCGCGCCGGTCGGTGGTGGCGTAGCCGGCGATCGGGCTGTTGCAGTGGCCTTGCAGGACGTGCAGCAGCATGCGCTCGGCGGTGGTCTCCTGGTGTGTCCGGGGGTGGCCCAGACCGCTCACGGCATCGATGGTTTCGGTGTCGCCCTCGCGGCACTGGAGCGCCAGTACGCCCGCGCCGACGGGCGGGCACATCTCGTCCACGGACAGGATCTGGGTGATCACATCCGTACGGCCGATGCGCTCCAGCCCGGAGACCGCCAGCAGCAGCGCGTCGGCGTCGCCGGCCGCGAGCTTCTCCATGCGGCGGTTGGCGTTGCCGCGCATCGGCACACACTGCAGGTGCGGGTGGGACGCGGCGAGCTGGGCGATCCGGCGGACCGACGAGGTGCCGATCCGGGTGCCCGCGGGAAGCTCGTCGAGGGTGCGTCCGCCCGGGTGGATCAGCGCGTCACGGACGTCGTCGCGCTTCAGGAAGGCGGCGAAGGTCGTGCCGGCCGGCAGCGGGCGGTCGCCGGGGATGTCCTTGACGCAGTGCACCGCGAGGTCCGCCTCACCGGCCAGGAGGGCGGCGTCGACCTCTTTGGTGAACGCCCCCTTGCCCTCGACCTGGGAGAGCGCGCCCATCCAGCGGTCGCCGGTCGTCTTGACCGGGATGACCTCGGTGGCGATGCCGGGGTGGAGCGCGCCGAGTTCGGCGCGGACGCGCTCCACCTGGGCCAGGGCCATCGGCGAGTCGCGGGAGACGATGCGGATCAGTTCAGGGGCGGACATGCGCCCACGATAGACCGTCAGGTCCACGCCACGGTCACCAGCAGGCCCCCGCGCCTGACCAGTTGGCGACGGGAGGTACGGGGACGCCGATCGGGCCCGTCCGCCCCTGATCCACCGGACCGGATCTGGTTCCGGGCCCTTGCGCCGACTGGGTGAGCGGGTATCAGGCCGGGGCCGCCGAGTGCGGCGGGCGGCGTCCCGGCCAGCGCGGCTGCCGGTCGTCCTCAGTGCCTCGCCCACGGGTGCCGCAGCCGGATCCAGACGTCCCTGGCCCGCCGCCCCGCTTCGGTACGGCTCCTGGCGACCAGTTGGTGCGCCTGCTCCTCGGTCTCCACCATCGGGCCGGAGCCACGCAGCGGTCTGCCCGCCGTCTCGTGGAGGAAGAGGGTCGCGATCAGCCCGATGACCCCGGCGGCCATCAGGTAGTAGGCGGGGACCATGTCGCTGCCGGTGGCCTGCACCAGCGCGGACACGAACAACGGCGTCGTACCGCCGAAGAGCGAAACCGAGATGTTGAAGGAGATGGACAGCGCTCCGTAGCGCAGCCGGGTCGGGAACAGCGCCGGCAGCGTGGAGGCGGAGGTGCCGGCGAAGCACACCAGCAAGAGCCCCAGGATCAGGCATCCGAAGGCCGGCGCCAGGATGCCGCCGACGCGGATGAGGAGCACCGCGGGCACCGCGAGGGCGATCAGCGCGGCGCTGCCCGCCATGAAGACGGGCCGACGGCCCCACCGGTCGGAGGAGCGGCCCACGGTGGTGATGGTGAGCGCCACGACGATCATGGTGCCGAGTACGAGCAGCTGGGCGGTGAGGGCGTCCTCGCCGAGGGTCTCGGTCATGAACGTCGGCAGGTACGACGTCACCATGTAGTTGGTGACGTTGTAGAGCAGCACCAGGCCCATACAGATCAGCACCGCCTGCCAGTGCCGGGTGAAGATCTCCTTCAGCCGGCCCCGGCCGGACTGCCGGGCCTCCTCCACCGGGTCCTCGCCGCCCGCGGCACGGGCCTCGTCCGCATCGTGGTGGGCCTGCTCCGCCTCACGCTGGAAGGCCGGGGTCTCCTCCAGTCGCAGTCGCATGTACAGGCCGATCAGCCCCAGCGGTCCGGCGACCAGGAACGGCAGCCGCCATCCCCAGGCCACCAGGCCGTCGTCGCCGAGCACGGCCGTGAGGACGGTCACCAGTCCGGAGCCGAGCGAGTAGCCGACGAAGGTGCCGAAGTCGAGCCAGCTGCCGAGGAACCCGCGCCGGGTGTCCGGTGCGTATTCGGCGATGTATGTGGTCGCTCCGGCGTATTCGCCACCGGTGGAGAAGCCCTGCACCAGACGGCAGATCAGCAGCAGAATCGGTGCGGCGAAGCCGATGGTGTTGTAAGAGGGCAGGAATCCGACGGCGAAGGTGCTGACCGCCATCATGATCATGGTGGCGGCGAGCACGCGCTGGCGTCCGATACGGTCGCCGAGCGGCCCGAATACCAGGCCACCGAGCGGCCGGACGAGAAACGCCGCCGCGAATGTGGCGAACGTCGAGACCACCTGGGCACCGGGGGAGCTCGACGGAAAGAACACTTTGCCCAAGGTGCCCGCCAAATAGGCGTAGACCCCGAAGTCGAACCACTCCATGGTGTTGCCCAGCGCCGCCGCCGACACCGCTCTGCGCACCGCGGGTCGGTCGGTGACCGTCACGTCCTCGGCGCTCAGCGGCTGCTTGCGGCGGCGCAGCAGGATGCGGAGCATGCGATCGGTGGCGACGGTACCCCCACGCGAGGGATTCCGGCCCTTTCGCGGATTCGACGGTCTCCGGCCTCCGGCGCTCATTTCATCCCGTCAGCAGAGCGGATGCGGTACCGCATGAAATGCGGTGTCAGCGATGGCTCATTATTCCCCGCGTATTCCGTATCGGGAGAAGGAACGGGGTGCCGCGTGTCGTCGTCTCCAGGTCATCTCCCTTCAGGTCGTCCCCTTCCGGCGGTATGACGATGCCCAGACCGGCGGGGCGGGCGCCGGCCTGGGCTTGTCCGGTGACACCTGTGCGGAATGGCGGGATGGCCGCCGGGTGCGAAACGGACGTGTGTCAGGCGTGTCTGTACGAGGAGAGGTGGGCGAAGACCACCACGTTGTCGACGTAGTCCTTGACCTTCCTGTCGTATGCACCACCGCAGGTGATCACCCTGAGCAGGGCGCTCGGAGAGTCGGCGTAGACCCGGTCGTTGGGGAACCGTGCCTTGTTGAAGGTCTCGACGGAGTCGACCTTGAAGGTTGCGATCACGCCGTCCTCGCGGGTGATGTTGATCGCGCTGCCGGGCTTGAGCGATTCGAGTTGCATGAACACCGCCGGTCCGGTCTTGGTGTCCACGTGTCCGGCGATGATCGACGAGCCGCGCTCACCCGGCGTCGCACCGTCCTTGAACCAGCCCACGAGGTTCCGGTTTCCCGCGGGCGGTGCGTCGAGCTGGCCGGTCGGACCGATGGTCAGCTGCGTGAAGGGCGCGTCGACGGCGATCGCCGGAATCGTCACCCGCTTCGGCAGGGAGCGGGGCAGAGCCAGGCCGGCGGGCTGATCGGCGGGGGCGGCCGCCCTGGGCGAGGCGGAGGCGGCGACGGCGGTGGGGGACTGCGGCTTGGGGTCTGCCGAGGTGTCCACGGAGTTGTAGACGAGGAGGGAGCCCAGCAGGAACGCCGCCGCGGACCACAGCAAGCCCCGGCCCACGGGACGGGTCGCGGAGACGGCGGTGCGGGGTGGGTTCGTGTTCGGCTGGGGCGGCGACTGCTGGGCGGTCATGTGAGGGTGCCTTTCGTGAACGGGGCGGCGGCGAGGCGTGAAGGGGAAGCGGAACGCAATCGCCGCGGCCACCGTCCACGAGGAACGGTGGCCGCGACGGCGCAGCGGCCTCCGTACGGGGCAGCCTTGTCAGGCCGCCGCGGAGCCCGAGGCGTTACGACGGCGCAGCATGTAGGCACCGGCACCAAGACCACCGAGCATCAGCACCGAGCCGGCTGCCAGGCCACTGTTGGTCGCCAGGCCACCGCCACCGGTGTGGATGCCACCGCGCGGCTTGCGGTGGTCGCCGTAGCCGCCTCGACCGTGGTCGCCGTAGCCACCCCGGCCGTGGTCGCCGTAGCCACCCCGGTCGTGGTCGCGCCCGTAGCCGCCCCGGTCGTGGTCGCCGTAGCCGCCGTGGTCACGGCCGCCGTCGCGCCCGTGGTCCCGGCCGCCGCCACGGCCGTGGTCGTCGTCATCCCAGTCGTTGACCACGGTCTTGGCCAGGAAGCCACCGCCGGTGTGCACCCCACCGCTCGGACGGTGCCGGTGGCAGTAGCGACCGTAGTCACGGTCGTGGTCGCGCCCGTAGCCACGGCCGTAGTCACGATCGCCATCGCGGCCACCGTCGCGGCCGTTGTCACGACCGTTGTCGTGGCCGCCGTCACGACCCTTGTCGCGACCGTTGTCCCGGCCATTGTCACGGCCCTTGTCGCGACCGTTGTCCCGGCCATTGTCACGACCGTTGTCACGACCCTTGTCGCGACCGTTATCCCGGCCATTGTCACGACCACCATCGCGGCCGTGGTCACGACCGTAGTCGCGGCAGTTCCTGTCGTGGCCGCGGTCGCGGTCACGGTCGCGGTCACGGTCGTGGTCGCTGGAGGAGGAACCACCCGCGGCGTTGTCCTCCATGATCATGGCATTTGCGGCTGGAGCAGAGATTGCAAGGACCGCCGTGATGGCGGCCGAAGCGAACAGTGTGCGAGCAGTGCGCATGAGGACATGTTCCTTTCGGCACGACTGCGAAGGCTGACTGTTTGTCGGCGCATCGGAATCGCAGTAGCGACGTGATCACCGTCAGCCGAATCGGGGTCTCGCACCACCGGAGAACGTCGCATTCGGGGGAGCCCCTGGGCTCTTCGGGTGGCGGAAGGCAGCAGATTCACCCGTTGGATGGCGCGCGTCGTCGGCGTGTCGCGCTACGAGTGGGCTAAAGGGGCTCCAGCCCCCTTCCGAGGCGGGGCGATGCACGCCGAACGACCGCTCCGCACGGCCCCCCTCCGCGACACGCCGAGGCCTTTGCCGCCGCGCCCCACCACGTTCGGCACGGTCCCGCGGACGCCGACGGCACGCGGCTGGGAGGCGCTCCCGTACGGGTGAGGGGCGGCATGGGGGTCGGCCGCGGTCGACATGGGGCGGCGATCGCGGGTCGCCTGGGGCCGGCATCGGGTCGGCATCGGGTCGGCATCGGGGCAGCCTGGAAACCCGCCGACCTCGGCCAACCGAGAGGGCGGGTCCGATGCCCGTCGAGCGTCGCGCGAACGGATCGCGAACTCCGGTAAAAAAATGCCCTTTTGGCGAAGCATCAGCCGGCACACGCTCACTCAACTGATACCCAATCAGCTTCCTTCGGCGAAGGGAACCATCAGCCTGAGAACTCCCAAAATGCCTTTACCGAAGGGCAATTGGGAAGACACGGCGACGACCGCTTCCGCCCTCCCCCGCCCCGTCCCCCACACCTCCTCAAAGGAAAGCCATTCGTCACCCGAATTGCGGAATTCCTACGACTGACCGGACGCGTCCGCATGCCGCGGCCCTCGGTGCTTCCCAAGAAACACCGAGGGCCGCTGTTTCGCCCCGCCGCTCAGGTGGCGCTGTCCCTGAGCGCCTTCTCCACGATCGCCTCCAGCCGGGAGTGGTGAGCGCCGCGCCAGTAGACACGGCCGCACGAGGTGCACTGCGCGAAGACGTCGTACGTACGCTGGGTGCCGTGCTCGAGCTGCTCGCGGACCGAGTCCTTGTCGGCATCGGCCAGCCGGCCGTTGCAGGCGGTGCAGCGCGTCCATGGGGCGAGGATGGGGGCGAAGCGCTCCAGTACGTCCCGGAGTTGGTCATCGGGCCGGTCGCTGTAGACGAACGCGCCCGCCCAGATCTCCCGCCGGCGCAGCAGCCCCCGGTCCCGGGAGAGCAGCACCCGCCGTTCCTTCGCCGACAGCGCGGCCAGCGCCGCATCGCCGGGGTCCTCGTTCGTGTACGTCGCGTCCACGCCGAGCAGCCGCAGCCTGCGCGCGAGCGTGCCGAGGTGGACGTCGAGCAGGAACCGAAGCGGCGCGCCGGGGACCCGCTGCGGACGCTCGACGCCGTACACCTCGATGCTCTCGCCCGCGCCGGGGATGTGGGAGGCGGACACCTCGGCGCCGTCCACGACAAACCGCCCGACCTCGGTGAGGGGGACCCCCAGCGACTCCACGACATGGCCGAGTGTCGATGACCCGTCGGTCACCACGGGCGTACGGGCGGCGCGGTGCTCTGCCGCAACGAAAAGGTGCAGCTCAGGGGCGAAGCTGAGGTGGATTACGGGTCCGTTCACGCCGGCCAGCATGTCATCGCCCGGCCCGGGGCGGCCAGTGGATTCCCGCCCGTCACAAGCGGCGGGGCAGGCCCTCGGGCGTCCCGCGGCCCGTTGCCCGGGGACCGCTGCCGGTCGAAGATCCGTCGCATCGGATCTGGCTACGTACGGACCGTAGCGGTCCGCGCCCCGGTTTGTGCACGGTGGAGCAGGCCCCACTCCCCCATCGCCCCTAGCCTCGCTGCCACCACATCACCACCATCACCATCACCACGAGGGGCGGTACCGGTGAACTGGCTCATCCACGACTACCGCGAGAAGGATCTCGCCGAAGTGGTCCACCTGATCGACTCCACCGCCGAGCTCGGCCAGGAGTCCGTCTTCTCGCTCGCCGAGTGCATCAGCGCGCTGACCTCGCGGCAGCCCGCCGTGGTGGCCGTCCACCAGGGTGCCCCCATCGGGGCCGCGCTCGCGTGTGTGGCGGGTGAGCGGGGCTGGGTGATGCGGATCGCGATCTCGTCGGCGTGGCGCGGCCGGGGGCTGGCGAGCGCGCTGCTGGTCGAGCTGGAGCGGCGGCTGATCGCCGCCCGGGTCAGCCGCATCGCCTACGTACTGCCGGAGGAGGACCTGCTCGGAGAGGGCCTGCTCAACGCGGGCTATACGCGCCAGCCGGCGGTGGCCTACTTCGAGAAGGTCGAACCGCACCACGGGCCCGCGGCGAGTCTCCTGGAGGACCTCGGCGGGCGGTTCCTGCCGGCCGATCTGTGGGCCAAGGTGGCCGGCATGGAAGCGGAGAAGGACCTGATCGAACGGCGGGTCGTGCTGCCGCTGGCGGAGCCGGAGCGGGCCGCCCGGCACGGGGTCCGGCCGCCGCGGGCGATCGCCCTGTTCGGCCCCCCGGGGACCGGGAAGACCACCTTCGCGCGGGGCATCGCGGCCAGGCTCGGCTGGCCGTTCGTCGAGCTGCTCCCGTCCCGGCTGGCCGATGAGGGCAATCTCGCGGCGGCGCTGCGCAGCGCGTTCGCCCGGATCGCGGAGCTGGAGCGGGTGCTCGTCTTCATCGACGAGGTCGAGGAGATCGCGCCGGTCCGCCACGAGCCCGCGCAGCCGGGCGGACTGCACGGCGTGACCAACGAGCTGCTCAAGCTGATACCCGGCTTCCGGGAGCGGGACGAGCGGCTGCTGGTGTGCGCGACCAACTCGATCCGCTCGCTGGACCCGGCGTTCCTGCGCCCCGGCCGGTTCGACTACCTGATCCCGATCGGTACGCCGGACACGGCGGCCCGCTCCGCGATCTGGTCCCGGTACACGGACGGCCGGGCCGATGTGGATGTGGCGGCGCTGGTGGCGGCCAGCGAGCTGTTCACCCCGGCCGACATCGAACACGCCGCCCGGGTGGCGGCCCAGGCCTCGTTCGAGCGGGACCTGGAGGCGGTCGGCGTCGGCTCGGCCGTACACGGGCGGCTCGGCGCGAGCACCGAGGACTATCTCGCCGCCATCGCCGAGTGCCGGCCGACCGTCACCCCCGCGATGATCGACGAGTTCAGCACGGACATCACCGCCCACGCCCGCTGTTGAACGAGCGACGCCCCGCCACTCCCGACACGACGGGCTCGGGCCCGCCGTTCGTCCTGTCGCCGCGCCTCCGGACGGCACCACGACCGCATATGGCACGACGGCCGCGTCCGTACGCCGACCACATCCGGTACGCCGACCGCGTCCAGTACGGCGACCGCATCCGACGCGACGACAGGACGACGGCCGCGCACTGCGTGCGGAGGACATGGCGCGATGCGGCTCCTCCGCCGGGCGGATGCTGATGCCACCTGGTGTACGTACGGTGCTGAAGAGAGCCGGGCGACGGATTTCGCCGGAATTCGAGAGAGCGGGCAGGCAAGGCATGCGGGACATCGTCGATCTGGGCGCCTTCGGTACGGACTTCACCGCGGACCCATATAAGTACTACGCCAAGCTGCGCGCCCAGGGGCCGGTGCACCGTGTGCGGGTCCCTGATGGGCCGGAGGCGTGGCTGGTCGTCGGACACGAGGCGGTCAGGGCCGCGCTGACCGACCCCCGCATCAGCAAGAGCTGGCGCCGGTCCGGCCTGCTGGGCGAGGCGGGCGAGGAATCGGCACTGTTCACGAACATGCTGGACGCGGACCCACCGCAGCACACCCGGCTGCGGAAGCTGGTGGCGAAGGAGTTCACGCCCCGCCGTGTGGAGGCGCTCCGACCGCGGGTGCAGCAGATCACCGATGAGCCGCTCGATGCGATGCTCGCCGCGCCGGACGGCCGTGCCGATCTCGTGGCGGCGCTCGCCTTCCCGTTGCCGATGACCGTCATCTGCGAGCTCATCGGCGTGCCCACCATCGACCGGGAGGCGTTTCGCCGCTGGTCGAACGAGCTGGTCGCGCCGACGGGTGAGCAGGCGGTGCAGGCGGCGAGTCTCGCGATGTCCGAGTACCTCGTCGATCTCATCGAAGCCACGCGCAACAGCCCCGGCGACGGCCTGCTCAGTGCGCTGATCCGCACCAGCGACGAGGACGGCGACCAGCTCTCCCGCGAGGAGGTGGTCGGCACGGCGTTCCTGCTGCTGGTCGCCGGCCATGAGACGACCGTGAGCCTGCTGTCCAACGGCGTGCGCGCCCTGCTGCAGCACCCCGCCCAACTGGCCGCCCTCCGGGCCGACTACTCGCTCCTCGACAACGCCGTGGAGGAGATGCTCCGCTACGACGGCCCGGTGGCCACGGCCACTTGGCGCTTCACCGCGGAGCCGGTCGACATCGCCGGTACCCGGATCCCCGCCGGCGAGAACGTACTGGTCGCCCTGGCCTCCGCCTCCCGGGACCGCGAACGTTTCGCGGCCGCCGACGACTTCGACATCACCCGCGACGCCCGCGGCCACGCCGCCTTCGGCCACGGCATCCACTTCTGCCTCGGAGCCCCGCTGGCCCGTCTGGAGGCACGTATCGCCATCCGGTCCCTCCTGGAGCGTTGCCCCGACCTCGCGCTGGACACCGACCTCGCCGCCCTGACCTGGCGCGCCGGGATGCTCATCCGGGGAACGGAGCAGTTGCCGGTGCGCTGGAAGGCGTAGGCAGGGGGCCGCCGCCCCCACTGGCGGCGGCCACGCTCCTCTTCCTCTCTCCCTCCCACCCACTCCAACTCCCCTCCCCTTCTAGTCAACTTTGACTAGAATCGAGATGTGACAGATGCGAGCAGCGATACCAGCGAGAAGACCATCCCGATCCTGCCGTGCCGCACCATCCAGCCCGTGCTCGACTTCTACGGCGCCCTCGGCTTCGAGGTGACATTCCAGCAGAAGAGCCCCAACCCCTACGCCGTCGTCGAACGCGGCGGCATCCAGCTCCAGTTCTTCGGGATGAAGCACTACGATCCGGCCGGCTCCTTCAGCACCTGCTACGTCCGGACCCATGACGTCGACGGCCTGTACGAGACCTTCAAGACCGCCCTCAAGGCGGCGTACGGGCGACTCCCGACCCGCGGACTACCGCGCATCGGACCGCTGAAGGACACCTCGTACGGCACCCGGCAGTTCCTCATGTCCGATCCGGGCGGAAACTGCCTCCGCATCGGCCAGCAGACGAGCGAGGACCCGCACCACCGCCCCGCCCCCAAGGAAACCTTCGCCCGGACCCTTCACCATGCGTCTCTCCTCGCGGACTCGAAAGAGGACTTGGCGGGAGCCGCAAAGATCATCGACCGGGCACTGGCCCTTGAGGACGAGCACCCCACGCCCGTACAACTACTGCGCCTCCTGGTCCTGCGCGCGGACACCGCCCGGCGCCTCGGCGACGAAGACAGCGCGGCGTCCGCACTGCGCAGGGCCACCGCCATCCGCCTCACCACCGAGGAACGCCACTCGGCCCACGACGACCTCATGCGCCTTGAGGAGCTGCGAGCTTAGGGACCAGCCGACGGGCCTAGAGCCTGTCCGACGAGCCTGGGGCCTGCCCGACGAGCCTGGGGCCAGCCGGCTCTGATCCACCGGACAGGCTCCTGGACGGGCCCCAGGCGCGTCACCCGTACGCATGGGTGCCGCGGCCGCCGTCCAGGACGTGCTGCCACTATGGCGGCGGCCGACCCGGACGGCTGCGTCTCAGCAGCTGAGGTTGTCGCCGGGCGTGGTCCCCAGGATCTGCACAAAGCTCTTGTAGTTGTTGATACGGCTCTGCACCTGGCCGGGATTGCCGCCGTTGCATTCCAGGGAGCCGTTGATGCTGCGAATGGTCTCGCCGAATCCGGCGCCGGTGACCATCGCCTGGTGCGGGGTCATGGTGCCCGGGCCGGTCTGGGTGTTCCAGTACCAGAGCGCGGTCTTCCAGGCGACGGCGGGATCCTGCTCCACCAGAGAGGGATTGTTCAGCAGATCGATGCCCAGCGCGTCACCCGCCGCCTTGTAGTTGAAGTTCCAGCTGAGCTGGATCGGGCCGCGCCCGTAGTAGGCGGCCTGACCGGCCGGGCATCCGTACGGCTGGGTGGCATCGCAGTAGTGGGGGTAGTTGCCGGTGTTCTGCTCCACCACATAGACGAGGCCGCCGGTTTCATGGCCCACGTTCGCGAGAAAGGCCGCGGCTTCCTGGCGCTTCACGGTATCGCTTCCGGTGTTCGCGAACTCCGGGTACGCGCTGAGCGCGGCGGTCAGGTCGCTGTAGGTGTAGAACGGATTCCGGTTCGGGAACATCTGGTTGAACTGCGCCTCGCTGACGACGAATCCCTCGGCTCGCGTCTCGACGCCGGCCGGGGCAGCGGCGCACGAGGAGGAGCAGTGCACCGTGGCTGCCGCGGTCGAGGTCGGAGCAACGAGGGCGACGCCCGCAGCCATGGCGGCGGCGCTCAGCAGCGCAGCGGTACGAGATCTCATGGCAGGACTCCTTCGAGCGCGGCCGACCTCCGGACGGGCCGGGGCACAACGGCCGCTGTGGGGGGAAGAGGAGGAATCGCCTTATGCAGCACGCCGATTGACGTGCTACCGGGCATGGGCGACCGCGCTCTACAACCATCGCAGGGCGCGGTCTAGACCAACCCCAGGCTATGGGTGGGCACTTGAGCATGTCCAGACCAATTCACTGATCCACTGGAGGCCAGGCGCCGCCCGGGCAGCGCACCGCCGACCGCACCCAACCACACCCGGCCCCGCCCGACCACCGAGAGAGCATTGCTGCGCCAGGGCCGCAAAAGACCAGGGGGAATCGGCGCACATGTGCGAGAGTGACGCGATGATGCGAACAATCGGACTGCTCGGAGGCATGAGCTGGGAGTCCACGGCGGAGTACTACCGGCTGCTCAACGAGCTGACGCGCGAGCGCCTGGGCGGCCTGCACTCATCTCGCTGCGTGCTGTACTCCGTGGACTTCGCGGAGATCGAAAAGCTGCAGGCGGCAGGCCACTGGGAACAGGCCGCCGAGATACTCGCCGAGGCGGCCAGGGCACTGGAGGCGGCCGGCGCGGACCTGCTGCTGATCTGCACCAACACCATGCACAAGGTCGCCGACCAGGTGGCCGCCGCCGTCACCATCCCCCTGCTGCACCTCGCCGACACCACTGCGGATGCGGTACGCGAAAACGGCCTGCGCCGCATCGGGCTGCTGGGCACCGCCTTCACCATGGAGCAGGATTTCTACCGCGGCCGCCTGGAAAGCCACGGACTGGAGGTGCTGGTCCCGGACGCCGCCGGTCGAGGCGCCGTCCATCAGGTGATTTACCAGGAGCTGTGCCTCGGCATCGTCCGCGAGGAATCCCGTGCGTCCTTCATGGCCGTCATCAACGACCTCGTAGCCGCGGGAGCCGAGGGCATCATCCTGGGGTGCACCGAGATCGAGCTGCTCATCGGCCCCGAACACTCCCCGGTCCCGGTCTTCCCGACCACCCGGCTGCACGCCGAAGCGGCCGTCACCCGCGCCCTCGCCGACTTCCGGGAACCCGCATGACGGCCGCCAACTCCCCGAAATCCACAGATTTTTGGGTGAAGCCGAGGTTTGAACTTACGACAGGTACGCTGACGTGGTGTCGCGCAGCGAGTTAGAACGTCTGGCCAGGATCCGGATACAGATCACCGGAGAGACGCTGGAACGTGCCATGGCCGTGCTCGGAGGGGAGCTCACCCCTCCGGAGCCGGCCCCCGAGCCCTCCCCCGCCCCCGGACACGACTCCGAACGCGAGGCCGACCGCAACCGGCAGGGAGCGCCTGAGACGGACAGCACGACGGACCCGACCAGCACGACCGACCCGGCGGGGGCGACCGATACGAGCGGCACGTCCGGTGCGACCAGCGCAGGCACCGAGACCGGCGGCGAAACCGCCGCACCCGACGCCCGCCGGAAGCCTCAGCGACGCAACCACCTTCGCGGCCTCTGATCACGATTCGCCGCAGAGCCCCCACCGCGGAGTCGAGCCTCGGCGAGCAGGCAGGCACGGCCCGGCACGGCACGGCACGTAAACCCAACAGAAACAGCTGACCGCAACCAGCCGACGACACTGCGTCACCATCGCGGACCAGCTCTCACCGCAGAACGCACCATGGCCTGGCACCGGCCGCGAACCCGGCCATGACCCATCGGACCCGCCCTGGCGCCAGGCCCACGCTCATGTGACGAGGGGCCGCGCCAGCAGCGGTGTGCTCAGTACCTGGTGCCCACCGCTGGCCAGCATGCGGACCTCGCCGCGGTCGCTGATCTCCGCGCGCACGATCCCCGACTCGTCCTCGTAGACCGGGTACCCACCCGCTCCGGCCCGCTCGGTACGCCGGACGATCACCACGTCGTCCTCCACGGCGGAAGCTTGAAATACCAGCTCATAGCGTTCCGGGTAATCCATCGGGGCCTCCCGATACTGCTCGGCAGGTGCTCGGGCGTCGCCCTCCGCCGGCGCTGCACGCGCGCCGCTGCACCTCGCTCTTCCATCGTCGCGCACGCCCGCCCGCAGCGCCTCAGGAAAGCCGTAGAACGGCTCTTCCCTGGCCAGCCCAATGTGTCCCGAGTGACCGAAGGCCCCCGGCCCCCTGCCCCGCCCTCCTCGGCACTACATCTCAGCGGGCCGCCCCAAGAGGCGCCCCAAGAGCCTCGCGACGAGAAACCTGACATTTGTCATCTGGACTTGGGATCAAGGTCGTTCCAAAGGTTGACGGCCGGCCGCCGTCCCGCCGCAAGAATCGAGGAAGCGAAGATCGAACAGCGGCCACAAGCCGTGAACTGACGGAGAAACCATGCCTGTTGCCCACTCCCCTCGCAGCCGTGTACGGCTGGCCGGAACCGCCACCGCCGCCCTCCTCACGCTGACGATTCCGACCATCGCCCCGGCCGCCGCCGCTCCCTCTCCCGCCGCGCCGACCGCGGCCGACGCGCATTCCGACACCGCGGTACGCGCCGAGCGGACCGGCCTCGACCGCGCCGCCCTGGGCTCGACGCTCAAGGCGTTCCACGACGCGGGGATGTACGGCGCCTACTCGGCGGCGCGGGACGGCTCCGAGGAGTGGCAGGGCGCGGCCGGGGTCGCCGACGTCGACACCGGGCGACCCACCACACCTCAGATGGAGCACCGCATCGGCAGCGTCACCAAGACCTTCACGGCCGTGGCCGTCCTCCAAGAAGTCGGCAAGGGACACATCGCGCTGGACGCCCCCATAGGGCGCTATCTGCCCGACCTCATCCCTGGGGACCGCGGCCGAGCCATCACCGTCCGGATGCTGCTCAACCACACCAGTGGCATCGGCGAATACAGCGGAGCGATCTTTGCGACGCCCAACAGCATGGAAGAGAACCGCTTCCGCAATTTCGCCCCCGATGAGCTGGCTCGACTCGGCCTCAAGGCAAAGCCGTTGGGCAAGCCGGGCGAGGCCCACCACTACTCCAACACCAATTACGTGATCGCGGGCCTCCTGCTGCAGAAGGTCACCGGCAAGGCACCGGAGGCGTACATCACCCAGCACGTCCTCCGGAAGGCCGGGCTGCAGCACACCTACTTCCCCCAGACTCCGTACATCACCGGCCCGCACGCCAAGATGTACGAGGCCGCGTACGGCGGATACAACCCGCCGCGCGACTTCAGCGTCTACCACCCGTCCTGGGCCAGCACGGCCGGTGCGCTCATCTCGACGATGCCTGATCTGAATCGCTTCTATCGCGCACTGCTGGGCGGCGAACTACTCGCCCCGACCCAGCTGCGCCAGATGAAGACCACAGTGCCGATCGAGGGCAGTCGGGCGCGCTACGGCCTGGGCCTGCTCTGGACGCAGACGCCGTGCGGCGAGTTCTGGGGGCACAACGGCCTGATGCTCGGGGCCATGACCTGGTCTCTGTCCAGCGCGGACGGTCGCCGTCAGGTTTCCCTCGGCTTCAATTTGTCGCGCTATCAGAAGCTGGACGGAAACAACGTTCCCCAGAACGGCCCGATAGACGACGCCATGAACACGCATCTCGCCCAGGGGGCGTGCGGAAGCAAAGCCACGCGACAGCCGGGAACAACCCCTGGCACCGGGGCGGCCAGCGATCCCTCCCGCCTCGCACGTCTCTCGCTCCAGACGCCTACGCAGGATCTGCAGCACTCTGCCCACCGGGGCTAACCGCACTGAACGCCCTGAACGCCAGGCCCAAGCCGTCGAGTGCCCCGCTCCCGTGCGCTGTCACGGGAGCGGGGCGGGTCCGAGTAGCGCCAGCAGCTCGGATAGTTACGGAACCACGGTACGGGTCACCACTGACAACGGCGGCTCCAAGGCAGCGGCGATCCGCTTCCCGGACCGTGCGGGAACGCCACAATGGAGGGAGGTCAGGAGCACAGACCTCACCCGATCGGAGTACTCCGTACTCCCCGCCATCGCACCGGAGGGAACGCGTGACCACGAGACCTCGTTTTTCGCTGGCGACGGTGGTCCTGGACTGCCTGGATGCTCACACGCTCGCCGACTTCTACCGTCGGCTGCTGGGCTGGAAGGTGAAATACAGTGAACCGGACTGGGTGTTGCTCGGCTGTCCGGACGGCGGAACGGGCCTCTCCTTCCAGTCCGAGCCGGGATATCAGGCACCGGTGTGGCCCGAACGGGTCGCCGAGCAACAGAAGATGCTGCATCTCGACATACGTGTCGACGACCTCGCCGAGGCCGAGGCGTACGCGGTGGCGATGGGCGCGACCCGAGCCGAGTTCCAGCCGCAGGACGATGTCCGTGTGCTCTTCGATCCGGCGGGGCACCCCTTCTGCCTGTTCCTCCACTGAGGCCGTTCCCGAGGCACCGAACGCGGAGCGTGTGGGAATGGACACATGCAGACAGCGAGGAGACGTTTAGGGACGATGGTCCTTGCTGGTCAGGGAGTTGTCGTGGCGTCGGGGCAGCGCCAAAGGCGAAGACGGTGGGCTTGGGGCCGTGCATGCCGGGAGGCGATGTCAGTGTCTGCCCCTAACATTGCTCATATGTCCCCAACTCCTCCTGCCCATACGGGCGTGCCTGTTCCTGCTGCCGAAGCGAACGAATCGATTCGGCGTTTCGTACGCGCCCGGCGCGGTCTGGCGTGGACGGCACAGGACATGGCGGAGTATGCGGTGCTGCTGGAGATCTGGACGCTGGCCGTACGCTCCGAGGTCGTGGAGGCGGCATAGCGGATCCGATGGATCAAGTCGGCCGCGTCCGCCCGAGCTCCGATATCTCCCTCAGGCATCGCCCGCACGCATCGCCCTGAATCCGGGCATGCAGATGCATGTCATGCCAGCCGTCCGCATGCCGAAGCGCACTGCGCCGAGTCCCTTCGAGCGCAAAGCCGGCCTTGTCTCACCGTTCCGCCGTCCCCCTCTGGGTGGGCGTGCCGCGGCGGGTGGGTCTGCGCGGTCGGCCCGGTCCGGTGGCGGTCCGCTCGGGCCGGGCGTCCACCAGGTCACGGACGAGGGCGTGGTGCGGGGAGAGTCGGCAGGCGGGATCGGTGGCCGCGGCGTCGCCGGTGAGCGCGAAGGCCTGGCAGCGGCAGCCGCCGAAGTCCTTCTCGCGCAGGTCACAGCTGCGGCACGGGTCGTGCATCCACTCCGTCCCCCGGTAACGCTGGAAGGCCGGTGACCGGTCCCAGATCCACTCCAGGCGGTGATCGCGGACGTTGGGGGCACCGAGGTCGGGGATCGAGGCGGCGGCCGGGCAGGGCAGCGCTGTGCCGTCGGGAGCGACGGTGAGCGAGAGAGCGCCCCAACCGCCCATACAGGGCTTGGCCTTGCCGTCGAAGTAGTCGGGGACGACCCAGATCAGTTCGAGCCTGCCGGCGAGCTCCGTACGTCGGAGCCGTACGGTCCGCTGTGCGCGATCGAGCTGCTCGCGGGAGGGCAGCAGCTCGGCGCGGTTGTGCAACGCCCAGCCGTAGAACTGGGTGTTGGCGAGCTCGATGCGGTCCGCTCCCCAGGCGGGGCCGAGATCGATCAGCGCGTCCAGCGCATCGAGGTTGTGGCGGTGCAGTACGACATTGAGGCCGAGGGGCAGTCCGGCGTCCCGGACCAGGGCGGCGGCCCGCTCCTTGGCGGCGAAGGAACGGCGTCCGGCGATCAGGTCGGAGGCGCTCGGTTCGGCATGCTGGACGGAGAGCTGCACACTGCGCAGCCCGGCATCGACGAGCCGGCCGAGCCGGGCCCGGGTGAGGCCGACGCCGCTGGTGATGAGCTGGGTGTGGATCCCGGCGCCGTCGGCCGCCGCGACGATCGCATCGAGGTCGGCGCGCAGCATCGGTTCGCCGCCGGAAAGGTGTGCGCTGACCACTCCGATGTCAGCGGCCTGCCGGACTACGTCCTCCCACTGCGTGGTCGTCAACTCGGCTTGCTTCCGTACGAGTTCGAGGGGATTGGAGCAGTAGGTGCAGTGCAGCGGGCAGCCGTGGGTGAGTTCGGCGAGCAGGGCCCAGGGGCGCGGCGGCGGAGGCGGGGACGGGGCCGTACGGGACGGGCGCACCGGCTCCGGATCCGGCCCGGACGTACTGGTCACCGCAGCCACCCTTCGTCTCGTATTCGCCCGAGGAATTCCGGCACTTCGGCCGACACCGGCGCGTCCGGATACCGGCGGCTCAGCTGCGTGACGATCGCTGGTACGTCGTGCCGGCCGTCGCACAGCCGCAGCACGTCGCCCGCGCTCCCTTCCAGGACCACGACGCGTTCGGGGAGAAGCAGCAGATCGGTGCCGCGTACCCGGTCATGGCGCAGATGGACGCCGGGAGCAAGCTCCGGGCACCAACGTGTCATGGCCCCTCACCGCGCTCGACCGCGTCCAGCAGCGCCCACAGCACCTGGCATTTGAACGTCAGCGCGGCGACCGCCAGGTCCTGCTCGGTCTCCGTACGCGCCCAGTCCAGCACCAGCGCCAGCGCCTCCTTGCTGTCCCGTCGTCCCTGGCTCTGCCGGCCACGGAAATAGGCCAGACCGTCGGCCTCGATCCAGGGGTAGTGCTTCTCGAAGGCGTCGATGCGGGTGCGCATGATGTCCGGCGCGGACAGTTCGGTGAGTGAGGCCGCGACCGCTTCCAGCGGCGAGCGCAGCCGGCAGAAGTTGACGTAGCCGTCGACGGCGAGTCGGACCCCCGGCAGGACACCGGCCTCGTCCAGGAGCAGCGGCCGGTCGAGTCCGGCCGCGTCACCGAGCCGCAGCCAGCGCTCGATACCGCCCTCGCCTTCCTGCTGCCCGTCATGGTCCTGGATCCGGCGCAGCCACATCCGGCGCAGTTCGGGGGTGTGCAGCTTCGCCAGGATCAGGGCGTCCTTGATGGGGATTGGCGCTGGTAGTGGAATCGGTTGCGGATCCACCGGCGCAGCTCCTCGGGTGTCAACTCGCCCTGGTGCATCCGCAGGTTGAAGGGGTGGCGGTCGTGGTAGCTGTCGCGGGCCACGCCTCGCAGTCGCTCCTCGAACGCGTGCTCATAGGTCGATCTCCATGCCTTCCGCGGCCACCGCGAGCCCCAGCTCCGCCAGCTGCTTGTGCTGTGGCGCGGCGGGGTCGACGAGCGGGTTGGTGTTGTTGAGGTGGGTGTAGAGGCAGCAGGCGGCGAGCGGGGCCAGGCGGACGGCGGTGCCGTCCGGTCCGTCGATGGGCAGATGCCCCATACCCTGCGCGGTGCGTGGGGAGAACCCACTGCGACGAGGTTCGTCGTCCCAGAAGGTGCCGTCGACAAGGACGACATCGGCACCGGCCAGCGCCGTGTGGAACGCCTCGGGCCAGGCGGCGAGGGCCGGGGCGTAGAGCACGGTGCCCTCGGTCCGGCGGTCGTGCAACCGGATGGCGACGACCCACGGGTCGTTGCCGCGGTGCTTGTCACGGTGGTCGGCGCGGGACTTGGCGGGGTTCTGGTCACCGCCCGTGTCACGAGCGGCGTACCGGGGCCGCTTCGCGGAGAGCGGGATGGCGCTGATCTCGACGTCGGAGCCCTCGCTCAGCGGTACGGGCGCGGAACCCAACTGCCGCCATTCGAGGCGGATATAGGGGGTGAGAACGTCATCGAGGTGCGCACGGTCGCGTAATGCGGCACGGACCGGTCCGGTGGCGAGCACTTCGATCCGGTCGGCCTCCCGGAGCCGTGCGATGCCGAGCGTGTGGTCGAGTTCGGCATCGGTGAGCGCGATTCCCGCCACCGGGGTCCGACGCGCTGCGGGGCCCGGGTGGAGGGCGGGAGTGCTCTCCATCTGGTCGGCGATGTCGGGGGTGGCGTTGATCAGATACCAGCGGTCGTCGTCGGCTCGTACGGCGAGCGAGGCGTGTCGGCGGCGCCGATCGGGGTGGGCGCGCGCCCCGGAACACCCGGGGCACGCACAGTTCCACTGCGGCACGCCGCCACCCGCCGCGGTGCCGAGCACCTGCAGCAGCACGGCGGGGCGGTCAGCGGGTGGTGAGGGAATAGGCGGTGACTTCGAGCGCGGTCTCGATGACCGCATAGCCCGGCTTCCGCCAGACGTCGGCCGACTCGCGGCGCGCCGCAACGGGCCGCAGGGTAGCCCCACTCACAGCGGTTTCGCCCAAAGTGGTTTCACTCATATGGACGTCATTCCCCGTCACGTCATCCGAGACGGCCTCATTGATGCGGGATTTCATGCCGATTCCAGCCTTTCGTAGGGACGCGGGGCGTGGAAGTGTGCGGGGTGTCGGGCGCCGAGGCACAGCCGAGGGACAGTAGCCATTGCTCGCCACGCTAGAGGGAACGGAACGGGGAACGCGCGCTTCGTTCACCAACGGTTCCAGGGGCGCCGGCCGTTGACGGATCGTTGACCACGTGGCGTCGTGTTGCCTCGTGACGTTCCTTGTGTTGCCTTGCAGAATCCTCAGCCACCGGGCCACGGTCAAGGGCGGGACGCAAAAATGATCCGACCTATGGGGCGGTTACGCGGTCCCCCAAGAGTCTCAGCAGCCGAAACTCCGCTGCTCATTACGCGAATCTGCGGAATACGCCCACCCGTCAAGGATCTTTGACCCCCAACTCCGCTCTCCGCAATTGGCCCGCCATGGGGATACCTCCCACGTCCCCATACCTTGACCCCACCCCCCAAGCGCAGTACTTTCCGGAGTCCCCCGAACCAACAGGAAACTTTCCTATCAGCCCGGCGCCGCTGATGCTCGTCCGTTCGCCCGAGGGAACGCCCCATCGCATCTCCCCGACCGGAGGACCCCCCATGCGCATTCGCACCAGAGCCGCGCGCCGCGCCGCACTGACCGCCGTCGCCGCTACCGCCCTGGCCGCCGGACTCCTCACCTCGGCCGCAGGTACGGGCGACGCCGCCGGCTACTCCGTACGCGCCTCCGAGCCCGGCACCCCTCGAACCGTGTCGGCGGGCTGGTCCATCCCCTGGGGCCTGAGCTGGCTGCCCGACGGCTCCGCCCTGATCACCGAGCGCGAATCGTTCAAGGTCTTCACGCTCACCCAGGACGGCACGAAGACGGAGATCGGCGAGGTTCCCGACGTCGTGACCACGGGCGGTGAGGGCGGACTGCTGAGCATCGCCGTATCGCCGTCGTGGCAGACCGACCACTACGTGTACGTGATGCACACCGCCTCCGAAGGCAACCGCATCGCTCGCCTGACCTTCGACGGCAGCACTCTGGGCGACTACACGGTGCTGGTGGACGGTATCGAGAAGAACAGGTACCACAATGGCGGGCGCATCAAATTCGGCCCCGACGGCTATCTCTACGCCACCACGGGCGATGCCCAGGCATCCGACCTCGCCCAGGACAAGAATTCCCTCAACGGCAAGATCCTCCGGATGACCCCCGACGGCAAACCGGCCCCCGGCAACCCCTTCGACTCGCTGATCTACTCCTACGGCCACCGCAACCCGCAGGGCATCACCTGGGACGCCCAAGGACGGCTGTGGGAAGGCGAACTGGGCAACACCACATACGACGAGCTGAACCTCATCGAGCCGGGTGAGAACTATGGCTGGCCGAAGTGCGAGGGCGAGTGCTCCCTCCCCGGTATGACCAACCCGAAGCGTCAGTGGCCGGTCGCGGAGGCGTCACCCAGCGCGGTCGCGTACGCCGACGGGGCGATCTACATGGCCGCGCTGCGGGGCGAACGCCTGTGGCGTATCCCCGTCGACGGGACGACCGCCGGCACCCCCAAGGCGTACTACACCAACGACTACGGGCGGCTGCGTACGGTCGAGTCCGTCCCCGGCACGACCTCCCTGTGGTTGACCACCACCAACGCCGACAACAACGGGGACGGCGGGCCGGGCTCGGACAAGGTGTTCCAGGTCGACCTGAATTGACATCCTCGCCCACCTAAAGGTGGGCGATTCCCGTCTGCCGCACCGTTGCGGGCGCGGCTCCGGTTGGATTCCTGCTTCACCGCGCTGCGCCGGAACACGTTCCGGTCTTACCTGCGCTCGACAGGCTGTCACCGCCAGTCCGGCGGCCTTGGCGACGTTGACCGCCGCGTTGACGTCCCGGTCCAGGACAGCCCCGCATGCGCCGCGGGTCCAGGCGCGTACGCATAGCGGCTTGGGGCAGTCCTTGACGCCGCACGACGAGCACTTGGCCAGGCGCGCACGGGCGAGTCCTTCAACCGCCAGCTCTTCCACCGCAACCGCTTGGTTATCGCGTATCAGCTTGGTGGAGAGCTGGTGGTGGAACTCGCGTCGTGCGTCTGCTACCCGTGCGTGAGCGCGGGGGCGGCGGCCCCACTGGTCCGGCTCGTACTTCGTCAAAAGCTGCGGCGTTAAGGGGCGGCGGCCGGCCACCGTGACGTCCGTTTCCCGCCAGCCGTGGCGCCGTCGAAGCCGCAGACTCATAGAGCGGCAGCAACACAGGCCACAGCAGCAGGCGCAGGCACGAGCGAAGACTCGCGTACGAGGCCGCACGAACAACGACGTAAGCACACGGCGTACGCGCCACGGCATGCGAGCACAGGCGCGCAAACAAGGACCCATCATGCTCTCTCCTCTCCTCCCCCTCGCGGAGGCGTCCGCGTACGGCGACCTCCCCTCCCCCGGCCCGCATCGCGATGCCGAACTGCGCACTCTGCTGGGCCTGTTGACCGCTCCGCGTACCCGGATCAGCACGGTGGTCGTCGGCCACAGCCGGGACGCGGCGTCCCGATCCGCAGCCGCGGCGTTCATCGAGGCGTGGCGTACGACGGGCGGTCGCACGGTTCTCGCCAGGGTTGACTGGCCGGAGACCGCCGCGTCCTGGTTGCGGGCGGCCGTGCGCTTCACTGCCGAGGAGCCGGACGCCTGGGTGGTGGCCGCCGCCCCGCTCGGTTGGGTCCAAATGAGTCGTCGGCTCCGCCACAGCACCCACTGGGACCCGGCCCGCACCTACGGCTTCGCCTCGCTCGGGGACTCCCGCCTCCCCGCGCTCGCCGGCCCGGCAACGCTGCAGGGCATGCGCGGGGCCACGGCCGACGGAGCACTCTGGACCATCGACCGTGGCTGGGGCACCCACCAGGTCCCGGCGCCGTCAGCCGACCACCCCAGCCGTGGCACGCTGTAGATGTATTGAGGCAGCGCGAATCAGCGGTCTCGTGAATTGGCGATGGCGCGACGAGGCAGGAGCAGATGAGCACGCCCCTTCCCGGTTTCGAGGGCTTCACCACGGCGGCGGAGCAGCCCGACGCGCCCGTACGGACAGCGGTCCGCACGCCGACCATACGGGCCGGGGCCGCCGGGAACTCGCCCCCGGCGCCGTGCACGTCCCCGGCTGGCTCTCCCTGACCCGGCAGCGCGAGCTGGTCACCGCCTGCCGTGACTGGGCGCGCGGCCCAGCCCCGATCCGCCACACCAAGCTCCCGCGCGGAGGCGTGATGTCCGTCCAGACGGTGTGCATCGGCTGGCACTGGCAGCCGTACGCGTACACCCGCACCGCCGACGACGTGAACGGCGCCCGGGTCGCCGAGTTCCCGGACTGGATGGTCGAGCTGGGCCGCCGGGCACTGGTCGAGGCATACCAGGACGCCACCGCCGGGGACGCCTACACACCGGACACCGCGCTGATCAACTTCTACGACGGCCAAGCGAAGCTCGGAATGCACCAGGACAAGGAGGAGCGCTCCAGCGCGCCGGTGGTCTCCCTCAGCATCGGCGACACCTGCGTCTTCCGGTTCGGCAACACCGAAACCCGCACCAAGCCGTACACCGATATCGAGCTGGCCTCCGGCGATCTCTTCGTCTTCGGCGGCCCGTCCCGCTTCGCGTACCACGGCGTGCCCAAGGTCCGCCCCGGCACCGGCGACCCGGCAACCGGGCTGAGCAGCGGCCGCCTCAACATCACCATGCGGGTGACCGGGCTCGCCGGCTGACGCCGGCAGCTCCTACCGGCGGTGTCAGCGGAGAGCTCTCACCGGCGGTGTCGGCCGACAGCTCTCTCCGACGTTGTCAGTGCCAGGAGGCACACTGGACTCATGTGCCGCAGCATCAAGACACTCCGTCCACCCGCCACCCCCGCGGTCACCGACGAGGACATCCGGGCCGCAGCCCTGCAGTACGTCCGCAAGGTCTCCGGATTCCGCGCCCCCGCCGCACACAACCGCGCGGTGTTCGATGACGCCGTGGACGCCGTGGCGGCCGCGACCCGGGAACTCCTCGACGGCCTGCAGATCCGTGGCTCCTCCGCCGCCGCCCGTCAGCACTCCCCCTGAAAGGCGGCGCCACCCGCACGGGCAGCGAGTCCCCTGCGGGGCAGTGACCACTCCGGGACAAGATCACCGCAAGCCAGCGCCACAGCGCCCCCGCCCCGCCTCTCGCCTGCCCTCACCACTCCACCAGCGCCTGCACCGGTAGGTGATCGCTCGGAAACTGACCGTGCGCGGAGTAGGTATTGATCGTCGCCCGCCTCGTACGCACTCCCGGCGAGGTGAGGATCCAGTCGATGCGGTCCCCGTCCCGCACCAGCGGCCGGTATCCGTGAAACGTGGCGTACTGGGTGCTGCGCTCGTCCGCCGTGTCCCAGCTGTCGACGAGCGCCCCGCCATTGAGCATCGCCTCGTACACCGGGTTCTTGTGCGCTGGGACATTGAAGTCACCCGTGACGATCCGGGGCAGGGCGGCATCCAGCCCGCCCAGCCGCTGCGTGATCAGACCGGCGGACCGCTCGCGCGAGTACTGATTCAGATGATCGAGATGCGTATTGAGCGCATAGAACTCGCTGCCCGTCCGCAGATCCCGGAACCGCACCCAGGTCGCCATCCGGATGACGGTGTTTCCCCAGGTCGCCGACGCGATCAGATAGGGCGTGTCGGACAGCCAGAAGTGGTCGTACTCGACCGGGGCCAGCCGCCGCACATCGTAGAAGACCGCCGCGAACTCGTCCTTGCTCCCGCCTCCTCGCCCCGTCCCCACCCAGTCGTACTGCGGCCCGAGATCCGCTGCGATGTCACGCAGCTGTCCGTACAGCCCCTCCTGGGTACCGAGCAGGTGCGGGGCCTCGTGACGCAGCAGGGACCGCATCACGGGCCGGCGCTCGGCCCAGGAGTTCGGCCGACTGTCCGAGGCGTACCGCAGATTGAAGGTCATCACCCGCAGCGGCCGCCCGCCGTCGGCGGCGGCGTACGCGGTCCCCGACCCGTACGCCGCCACCATCGGCCCGGCAGCCGCCGTAGCGGCCACGGCCCGCAACGCACCCCGCCGGCTGAACGGCGCGGACTCATTCGACGCGGAAGCGAGACCAGTCACAGCAGCTCCAGTCAGTCGGCCAGGCAGGCATCATTCGGCTGTCCGGCCATCAAAGCCGGACACACCAACCGCCAGAGCCCCCAACCCACCCAAGGCCCCAACCCCGACAGAGTCTCGGACACCCGGGCAATCCGGAAGTAGCCCGCAAGGGAACCCGCTGAGAACTCCGGGACACCTGCTGAAGCCCACCTGGGAACTACCGGCAACCTGCTGGGACTCACTCGGCCCTACCCGGAACCCGTCGCCGACCAAGGCGCCCCCGACCTGAGGGACAGCCCGCCCCGCTCCCGCTCCCGCCTTCCCCTACCGGTCGCCGGCCGGCCCCTGCCAGTCCGCGTACTGGATACGGGCGAGGTCCCGTACATCGCCGACCGCGGCCCACTCGTTCTTCCCCATCCGCGACAACGGCTTCAGCCGGGAAACCTCGGGGTGCCCGTCGACCAGCACGTCCTGCGACACCACCGCATGCACCACCCGCCCGAAGACGACGGTGGAATCCCCGATCCCGATCGTGGTGTGCACCTCGCACTCCAACGCCACCGGCGACGCCGCCACCCGCAAGGGCTTGACCCGCAAACTCGGCTCAGAATCGATGCCGGCTGCCTCGAATTCGCTCACACCGTGCGGGAAATCCGCACCTGTGTCGTTGATCTGCGCCATGAGCCCCTCCGGCGCAAAATTCACCACGAACTGTCCGGTCGCCTCGACATTGCGCAGGGTGTCCTTACGCCCGACAGAACTGAACTGCACAACGGGCGGCGCAACACTCGCGATCGAGAAGAAGGAGTGCGGGGCTAGGTTCGTAGAAGCACAATCAGGGCTGATCGTCGAGATCCAGGCGATGGGCCGCGGCACGACCACCGCGGTCAGGAGCTTGTAGAACTCGTTGCGGGACATCTCAGCAGGATCGAAGTCAATGCGCATGGTGATCAGTATCCACACGGCGGCCGCGGATCGTACAGCGGATCCACGGCACCACCAAACCCCTGAGTTCGGCGGAGAGTGCCCGGTATCGGAGCCGACGAGCACCAGGAGCCGACACCGTGTCCACCGCCCCATCCATGGCACCATCCGTCTGGGAAGACTTCGACGTCCCCGCACACGCCCGCGGCGGCCAGGTCACCCTCAACCTCCACGACCATCTGGCCGCCTACGCCCCCAAGCGCCCCGGCGCCTATCTGCGCATCTCCTCCGACCGCTTCGGCCTCGAAGCCGGTGTCGACCGCCAGCTCGAAGACGCCCAGGACACCAGGACCCGCCTGGGCTGGGGCTCGTTCGCCAAGGTCTACCGGGAGAACGACACTTCGGCCTTCAAGAAGCGCAAGGTCATCAAGCCCGACGGATCGATCGACTGGATCGTGCTGCGCCCCGAATTCCGCCAGCTCCTGGCTGACCTGGCCAACGGTGTCATCGACGGCGTGATCTTCTACGACCTCGACCGGCTGGTCCGCCAGCCCCGGGATCTCGAAGACCTCATCGACATCGTCGAATACGTCAAGCGCCCGGTCACCGGAGCAACCGGCGGGCGCATGAACCTCATCAACGACAGCGACCGCCACATGGCCCGCATGATGTGCGTGATGGCGCTCAAGTCCTCCGAGGACACCGCTCGCCGCGTAGCCCGCCAGCACCTGTCTGCCGCCCAGAACGGAACCGCCCAGGGCCGCATCGCTTACGGCTGGGTCCGCAAGGGCGAGCGCAAGGGGCAGCTCGTCTCGGACGAAGCCGACGTCGTCGTTCGGATCTTCCAGGACTTCATGTCCGGGGAATCGGCCTACAGCATCGCCAAAGCCTTCAACACCGAAGGGATCAAGCCTCCTACCGCCTCCCTGTGGTCTTCCACGATGGTCGCCAAGATGCTCCGCAATCCGCGCTACGCGGGCATGGTCTCCTACGCCGGCAAACACCGGGTCCAAGCTGCGACCGCCGGGGATGGCTGGTCACTGGTCCTCTTCGATGACGAGGGACGCCCCTTGCTCGGCTCGTGGGAACCCATCATCACCCCCAAACTCTGGTCCCAGGTCCAGTTCGAATGGCAATGCCGCCGCCAGAAGGCCGGCATCAAGCCCGGCGCGGCCGGCACCGCACCGGTCAATAAGTACTTCCTCTCCGGAATCCTGCGATGCAGCAAATGCCATCGAGGTCTGGTGGGACACCGCTATCGACGTAAGTCAGGAAAGGTGGTCCACAACTACGTCTGTCCGTCGTCTGAGCGAGGTGGCTGCGGGGGGACAGCCATCTCGGCCCCTACCGCTGACGCGGCTGTCGAGGAAGCCATGAATGCGTTCCTCCGAAAGCAGCTTCAGGCATCGTCGAACGGCTTGGATCAGTCCGCCAGCACCATTACGGCCTTGGAAGCGCGGTTGGAGCAGGAACTGGCCCGGAAGAGTGAACTCATCTGCCGTTGGTCCGAGGGTTCCTTGCATGAGGTCGATTTGACCGAGGAGGACTACTTCACCATGCTGGCGGCACTCAATCGCAAGATTTCCAGTCTCAGGGAATCGATTGCCGGCCTGGAAGGCACTCCTCCGCCGAGGGTCGCACCTGAAGAGCTCCTCGCCAATTGGACGGCGGGCTCGCTGCTTCAGAGGCGTGCGACCCTCAAGCGCTACCTGCACTCCATCACCGTGCAACCACCTCTCCCGCCCTTGGAGTTCAACCGGTCCGAGCTCGTGAAGGCGCGCCTCACGCCGCACTGGAAGACTGCCGCAGAAATAGCCACGTAAACAAGAGGCGTCCCCAGCCGATCAGCTGGGGACGCCTATCACCTCACCGCCCCATGTACTCCAAAAGCCTCCGCACTCGCATGGATTCAGCCTCCACCAGCTCCGGACTCTCTTCGAGGAACCTCTCCACCCAATCACTTTCACACTCGCCCTCCTCTCGACTGTTCGACGCAACTTCCGAATCCGCGCCCTTCACACTTTGCAACGCCCCATCACATGCCATATGAACTCCCAACCTGCAAATTTGGAGGGGTATGGGTGATCGCACAACGACCGCTCGGCCAGGGCTTCATCGTTCCCGGAGGCCGTTCGGCAGTGCACAGAAGGCAATGTAGGAAATAATCCCTTCCGCACCAAATGGCGCAGCCGCCAGCACGCAATCCCTGTGGGCGCACGACCCGCAAGGGTGCCGGCCGAGAACCTACGGATTACGAGCGTGCTAGAGATCAGCCCGCAAGCCGCGCGGTCACGAATGATCCCAATTTCCTCGACCAGGGCACATTTCCCGGTCCCGCTGTTCACGTCCCATGTTGCACGGCCCAGAGGCGTCCGCGCCCCCTTCCTCTCCCCTGGTCGCCAGGTCCTTCCGGAATAAATGCCTCCTAAGCTCGATTGTTCGTTCGCAGTGACCAAGATGAAGTCGGGGGAGGCGTATGAGCAACCTGAAGGCATTCAGGCTGAGTGGTGGGAAGGCCACGGAGATTCCGGGCTCGTCCGTAGCGCTGGAGCGCCAGTTGCAGACCCTGATCGAGGCCAACATGGAGGCGATGCTCGGCATCCGATTCCTGGCCAGCGAGTACACGACGGGCCGACACCGGGGCCGGATCGACTCTCTGGGTTTGGATGAGAACGGGACACCGGTCATCGTGGAGTTTACCGACCGCAGGTAGTCCTGCCCGTGATGTCCGTCTGGGACTGTGACCAGCGCGTCCCAGGCTTGTTTACCGACCGTGTCCGGGACGTCTGTCATGTTCTGGAGTCGGTACGGAGGACGAGTGGCACGGCATGTGGTGGTCGGGGACTTGCGGGTCCAGCAGATCGAGCGGAAGGACGGGCGGCGGTCGTGGACGATCGTGTGGCCCGAGGGGACGGTCCATGCGGAGGCCGACCGGTTCCTGCGTCTGCATGATGGTTCGGGAACGCAGAGGACGTACGCGTATCTGCTGGTGGACCATCTGCGGTGGCTGGAGCGGGAGTGCTTGGCCTTCGCCGCAATCCAACTGCGTGACCTGGAACGGTACATGGGCCTGGTAGGTGCAGAGGTCCGCATGCCGCTCGGCGAGCCGTGGCGGGTCGGCAAGCGCCCCTACGGCCGGTCCGCGTTGTCGATCGCGGCGGCTTGTCTGAAGGGCTTCTACCTGCATCAGTCCTGCCTCGGCATCAACGGCGAGCTCGGCAGGAAGCTCGATAAGTCGCGGCTGCCGTCACGGGTGGACCGGCGCCGTTCGTTCCTCGGGCATGTGAAGTCGTCGCTGCCCACAAACCCACTGGCGCCGAAAGGGCCGGACCGCCGGCATCCGAAAATGCTTCCGGACGGCGCCCGGGAGAGGCTGCTGGAGACGGTGAACGCCGCCCGGGACCGGCTGGTTGTCACCTGGCTCTCCGACGGGGGCTTGAGGATCGGTGAGTTGTGCGGGCTGCACCTGGTCGACCTGCACTTGCGCGAGAACGCGGCCTGCGGCGAGTGCCGCGCCCCTCACCTGCACGTCTGTCACCGGCCCGGCAATCCGAACCGGGCCGAGGCCAAGAGCAAGCACCCCTGGCGGGTCAAGCACGGCATCGTGACCGGCGGGCTGATCAAACGGGTCAGCCCCGCGATGGTGCATACCTACTTCGAGTACCTCACCACCGAGTACCCGCGCGGCGCCGGGCACGGCATGCTCCTGGTCCAGCTGCACGGCGCCTATACCGGACAGCCGTGGGCGCCGGTCGGGGCCCGGCGGATGCTCGGACGGGCTGGGAAGCGCGCCGGACTCGGGATCGTGAAACCCCATGCCTTCCGGCACTCGTTTACTTCCGCGGTTCTCGACGCCGCCGACGGCAACCTGTTGATCGCCCGGGACGCCGGCGGCTGGGCCTCGGCAGCGATGGTGGATGAGGTCTACGGACACGTCGATGTCCACGACCCGGTCTTCGACGCCGCCCTGCGCACGGTCTGGGGTGAGACGAAGTGACGGCGCCGTCGCTGCTGCCGCAGCAGGATGCCCGCACGCGACGGGACCGGCTGGAGGTGCTCACCGCGCTTACCAACGGGCCAGAGTTCGACCCGGTGCTGCGCGGCGGGGTGCTGAAGATCCCGCCGACGCACCCGGTCTATCCGTGGAGCTGCACGGTCGTCGACTGCGCGCGGCCCCGCTGGAGGCGCTACGCAATGTGCTCGGTGCACGCCGGGCAATGGCAGGAGGCGGAGGCGCGCGGCATGAGCCGGGCGCAGTTCCTGCGGACCGCGGAGCCACTGCCGGCCACGGAGATGCCAGAGGCGATGATGTGCCGGATCTGCCCGCAGCGTCCGGCGTTCAGCCTGCAGCTGGTGCTGTGCTTCCGGCACCGCAACCGGTGGCTGAGCCACCTGAAACGGCACCCCGGCGGGGGCGAGGCGGAGTTCGAACGGTGGCTGGCCGACCAGCCATCGCTGCCGGGCTACGGTGAGTGCCGCGCTGACGTGTGCGACGAACTGGCCGCCTCGCCGCTGGGGTTGTGCGGCGCGCACGAGCGCGGCTACATCCGGGCCGGGCGGCCGGGCGGGGCGAAGCTGCCGAAGAACTTCTTCGCCACCTACGAGCGCCGTGATCGCCCTGTCCCGGTGACCTGCGAGGACGCAGTCGCCTTCCGTGCCTGGTGCCGCGCACAGCTGCCGGTGCACCGCACCGGAACGGTCAACCTGCGCGGGCTGCGGCCCCTGCTGAGGGCGGAGTTGCAGTGGGGCATGTATGTCCACGGCCTGCAGCCCGTCGCCGTGTGGCACCTGACGTGGGTGCAGTCACTCGCGGACGAGTGCCAGCGCCGCGACGTGGACTCCCTGGCTGGCCTGGATGCGTCCGTCTTCCGCCGCGCCTACCACCAGCGCATGGTCCAGGAGATACAACAGGCCCTGCGGAAGATCTACTTCAGCCCCTCCGACACCCGGGACGCCGGCTACATCGAGACCGAGCACTTCGGGGTGCGCTTCCCCCACCGCTCCAGCTATGTCGACCTGACCTGCATCACCCAGCGGTGGCTGCGCGACCTCTTGTGGGATCACATCGCCGACGTGCTGCGCTCGCCCACCTGCCCGCGCAGCGCCCAGCCGGTGGACTTCGTGCGCCGCGCCGGCGCCGAACTGTCCGCGTTTTTGGAGGCGGAGGCGCCGGGCGGCGGCCACGACCCGTCCGTTATGCGGGGCGAGCACGCGCACCGCTTCGTCGCGGACCTACGCAACCGCGAACGCCTCGGCCTGGCCTTCCGCGGCCAGGCTCGCCTGGACGGCAAAAGGGCGAAGGTCACCGAGAACTCGCGCCGGCTGGTGTTCAACTACGGCCGGTCCCTGCTGCGCGGCGCGCTGGACAGCGGCAGCGCCGAGCAGATCGGCCTGGACCGCGCCTTCATCGCCGCCATGCCGGTCGGCGGCCCGGGCACGCCCCGCAGCCGCAACCCCTTCCCCGACGAAGTCGCCCGGGCGCTTGCGGACGAGGCCAACCTGCAGCAGCTCGCAGATGGCTACGACCCGCACGACCGGGGCCTTAGGGATATGTGGGAGACCATCATCGTCACCGGCCGGCGCGCCAGCGAGGTCATCCAACTCCGCCTGGACTGCATCGGCCGCTACGGCGGGCTGCCCCTGCTCTGGCACGATCAGACCAAGGTCGGCAACCTGAACGCGGCCGTCCGCATCCCCGACCATCTCCTGGACCGGCTCGAAGAACGCCGCCAAAAAACCCTGACCCACTACGCCGACCGGCACGCCGGCCGCCCGCCCACTGCTGCCGAACGTGCTCACCTGGCCCTGTTCCCCACCGACATCCTCAACCCTGACGGCCGCCGCGCTTTGTCCTACACCTGGTTCCACACCGGCTTCCGCAGCTGGATCGCCGAGCTTGACCTCGGCGGTCACTACGTCGCCCACCAGGCCCGACATACGCTGGCCACCCGGCTGCTGCGGCACGGCGCGAGCCTGACCCACATCCGCCGTTATCTGGGACAGGTCAGCGATCGTATGGCGGAGCACTACGTCCATCTGACCAGCTCCGATCTGGAGAACGTGCTCCAGCACGTCTGGGTCGCCGGCCCCGGTGCCGCCCAGCCCGGCGAACTCCTGGCTGGGGGCACCACCCCGCTCTCCCGCCAGCAGGCCCAGGCCCTGGCGATCGACCTGTCCCGCCGCAGCACCCCCGCGGAGGGCGGCTTCTGCACCTTCCAGCCCGTCGTCGACGGCGGCGCCTGCCCCTGGAACCTCGACTGCCACAACTGCTACAAGTTCGTCCTCTCCGGAGCCGACCTCCTCTACTGGCGCCGCAAGCGCGAACAGTGGCGACTGCTGGCCGAAGGCGCCCCCGATGACGCCACCGCCGACTACCTCCACCGCTACTTCGAGCCCACCGCCCGCGCCATCGACGGCCTGGAGAAGGCTCTGGCCGGACTCGGCCTCCTTGATGAAGCCCTCGCCCTGGACCTGCGCAAACCCCAGGACTACTTCCACCGCGTGTGGTCTACCGCCTTCCGCGCTACCGACCTCGCCGACGCGGGCGACGACGAGCAGAGCGAGTACAGCGATACGTGCACAACCGACGACAACGACCCCGAGCAGGACGTCGCATGAACACCGCCACCGTTCCCGAACCCCGCACTGCTGCCGCCCTGGCGGCCCGCCGACGCAAGACCGAAGCCGCCCTCCATCGAGTCCACGAGGCCATCGCCCGGCTCCGTCGCGAGAAATCCCAGATCAGCGTTGCCGCCGTCGCCCGGCGGGCAGACGTGTCCCGCACCTTCCTCTATGACAACCCTGACGCCAGAGCCTCGGTCGCCAAGGCCATAACGGAGGCGAGTGAACGCCGCGGGCAGATGCTTGCTGCCCAGGACGACGAGCGCGAGGTGACCTGGCGCGAACGGGCGCTGAACGCCGAGGCCGGCCTCAAGGACGCCCACGTCGAGATCCTCGCCCAGCGCACCCGCATCGGCGAACTCCTCGGCCAGGTCCGCGACTTGGAGGCCGAGTGGACTGAGGAGGCCATCCAGCGGATCACCACCGAGAACACCACTCTCAAGCAGCGCGTCCGGCAGCTCACCACCGACAACCGCACCCTTGACGAGCGGCTCAAAGCCGCCCGCTCCAACCTCCGCTTCCAGGACCGACACGTCGCCGACCTCGAAGCCCGCCTCACCGGGCCGGAACCACCGGCCTGATCGCATCCTGCTGGCATCTCATGGCCCGTCCACCGTCCCGATGGACGGGCCATCCCACAAGCCTCCGCGACCGGGGCTGCATCAGCGAACCTTTGCCCTGTTGCGGTGTGACGCGCTGATCGGGAACGGATCCTGATCAGCGCGTCGCGGACTGCAGGCGGCTGTATTAGCCGAGGTGCCGGGCGAAGAACCGGACCGCGCTGTCGGCCTCGAACCTGGGCAGCTCCTTGTGCTTGCCCGAGTTCACGTGCAACGACTTCTCCTTCGAGGCGAAGGCATCGAACAGCGCGAGACCCTCCTCACGCGAGATGTGCTCGTCGTCCCACTGCAAGTCGAACTCGATCGGGATGGTGATCTGCTTCGCCTTCTCGGCCAGGACATCGGGCCAGTGCTGACCGAAGACCGCCGCGGTGATCCTGGATTCGATCGCCACGAACGGTACGCCGATCGCGGTGCCCATGTTGATGCCCCAGAAGCCAACAGGCCCGTCGGTGCCGATCTCCGGAAGTTCCTGAAGCGCGTCCAGCATCGCCCGGTACTCGGGCACGGCGAGCTCCGCCAGGTGGTCGTTATAGCGCACGACGATCGGGCCTTCCGGCTCTCCCGCCGTCCTCGCCCGGAACAGCTCGGCGATTTCCGCCTCGTCGTGCGCCGTGCGTGGCCGGTCGCCGTGACCGGGCGCGTCTATGACGGCGACGTGGAAGCCACAGTCAGTCACGAGGCGCTGGGCGCGGCCGGACATCGCCGGGTGCTTCTTGTGGTTGCCGCCGCCGTGGGCCATCAGGACCAGGGGCGCGCGATCGGCTGCGCTGGAGGCCGGCGACCAGAGGACGCCGGGGACGTCGCCCAGGGTGAAGTCGCGCTCGACCATGCCGTTCAACGACGACTCGGCAGTGAACTGCAGAGAGTACATAGGTGTTGCCTTTCGGGAGTGCCTTGTTGTCGAGGCGCTCCCGACGACCCCTACGTCAATCGCCGACCGTGACGGGAAGGGGGAGCACCCACGTCGATACAGCGTTCATGGGTCTCACCTCCTCGGGCGGTGTCACGGTCGACTGAAAGCTACCAGCCCGATGATCACCCCTTCTATCCCTTTTCCCCGGCCACGTGATCAGGGCGAACGGCTATGCGAAGTGGTCAAGAGGGCGAACGTTGCTTGATGCGGCTCTAGTTACGGCAACGACCCCATCCCGTCGTCACGAACATGTAGTCTATGAATCGCCGCAGTTCAGAGCCGGTGCATGAGCTCCTGCGGTCGGTAAAGTCGAGTACAAGCGCTCCCGCGATCAGAACGTTACGAATCAGGCGTTGTCGTATCTGTCGTGGCTTCATGACCATCACCATGAGTTCGCGAGCCTGGTCAAGGAGCAGCTCGGCGCCGAGGCGGCCGAGGTGATCGACTGGAGCAATCCTCGACTCGTCTGCATTGCCGGGGACTTCACGCACCATGACACGGTGGCGATCGAGATGATCGGCCGTCGTATCGACTTGGTGAGCTACCGGGTCTTCGACGATGTGCTGACGCTGCAGCTGGTCGCCTCCGTTGCCGGCGCCGCCTCTCCGGCTCAGGGAAAGTCACCCACCACGTCCCGAGTCGCCAGTGCGGCTTCGCCGAAGTCGGTGCAGCAGTACCTGGACGAGTCACCGCAGGATCTTCAGGATCTGTACGCGGCCCTCGACGACGTTCTCCTGTCGCACGAGGAAGTGCAGAAGGAGACGCAGCTGCACTACATCGCGTATCGACGGATCAAGAATGTCGCCACGGTGCGCGTCCAGCCGCGGAACCGCATGCTCGTGGTCAACCTGAAGCTAGATCCGGATGCCGTGGAGCTGGAGGAGGGCTTCTCTCGCGACGTTCGCGGGCTGGGGTGCTCGGGAATCAAGGATGGCGTGGAGGTGCGCATCAGATCGCGCGAGCATCTCGCACGAGCCGGTGACCTCATCCGGCAGAGCGTCGAAGCAGGCTGATCTCGAACGTCAAGGGCGGTTGCGTCATCGGGATTTCGATGCGCAACCGCCCTTTTCTGCGTTCTAGCCCGGTCTGCCAGGGCATGTCGCTCTCACTCTTCGGGCCCGACGAGTGCGAAGTCGTCCTGGGTCAGGACGTTGCGAAGGCGCCGTTCGGCAATGCCGGCATAGTGGTCGGAGAGCTCCACGCCCACGAAGTTGCGGCCTTCCTTCAGGGCGGCGATGCCGGTGGCCCCTGAGCCGGTGAAGGGGTCAAGGACGGTGCCGCCGGGCGGGCAGACCTGGACGAGCTGCTGCATGACCTCGATGGGCTTTTGGGTGATGTGAACGCGGTCCTTGCGGGGCTGGGAGGCGATGAAGTGGCCGGGGAGGTAGAGGTCGCGGGTGTTGTCCAGGGTGCCCTTGACGCCCCAGAGGATGAACTCGGAGTCCTGCTTCGGCCCGCCCTTGCGGGGCCGTGAGGCCGGCTTGATCCACGGCATCTTCCCGTGCCAGGTCCAGCCGGCCATTTGCAGGGCGTCAGACGTGGTGGGGTCCTGCCTCCAGTCGGAGAAGACCATGACGACGGCGTGTTCGCGGCTGGCGCGGTATGCCTCGGTGAGCAGTTCGGTCAGCCAGGCGCGGTAGGAACGCTGGTCGCGGTTTTCGCCGGGGAAGTTGGCGAGGTCGTGGCGGGCGTCGCCGCTGGTGTACTTCGCTCGGGCGGTGCGGGCGGTGCGTTCGGAGCTGGTGCGTCCGCCGGAGTTGTACGGCGGGTCGGTGATGACGGCATCGACGCTCTCGTCCGGGAGGGACTTGAGGGCGGTGAGCGCATCGCCTCGGTGCAGGATGTACGACGACATTCGGCGGATCTCTCTTTCTGGAATACGGCCACATGCACGCACCCGTGGAACGGGATATGCGTGCAAGAACCGCTCGGGACAACCGCACAGGCGGCTGACTGGGGCGCGCAGTGGGCTGGAGGTTAGCGCCTTTTTCCGGCCGCACCCAATGACGTGATCTAGCCCGCCTCTTTTCATGATCGCGGCACGTTTGGTGCGGCCGGATTTTGTCTCTACAGTCTCGGCATGTTCGCAGGATCGGCCCCGGCCCCAGCCCTGTTGAGCTGTGCTGATGCGTGTTGCCTCGTCCAATCGGCGGCCCGTTCGGCACCCGTGAAAGCCCTGATGGACGCGACGGAGAGGAATTCACCGTGTGGCGCCTGAGATTACGAGAGCGGCTGGCTGCCGCATTGCGATAAAGGGTCCAGCGCTTCGGAGTTAGCAGCTCCGAAGCGCGGCCCTCCCTTCGGGGACTTTCGAGTGTTTATCCGGTGTGGTGCCGGTGGCCTTTTCGACGAGAACGCTGGCACCACGCTGCCTACGAGTAAGGAGCTGCTGATGCAGCATGCCCAGGCACGCCCCTCGCCCGAGCCAGATATCTGGATACGCCAAGCGTCCGGTGGTGGGCTGTGAAGAAGGTCGCCGCGATGGCCGGCGGCGTCGCCCTCGCCCCGGTGCTGCTGATCGCGCCCATCGGCGTTGCCCTGGCCGGCGCCAGCAATGCCCAGGCCGCCTGCGGCGAAGCCAGTGCTGGTGCCGGTGCGGTGTATGCCAAGGCCGTGGCCAGGCAGGTGGAGTCGATCCTCAAGGGCGGCGGCAAGGGTTCGGTATCCGTTGCGGACCTGGATAACCCGAAGGAGCAGATACCGAACGCCAAGACGATCCTGGCCACTGGCGTGGCGATGAAGGTTCCCGTACGCGGACAGATCGTCGCGCTGGCGACTGCGTTGCAGGAGTCGGGGCTGCGGAACTTGTCCTACGGCGACCGGGATTCTCTCGGCTTGTTTCAGTAGCGTCCCAGCCAGGGCTGGGGTACCGCGCAGCAGGTCCGGGATCCGGTGCACGCCTCGACGAAATTCTACGAGGGGCTGCTGAAGGTCTCGGGCTGGCAGTCGATGACCATCGCCCAGGCCGCGCAGGCGGTCCAGGCGAGCGGGTTCCCGGATGCCTACGCCAAGTGGGAACCCCTGGCCACAGCGCTCCAGAAGGCCATCGCCAAGAACCTCCCCACCAAGGGCGATTCCGGCAAAGACGCCGAGCCGGAGGTCCCGTCTGGGGGATGTGGGACGGGAGGCGATGGGAGCGGGTTCGGCCCGATTCCGGCCGGGTCCGTCCCCAAGGGCTACAAGATCCCGGCCGATGCGCCCAAGTCCGTTGGTACGGCGATCCGTTGGGGGCTCGGTCAGCTCGGCACCGCGTATCAGTGGGGTGGCAGCTGTACCGATCCGCGCGGTCAGGACCCGATGGGTCGTTGTGACTGCTCGTCGTTGATGCAGGCGTCGTACAAGGCCGGTGGGGTCTCGATTTCCCGGACCACGTACACGCAGGTCAAGGAGGGTGAGGCGGTCAGTGTCGATGCCCTCAAGCCTGGCGATCTGCTCTTCACCCGTGGCACGGCAGCGGTGCCGGAACACGTCGGGATGTTCATCGGCCAGGGGCTGATTTTGCAGGCCCCGCGAACCGGCGACGTGGTCAAGATCTCGACTCTCGCCTCGTGGCGGCCGGACATTCTCGCCGCCCACCGAGTCGCCTGACCGGCCCCGCTCCCCCTCTCCCCTTTTCTCTCCCTCCCCTTCCGGGCCGTCGCATGCCCAAATCCGCACTGGAGTTCCCATGAAGCTCATGCAGCACGCCCAGTACCTGGCTTACAACCCCGGCGTTACGCCGAAGCAGGGCGGGCTTCCCGGTCTCGATGTCCTGAAGAACGTGATGGGCAGCATCAACCTGTTCGGCATCATCGCCGCGGTCGGAGCCCTGGTCATCTCCACGGTCGTCTGGGCCTGGGGCCACCACAGCGGCGGCCACCAGGCAGAGGCCAACGGCAAGAAGGGCACGGCCGTTGCCGCCGGATGCGCCCTGCTGTTGGGTGCGGCCAACGGCATCGTCGCGTTCTTCTCCGCGATGGGAACGCAGGTCCACTGATGCCGAAGCAACGTCTCCGCATTCCCGAGGAGCGCACGTACGGAGAACCGGCCTCGGTCCTGCGGCGCTCGCTGATCGGCGGCATCATCCTCGCCGTGCTGCTGGCCGTCGCCGGTCTCGTCGCGTATCTGAACCGTACGGACAACCCAGCCTCGGCCAAACCCTCCCCGCCGTCAACATCCGCTCCGGAGTCGTCACGCTCACCCGAAGCGCCTTCCGGCAAGGGTGTGGCTGTCGCGGCGCCGCCGAAGACGAGCGATCCGATCGCGTTCGCCAAGGCAGCCACGAAGGTCCTGTGGGCGTACGACTCCCGCTCGTTCTCCCAGGCCGAGCATCTGGCCGGGCTGAAACGGTGGATGACCGGCGAGAAGAAGTACGCCGACTGGAAGTCCGTCACCGACCAGGTGCCCAGCCCGGTGCTGTGGGCGCGGATGCACGACAACCACCAGCACGCGAGCGTCGACATCGGCGAGGGCCACTTCCCGCAGGCGTTCAAGACCGCTCTGGCCCAGGATCCCGGTGCGATCACCGAGGCGTACGTCTACGCCGTCACGGTCACCGGCAACCAGACCCTCGCCTGGCAGGGCTCGGGAGCCGGGGCCGAGGCCCGATCAATGACCCTCGCTATCCAGTGCCGACCGCACCAGAACTGTGCGCTGGCCGCCGTCCTGCCCAACGCCGCGCCATGACCACCCTCAACCCGGATAAGGAGGTGCCCTGATGGGAGCCTGCGACCTTCCCTTGATGAACTCGGTCTGCGACGCCGTCGGCGGCGTCGTCAGTTCCACCGGCGAGGCGGTCACCGACGGTATCGGTGCCTGGATCGCCAAGTCGATGGGCGAGGTGGCCCAGTCGGCCGCCGACCTCGCGTCCAAGGCGGTCGACAAGACTACCGCCATCGACCTGAACGCCGAGTGGTTCCGCATCAACTACGAAATGCTGCTGCCGATCGGGTTGATCCTGACGGTGGGCACGTTCTGCCTGCAGCTCACCCGTGCCGCCTGGCGACGGGACGAACGTGCCCTTGCCCAGGCCGCGTTCGGGACCATGGTGGGCGTCTTCTTCGCCTTCGCCGCCATCGCCTGCACCACCGTCGCCATCACCGTGGTCGACGCGCTCAGTGCCGGCCTGTTCAAGGCCGCCAACAGTTCCGTCGATGACGCGGTCCGCCGCATGATCAAGGTCAACGAGCTGGGGGCGATGTACGGCCTGGGCTGGGGTGTCCCCTCGATCATCGCGCTTGGCTGCGCGATCGGGGCGTTCTTGTACTGGGCCGTGATGGTCGCCCGGAAGGTCGGCATCCTGGTCCTGGTCACGCTGGCGGTCTTCGCCGGTGCCGGCGGAGGCTGGGAGGTGGCCAAGCGCTGGCGGCGCGGCTGGATCGAGGCCACGGCCACCCTGGTGGTCAGCAAACTGCTGATGACGATCGTGTTCTTGCTGGGCGTCTCGGCCATGGGCAAGTCCGACTCGCACGGTGGGCTCGCTGCCCTGTCGGATGCGATCGCGGGCATCGTCGTGATGGTCCTGGTGATGCTCTGCCCCTACGCCACCTACAAGTTCATCCACTGGGCCGCTGACGGCGGGGGCCACGATGACCTGCACCGCACCGGCGTCGCCGGTGCGGGAGTGGCGGCCGGTGCGGCCAAAACCGCAGCCCAGCTCGCCATGCAGACGGGCACCGGGACACCTGCTCCGCAGGGCCCGTCGAAGGTGCCGGGCCAGGGCACGGATGGCGTCGCCTCCGGCATCGACCCGACCGGCGGCCCGAGCGGTGGCGGAAAGCCGAAGCAGACCCGCTTCCGCTACGGCGAGGACCCCAACGCCACCGGCGACAAGGGCCGAGCGCTGATCCAGCGGCCTCCCACGGACGGGGACCGCGGCCAGCCCCTGATCCAGCGCCCCGGCCAGCCGACCACCTCGGGCGCGGCAGCTTCGGCGCCAGTTTCGTCCGCGCCGGGCGCCTCGGCGGCGGGTACCCGGATGGATCCGCCAGCGCCACGGCCCAGCGGGTCGCCACCGGCAAGTGGGCCTCCTCCGCAGGGCGGCAGTACGCCCCAGCGGTGGATCTATCCCAAGCCACCGGGTGGATCGGGCTCGTAGCCCTCATCTGACGGGGGCGGGCGCCTGCCGCGGTCGGCCCGCCCGCCCCCGTCTCCCCTTCCTTCTTTCTCACCACGTTCCAAGGACGGCTTCGCCATGCACCCCGACTTGTCCACTTCCGACGGCCCGGCCACTGTGAAGTTCCCCCATCGCTCACGCCGCGGTGTACTGCTCGGCCTCTCGGTCGCCCAGCTTGTCGTCGTCACCCTCACCGGCCTGGCCCTGCTCGCGGTGCTGATGCAATCCGGCGTCACCGGGGCGCTAAAGCTCCTACCGCTGTGGGCGGTCATCCTGGCGGCGGTCTTCATCCGTCACCGCGGGCGGTCGCTCGCCGACTGGGCACCGATCGCCCTGCGATATGCGCTGCGGCGTTTCAAGGGCCAGCTCATCTGGCTCGCCCGCCCCTCCCGCCGACCGCGACGTGAGGGCCTGCTCCACCTGCCGGGCACGGCCGCCTCGCTGCGGGTGGTCACCTCGCCCGACGGCCAGCTCGGTGCCGTGCATGACCCGCACCATGGCACCCTGACCGCCGTGGTGAAGGTATCGTCCCGCGCCTTCGCCCTGCTGGATCCGGCCACCCAGACCAGCAACGTCGGAGGCTGGGGCCGCACCCTGGCCGCTCTGTCGCGCACTGGTCACATCGCTCGGGTCCAGGTGCTGGAGCGGACCGTGCCCGACTCCGGCGATGCGCTCAACCGCTACTGGAGCGAGCACGGGAACGCCGACACCCACCTGGCCGGCCCCATCTACAGCGATCTGCTCGCCGCGGCTGGTCCCGCAGCAGCCCCGCACGAGGCGTACGTCGCGCTCGCCCTCGATCTCAAGGCCGCCCGACGTCTGATCAACCAGGCCGGCGGCGGACTCACCGGCGCCTTCGCCGTCCTGTCCCAGCTCACCTCCACGTTCGACCAGGCCGCCCGCAACTCCGGTCTGACGCCCAGTGGCTGGCTGGGGGCGAGTGAGATCGCCGCCGTGATCCGCACCGCGTATGACCCGAAGGCGTCCGCGGCCCTGGATCAGTGGTCCGAGGCCGGCCGACCGCAGGCCGACCCGGCGGCTGCCGGCCCGGTCGTCCTGGTGGAGAAGGCCGACCGGATCCAGACCGACTCGGCCCGCCACGCCACGTACTGGATCGAGAACTGGCCCCGCATCGAAACCAGCCCCGGGTTCCTGCACCAGCTCCTGTTCACCTCCGGGGTGCGGCGCACCCTGTCGCTGTCCTACGCGCCCAAGGGGCTGGACGCAGCGCTGAAGGATGTGCAGCGCAAGAAGGCCACGGTGATCGCGGATGCGGCCGAGCGGCAGCGCAAGGGCCAGGTCGACTCCGAAGAGGACTCCGTCGAGTACGCCGACATCAAGAACCGCGAGCGCCAGCTGATCGCCGGCCACGCCGACGTCGCCCTGACCGGCCTGCTCACCGTCAGCGCCGACAGTGACGAAGAACTCAACTCCGCCTGCGCGGCGATCGAGACGGCCGCGGTCTCCGCCCTCCTCGATCTGCGGCTGCTGACCTGGCAGCAGGCCGAAGCCTTCACCAACGCCGCCCTCCCGCTGGCCCGCCCCTAGCGCCCCAGCACCACCACCGCGCTCAACCGAAGGGCCACTCCCCAATGCCGACCGATCCCCTGCCCGACCTGGCTGAGGACTTCGTCCCGTTCGCCACCGCAGCCCTCGACTTCCACCGGGCGATCAACCTCCCCGCCGGACCCGTGGCCGCACACCGCACCGAGGTGGACGCCCTCCACGCCCACCTCACCGCCCTGTACGGCCTGCTCGACACCCACACCGCCCGCACCACCCCGGTGGCCGAGGCCGAGGGCGATCACCTGCGGGCCTGCCGGATCCGGCTGTGGCAAGCCGCCGAGCACCTCCACGACGCCTACCACGCAGCCGCCCACCCCGGCACCGACCGCCCCCGCACGCGGGAGGCGTGCCGGGCCCGGCTCCCCGAAGGCGCGCCCGAACTCACCATCTGCCAGCGCCACCTGGCCACCTCCGCGCACGTCCGCCGTGCCCACACCCCGGCCGATCTGCGCGACCCGTTCACCGGCCTGACCCGCCACTGACCTGCTGGAGCACCGCCAACATGCCCAACCACACCCGCGACCGTGCCAGCGCCAGCCCGCTGTTCGTCCCCCGCAAAAGCGACCGCCGCACCGCCCGCGCGGCCCGTGACCAGTTCGCCGCCGCCCGCGAACAGGCCCGCCATGCCGCGCGTCCCCAAGCCCGCCTCGCCGAACCGGGCATCGACCCCGAGCTGCGGGCCACCTACCCGGCCGCCGGGCGTCCCGGCCCGTACTCCGCCCGCGGCGGCCATCTCAAACTCCCCGCCCACCGGATGACGACTGCCACCGCGAGCGGCGCGTACCCGTTCCTCGCCGAGGGCGGCCTCGGCGCCCAGGGCATCTACATCGGCCGCGACGTCCACGCCGAAGCGGCGTTCACGTACGACCCATTCGCGCTGTACGGGCGCCTCGACGGATTCACGAATCCGAACATCCTGCTCGCCGGGATCATCGGCATGGGCAAGTCCGCCCTGGCCAAGTCCCTCGCCCTGCGTGCCGTCGCCTTCGGCTACCGCATCTACGTCCCCTGCGACCCCAAGGGCGAGTGGACCGTCGTCGCCCAGGAGCTGGGCGGCCAGACCATCGCGCTTGGCCCCGGCCTGCCCGGACGACTCAACCCCCTGGACGCACCCGCCAGGCCGCACGGCGTCAGCGAGGAGGACTGGGCCAACGAGGTCCGCAAGCGGCGCCTTCTTCTTCTCGGTTCACTCGCGAAGACGGTCCTGCGGCGGGATCTGCACCCGATGGAGCACACCGCTTTGGACGTGGCGCTCGACCAGGCTGTCACACACGCCGAGGCGAGCGGCACCACGCCGCTGCTGGGCGACGTCGCGCACATCCTCGGCTCTCCCGAGCGGCTCGACTCTGCTCTCGGCGACCTGACCGGGCGGCTCGGGCACGCAGCCGAAGACCTGGCCCACGCACTGCGCAGGCTCGTGCACGGTGACCTGGCCGGGATGTTCGACGCCCCCAGCACCGTGGCCTTCGACCCCAGTGCGCCGATGCTGTCCATCGATCTCTCCCGCCTGGGCGGGGCCGGCGACGACACCGCGCTCGTCCTGGCCATGACCTGCGCCTCGGCATGGATGGAGTCCGCGCTCGCCGACCCCACCGGAGGGCGGCGCTGGGTGATCTACGACGAGGCATGGCGCGTCATGCGCCACGTCGCCCTGCTGGAGCGCATGCAGACCCAGTGGAAGCTCTCACGTGGCCTCGGCATCGCCAACCTCATGGTCATCCACCGCCTCAGCGACCTGCTGACCGCAGGAGATGCCGGCTCCCGGGGCCGGGCGCTGGCCGAAGGTCTGCTCACCGACTGCTCGACCCGCATCATCTACCGCCAGGAAGCCGACCAACTCACCTCCGCCGCAGCCCTGCTGGGACTGACCGGCGTGGAGACCCAGGCCGTGTCCGCCCTCACCAAGGGCCGGGGCCTGTGGAAGGTCGCGGGCCGGTCGTTCATTACTCAACATCTCCTTCACCCGCGCGAACGGGAGTTGTTCGATACAGACGCCCGGATGTCCGCCTGAGCGCATTCGCGGGCCGGGCTCATGCCTCGGAGGGAGCCGAAGCCGCACTTCGGCTCCCTCCGCCCCCTACCAAGCATCTGAAGGAATCCATTCCCATGCCTCTGCAGATCACCATCCGCCGTGCCGTACGTCGGCTCGTCCAGCTCTACATCGACGCCGCAAAGGCCAACGCCTCCCACAGCCACATCCCTTTGGCCACAGGCCCCTTCGGCATCCTGGATGAGACTCGCCGCACGAGTGCGGCACACCAGGTAACCGCTGGTGATCGCACCGGGACCCGTCATGGCTGAAGCGACGCGCCCCAACTCCGTCGCACGAGCTGTCCAGAGTGAGATCACCCGCCCGTCCCACCGGCCGCAGGAACGTGCGGATCTCGCGCTGTTCGCCGAAGCACTCGCCGCCCGCCTGCCGGGCTCGTGGACCGCAACCACCCGCGAGCACGCCGAATACAGCGACCAGTTCCCGCTCCGCGAGCGGCTGTGGGGGTTCGGGCATGCCCGCTGGGCCCTGTCCGAGTTCGTACTGCAACGGGACGCCGTGCTCACCAGCGACTCCGGCTTGGAGCTGGTCGTCGTCGACCGTCCGCTGCGCAGGCACGAGTTCCTCGTCGCCGCCCTCGCCCCACAAGGGATCAACGTCACCGGCGCTGTTAAAGCGCCCGACGGCATTGTCGTCAGTGCCGACCCAGCGCGGGCAGCCTCCGTCGTGGCTGACCGGCTGCTCCCCCGGTACGAACAGGCCGTTCATCAGGCACGGATCGAGCATCTCGCCGGATCCGTGGCTGCCGGTGAGCGCGCGCTGGCCGAGTGGGATGCCGTCTCGGACAGCTTGTGCGACGCCGATCACTGGCCGCTCGATGACCGCTACGGCCTGCGCCAGCAGCAGCGGGACGCCGAGATGTGGGCCCAGTTCGCCCCCTTCCTCGACCACGGTCCGGCCCTTCTGTCCCAGGCCGAGGAGACCCTCCCGCTCCTGGATCCCGCCGATCGTGCGGCCGGACGCTGGCCGTACCGGCTGCGGGTTCTGCGCGAAGCGCTGGACGGCGGCGCACGCGTCCAGGCGGACTTCCAGGTCATCGCCGATGCGCTGGTGCCCGGCCACCCTCGCGCCAAGGAGATCTTCGACAGGGCGGTCGTCGAGCGTAATGCCGAGGGTTGGGACTGTTCCCTGACCTGGACCGATAACGCCAGCGCGCTCGTCGAGATAGCACGGGCCGAGCAGGCACTTGAGCGCAGTCCGAAGAGGCTGAAGCGGTCGGTGCAAGCTGAGGCAGCCCGCGCCCGGTCGCCACTCGACGCCCGGAAGTGCACCGCGCCGACGCAGGAGGCCGCCTCACGGCTGGCCGACCGGCAGGGGCACGACCGCCGGCCTCGCTCGCGCTAGCGCATTTTTCCGGCATCACCAAACCCGTCTTCAGATCGCATCCTCGTCGTCCGCACGGCCCCAACCTCTGCGAGGTGCATTACTCGTGGCGGAAACACGTCCGCACATCACCGTCAGCCACCACGACCGCTTCGGCGTCGTGGCAACTGCTTCGCACGAAAACCACGTCGCCGACCACATGCTGCGGCGGGTCGGCTTCGAGCCCCTGCCCGGCAGCAACCTCTACGCCCTCACCGAACCGAACCACGATCCGACCCGCCGAGGACAGCAGGCGGTCCAGTCCCTGCGGGCCGCGCAGTACACGGTCACTTCAGACGCTGCGTACGACCTCAATCCCCACGCCCCGCTCACCGCCCACCAAGGTCTTGGCCGACTGGAGAATCGTTCCGCCGCGCAGGTACCCAGTGCCGGGCAGGCGGCCTTCGCTTCCGCCCGCGCGCTCGACGCTGACATACGGGCTGCTCAGATCGTGGTGCACGACCAGGTGCGTGACCGTGAGGGCACCCTGCGCGCGGTCGGCACGGACGTACGTACCCGCGAGGGACTGCTGCTCCGTGGCGAGGGCGATCTGCGGTACGTCGAGTCCCGGCTGGAGCACACCGGCCGGGCGTTCGACGTCTTCTACGCGATGCCCGGCAATGAGCGTCGTGATCCGAGGTCGTCGATGATGCAGCGCGCTCAGGCCGCCACCGCCATCTCCCCGGCACGCGCAGGCGTCGCAATGCCGCAGCAGCCAGCCGCCGCCGTCGCCTACCGCCCGGCTACCGCCACCCAGCAGCCGGTCCGCACCCGCTAACGCGCCGATGCCTCGAAGGAGTCTTCGTGATGAACCTGCCCCACGAGCCCGACGTTGCCTTCGGAGTTCACCCCGATCTTGGTGTGGGCGCCGCGGTAGCGGATGACCGGCCGCGCCTGGACGAGGTCCTGCGCAAGCACCACTTCCGCTACAGCCAGGACCTGGACGTCTACCTCCTGCCGGACGGCACACCACACAACACCGCGCTCCGGACCGTGGCCGCCGCCACCCGCGAATTTCAGGAAGCCGGCCTCTCTGTCGCCGCCGATCCCCGCATCATGCTGCCGCCTCCCGTCCCCACACCGGACGGCGTGACCGCACGTACAACGCAGCCTGGGCAGTCGTCGACCGCGCTGACCGGCGAGTTGCACGAGCTGCGTCGCTCGGCCGACGTCGCCGATGTGCTGGAGCAGATCCTCGATGAGCACCACGGTGCCGTCGGCGATCTGGAGGAGTTCATCGACACCGCTGCCGCCTGGTGCGAGCGACTCGATACCCCGGGCGGCAGGGAGTTGGGCCAGCGCCTGCGCACGGTCGCGCACCGTGTCGCCTTCCTCGGCGACCGGTTGGCCGACGCGCAGCTCGATCTGTCGGTCATGCCGGATGTGACACCCAACGGTGCTCCGCCGCTGGCTGACGTTCCGCTCCCCAGGCGGCACGAGGTCCCCGCCGTCACGCACACCGCCCGTGCTCGTGCGGCGGTGGAGTCCTCGCCGAAGCGCCCAGCCGACCTTGCTGGGGACCCGGGGGAAGCACCCCGCCCCACGGCCGCGCCGCCCAGCCCCCGCCGTACACGCTGACCACCCCTTTCGATCCTAGAAGCACAGAAGAAGGAGTTCCTGTCATGGCCGTCAAGACGCTGTGGAGCATTGACCACGCCTGTGGACACACCGCCGAGGCCGACCTTGCCGACCGGTCGGCCGACCGGCGTGCGGGCTACGCCCGCTGGCTCTCAGCACGCGACTGCTCTGTTAACTGCACCATCCTCACCTCGTTGGTCACGGCGTAACAGGTCGCGATCAAGGAGCAAGTGATGGATGTACGCGATGAGTTGATGGAAGGGCAACGGGCCATCCCTCGCCTCGGACGAGTCGTGGAGGTCAACCGGGCACATCCGCCGTACGTGATGCTCGATGCGGCGGGGTCCGAGGTCGAGCCAGTCACCGCGTTTCTGCGGGACCTGGCACTTGGGGATTCCAGCCCGCTGACCTGCCGCAGCTACGGCTACGGCATGCTGCGTTGGTTCCGCCTGCTATGGCTGCTGGGCACCGGGTGGGAGCGGGCGACGGAGTCGGAGGTCGCGATGCTGACGGGTTGGCTGCGCTCGGCCGCCAACCCGCAGCGCCAGCGGCACCGGGCCGATGCTGCGGTGGCCGGGACGGTCAATCTCCGCACCGGCAAAGCATCCCTGGGCGCCGGATACGCGCCACGCACCATCAACCACGCTCTGACGGTGATCAGCGGGTTCTACGAGTTCCACGCGCATCAGGGCCGCGGCCCGGTCGTCAACCCGGTGCCGCACTCGGCTCAGCGGCGCCGGGCGCTGGGGCACCGCAGTCCGCTGGAACCCACGCCGGTGGTGGGCCGGGCCCGGCTACGGCAGCGAGTGCCCGACCGGCCACCGCGGTCGATCCCCGACCGGCTGTGGGACGAACTGTTCACCGCAATGAACTGCGACCGGGACCGGGCACTGCTGGAGATCTACGTCTCCAGCGGCACCCGCGCCGAGGAACTCCTCAGCGTCACCGTCGGCGACATCGACTGGTCCGGTCAGCGGATCTACGTGATCACCAAGGGCACCCGGGCCAGGGAAGCAGTCCCGGTCTCCCCGCAGGGCCTGTTCCGCCTGGCCGTCTACCTCGACGCGGTCGGCACACCCGCCGGTGGCGAACCGGTCTGGCGGGCCCGCCGAGGCCCCGACCGTCCGCTGACCTACTGGGCCATGCGCCGGGTCATGCAGCGGGCGAACACCCTGCTGGGAACGAACTGGTCCCTGCACGATCTACGGCACACCGCCGCCTACCGCATGGCCAATGGCGGAAAGCTCACGCTCCCCGAAGTCCAGACGATCATGCGGCACGCCGACATCCAGACCACCAACCGCTATCTGGCCGTCCGCATCGAGGAACTCTTCGACAAACTCACCGAGCACTACGCCACGCCCCGACCTGCCCGGCACTACCCCGCGGGCTACGCCGCCGCGGACATCGAGGCGGTGTTCGGTGGCTGACCTCGCCCGTCCCACCACCGGAGTCAGCCGCCGCCACACCCACACCGGCGACGAGCCGGCCTTCGCCAGCCGCCTCGTCTCCAGCCAGATCGAGGCCCGACCGGCCTTGGCGACCACCGTGCCGCGCCCCTTCGGGGATCTGTCCGCCGCCACGCCGCAGCTCATCGGCCAACTCGCGCACGACGCCTCACCGGCAGCCTCCGCGCGGACCGCCGAGCAGCACCGGGCCTCCACCCGGCGCGTCCTGGCCTACCTGGGCGGGTTCGAAGGGAGCACCTGGCAAGAGCGCTGGGATGCCAGCCCCCTGGGCCGCGGCGAGATCACCGCCGCCGATCTGGGCACCAACCGGGCCGGCCAGAAATACAGCGTCGGCGTCAGGGCTCTGTTCTGCCTCCGCGTCGTCCAGCCGACGCTGCTGGTGATGAAGAAGCACAACTTCAACGGATTCCCTGCCCAGTTCATCGCCGCCCAGGACGATCCCCTGCTGGAGAAGTACGCCGCCCAAGTCGCTCACCATGACTTCTCCTGGCCCCACAAACGCGAAGCGCTCTTCGACGTGTGCTGCCTGCTCGCCGTCCAGGGCATCGGCTTCGCCGACCTCACCCCTGCGGCCCTGCTCCACCACGCCCACGCCTCACGCACAGCGAAGACTGCCCTGCGGCGCGGCAAGAAAGACGCCCACGTGTTCGCAGGTCACGCTGCCTGGAACGTCCTGCACGCCATGGGCCACTTCCCGCCGAGCACACCCGCCACGCTGCGTCAGGCCCTGCACCGCGGCCAGCTCACGCTCGAGGAACTCGTCGACCGCCACGCCATCCGCAACCAGGGCGTCCGCCGGCTCCTGCTCGACTACTTCCATCGCCGCAAGTCCGACACCGACTACGCCTCCCTGGTCAACCTCGTCCGCAACGTCGCCCACAACTTCTGGGCCCGCATCGAAGAGATGAACCCCGAGCAAGCAGATCTGAACATCCCGGCCGACCTCTACAGCGCCTGGCGCCAGAAGATCGGCATCCGCCACGACGGCAAGCCCCGCATTGGGGTCGACACCATCGTCATCGCCGTCCGCAGCTTCTACTACGACCTGCACACCTGGGCCGCCGACGAACCCGAACGATGGGCTCCCTGGGTCGCCTCATGCCCTGTCCCGCCCAGCGAACTACGCGGACTGGCCAAGCGCCGCCGCCGGATCAACGAGCGCTCCGCCGACCGAACCCGCCTGCGCCAACCACTCCTGCCGCTGCTCGTCCGACACGTCGAGGAGCGCTACGACCGCACCCGCACGCTCCTGGAACACGCCTCAGCAGCCGCCACCGACACGCCCTTCACCCACGGAGGCCGCACCTACCGCCGCATCCTGACCGAGGAAGACCTCACACTCGCCCGCGCCGGCCACCGCACCCCCGTCCGCGTCCGCGACGACACCGGGCAGCTGGTCCAGATCGAAGCAGAGGAAGAGACAGCCTTCTGGGACTGGGCCACGCTCGAAACCCTGCGTCACTCAGGCGCCCGCATCGAGGAGATGTGCGAGGTCAGCCACCTCAGCATCCGCCACTACCAGCGCAACAACGGCGAGATGGTCGCCCTCCTGGTCATCAGCCCGTCCAAGACCGACCGCGAGCGCGTCATCCCGATGTCCGCCGAACTGTTCCACGTCATCGCGTCCGTCATCCGCCGGCACACCCGCGACGGTAACTCCGTCCCGATCTTGCGGCGCTTCGACCCGCACGACAAGGTCTGGAGCCCGCCGATGCCGTTCCTGTTCCAGCGCAAGATCGGCTCCACCCGCAACGTGATCAGCCCCGTGACCGTCCTGAGCATGCTCGAACGACGCTGCAAGGACCTCGCTGACGACAATCCCGCGTTCAGCTCGGTCAAGTTCACCCCGCACGACTTCCGCCGCATCTTCACCACAGAGCTCGTCAACAGCGGACTGCCGATCCACATCGGCGCCACTCTGCTCGGCCACCTCAACATCCAGACCACTCGCGGCTACGTCGCCGTGTTCGACGAAGACGTCATCCGCCACTACCTCGCCCACCTCAACGAACGCCGCCAGCTCCGCCCCGATCATGAATACTGCGACGTCACCAGCGACGAGTGGGCCGAGTTCGAAGAGCACTTCGACAAGCGCAAGGTCGAACTCGGTGCATGCGGACGCCCCTACGGCACCCCCTGCCAGCACGAACACGCCTGCATCCGGTGTCCCATGCTCCAGGTCAGCCCGAAGATGATCGGCCGACTCGACGACCTCGAAACGGACCTCATCAACCGCCGGGCCCGGGCCGAAACCGAAGGCTGGCGCGGCGAGACCGAAGGCATCGACCTGACCCTCACCCTCCTGCGAGCCAAGAGAGACGAAACCGGGCGGCGCCTTCGTCGGCCCGTCGTCAATCTCGGCATCCCCTTCCCACGCACCACCACGCCACCGCAGGAGACCACACCATGACCCCCTTCATATCCATGCATGCCGAAGCAAGCGGTTCTGTCGCCGGCAGGCCCATGAGCAGCAGGGCAGCCGTGCTTACGGAGGGTTCGCAGCTAGTGCTCCGCCAGGCCGCTCAACTTTGCCCAGGTGTAGCTGTCCATACTGTCGTGAGGGCCGATCCTGGAGAGTTCCGAGCCGTCGCGCCCCACGGCCACGATGAGCGGTCGAATCCCTACGTGGCCTGTGGACGGGGACTTCCAGACCACGATGAGCCTGCCGTGCCCGGGCACCTCAATCCGTCGGTCACCGAGGAGGAGATGATCCACTTCGGCCGCCACCTGGAGTTCGTTGGATCCGACCCACGGGGCCGCCCCGATGAAGTCCGGATGAAGATGTTGCAGGCGATAGGCATAACTCAGACCACCTGCGCCTCCGCCGAGCTCGATCATGCCAACCTGCCCCGGCTGGCCCGCCACCAGCCTCTCCGCCGGCAGGTCACCATCCGACCTACTGCCACCGCCTGTGTACTGCCACTTCTCACCGCAGCGCTCAATCAGCGCGGTGTGCGTCTCCGCTTTCGGGGAGCCGGGACGCCAGACGAGCCAGACTGCGCCGATACCCGCGTCCAGGTCAACGTCACCCGACACCAGGGTCAGACAGCGGCGAGGCAGCCAACCGGGCTGCGACACCTCGCCGTTGACCACGCGTCGGACCGCCCCCGGCAGAATGGCCTTCATCCAGCGGTCGATACGGCGCATCCGACGCAGCTCCGCGCGAGTGGACATGTACACACGGTACCCAGTGGCGAAGCCCGCGACGACGGAACGCGACCTGGAATCGCACTCGTTCAGGTGAAGTGCAGATAAGCACGGACTGTTGGCGGGCTTCCCGGGGCGAGGATGCCGAGTCGAAGGCCGAGTGGCTGGCGAAGAAGCGGGCCGCCGAGCAGGCCGAGGCCGATGAGTGGTCCGAGCAGTACCGCATGCCGCTGCTGGAGGGCACCGACCGTGCCATTTCCTGGGGTACCCGATGCCGCCACCAGCTCGTCTCTGCCGCCTACGCCACCCTCGTCCTCGAAGGCACCACCAGCGAATCCGAGTGGGAGGCCATCGAGGACGCGGTGCGGCCCCTGACCCGCGCCGGCTGGTGGATCGACCAGCGCGACGCCGACCCCGCCGACCTGCCCGAGCTGCTGGACGCCGCCACCGAGAGCGACCGGCCGAACGAAAACCCCCACTTCTAACCCCCGAAAGGCTCTGCCGTGCATCCGTCCTTCGACTGCCACATACGGCGCTCCGCCGACACCGCAGCACTGCTCACCACGCTCCACGCCCACCGCGAGGAAGGCTTCGAGCCCTACCTCCTCGCCGCCTGGTCGCCAGATCTGCACGCCGCGAACGCGCTCTCCCTCGCGCACCTCGCCCAGCTGCTCGATGAGCCTCTCCACGCGCGCCGGCAGCGCACCGGACGACGGCCGACCCGTCCCGCCTGGCACTGCTCCGTGGTCAACCACACCGGCCGTGGCCTGTCCGACGAGCAGTGGGCGGCCCTGGTGAAGGACATCGTCGCCGCGACGGGGATCGAGCCCGGCGGCGACACGGCCGCCTGCCGGTGGGCCGCGTTGCGCAGGGGCCGCGGCTCGGTCGATCTCGTCGCCAGCGTGATCCGCCAGGACGGGCGCTGGGCCCGGATCCATCAGGACACCTTCCACGCACGCTCCGCATGTGACCACTACGCCGGCGCCCTGACCGCTCAGCTCGCTGCCTGACCCGCCACCAGCTCTTCTTCAGAAAGGAACGCGCCATGTCCCGCATCACCCGATTCCTGTCCCGCTGCATCTCCTCCCTCTACGAGGTGTACGGGCGGGAAGCCGAGATCTACCGCGACCCGACCAGCGGCGCGGTCATCGCCGACTGCCGCAACAACTGCGCCCGCCGGATCTTCCTGGCCTGTGGCTTCGAAAGGACCGCCACCGCCTTCCGCCTGCGTCTGCCTGAAGGGCTGAGTGAGGCGGAGCAGAAGGCCCGTGCCACCCAGGCCGTGGTCCATCTGTTCCATGCGGGCCACTACACCGACATCGCCTCTCACCTCGTGTGCGATTCCACGCTCACCGCCACATGGGCCAAGATCCGCGAGCGCCGCCCCGACCACCCCGGCTGGGCCACCAGCCCGACCACCGACACGCACACGGCGACAAGTACACATACCGCCGCGTCCCGCCGCTCGTAGACCACTCCTTCAACTGCCTCCAGGAGCCCTCGTGATCACCAGAACAACGCGCCGCACCCTGCCGTCCCTCACCGCGCCGCGCACTCCTGGAACTCACCTTGTCGTCCCCACGCACCAGCACGCCCTCGACCACCACCGGTACCGACCTCCTCCTCTACCTCCTGCTCGCCGTCGCCGGGCTCGGCATGGCAGGAGGTTCACTGACCTGGCTGTTCGGCAACCTCACGAACGCCGTCGCCGGCTCCGACCCGTGGGCCGCCTACCGCCCCGAAGAAACGTTGCTCCACCCGGGGCGGGTCTGGCCTCATCTGCCGCAGCCCGCCTTGATCACTGGCTGCTACGTCCTGCCCTCTCTCGTCCTCATAGCCACCGCGGTCGTAGCCGCGAAGGTGTGGCTGCGCTTCCGCAGCAGCCCGTCGGGTCTGGCCACCCGGCGTGACCTGGAGCCGCTGCTGGCGAAGCAGATCGCCGCCAAGGCCATCGACCTGCGCCCCAGCCTGGCGGGCAAGAAGCCCAAGGATGTCGCCCCGGATGACCGGGGTGTCCTGCTGGGCACCTTCGATCCGGGCCAGGCCGAACTCCGCTCCTCCTGGGAGGACGTGATCCTGGCGATCATGGCCCCCCGTTCCGGCAAGACTTCCGGACTGGCCATCCCCGCGATCCTGCGCGCCCCCGGCCCCGTGCTGCTGACCTCGAACAAGGCGGCGCGCGACGCCTACACCGCGACCGTCGACGCCCGCGCTGAGGTCGGGACGGTGTGGACGCTGGATCCGCAGCAGATCGCCCACGCGCCGCAGACCATGTGGTGGGACATCCTCGCCGACGCCCGCGATCTCGCCGGCGCCCGGCGGCTCGCCGGGCACTTCGTCACCGCCTCCGTCGACGAATCCAGCGCGGGCGACTTCTGGTCCACGGCCGCCGCCAACACCCTCACCGCATTCTTCCTGGCCGCCGCCCAAGCCCGACGCCCCATCACGGACGTCCTGACCTGGCTGGCCTCGCCGGCCGACCGCACGGCAATCGATCTGCTCCAGGATGCCGGGTTCGACGCGGTCGCCGCCCAACTCCAAGGCACCGTGGCCGGCGCCGTCGAAACCCGCGACGGCATCTTCGAAACCGCCCGCCAGTACGCCAGCTGCCTGCTCGACCCCGGCATCGCCGCCTGGGTCACTCCACCCAACAGCCTGGAGAAGGTACGGGAGTTCAAGCCGGAGGCGTTCGCGACCAGCAAGGACACCTTGTACCTGCTGTCGAAGGACGGGGGCGGCTCCGCCTCGGCGATCATCGCCGCAGCCGCCGACGCCGTCATGCGCACCGCCGTCATCCAGGCCGAACGCGATGGCGGACGTCTGGATGCTCCGCTGCTGGCGATCCTGGACGAGGCCGCCAACGTGTGCAAGATCGCCGACCTGCCGGACCTGTACTCGCATCTCGGCTCCCGCGGCGTCATCCCGATGACGATCCTGCAGTCCTACCAGCAGGGCGTGCGGGTCTGGGGCCAGTCCGGCATGGACGCCCTGCTCTCCGCCGCGACGATCAAGGTGATCGGCTCGGGCATGGACGACGCCGACTTCGCCGACAAGATCTCGCGCCTCGGCGGTGAGCACGACGTGCGCACGGTCTCGGTCTCCACCGGCGAGTCGGGCAAGTCCACCTCGGTCTCGATGCGCCAGGAGCGCGTGCTCCCACTGGACGTGCTCCGCGCGATGCCCAAGGGCACCGCCGTGTTGATGGCCACCGGGATCCGCCTCGCGCGCATCGACCTCAAGCCCTGGTACAAGGGCCAGGGCGCCAAAAAGTTGGGCGCTGCGTCCGCCAAGGCCACGGCCGCGATCAGCGAGCGCGCTGCCGCCAAGGCGCTGCGCCAGGACGACTTCACTCCCGCGGCATAACCGGCCCCGCGCAACTCCGCACCCGGGCGAGACCGCGCGGCGCGGCCCTCGCGCCGCCCGCGCCCGACCCGCTTGCCAGCCTTCGCCTTCTTCACGAGGTGCTCTCCCATGCCACACCCCGCACCGTCCTGGGCTCCCCTCAGCCAATCCGAGCGGCTGGCCGACGCTCCCGTCGTACGCCGCGCCGGCCGCTGGTGGATCGTCTCCCCGGCCGGAACCATGCTCGCCACGGACCCCGCCTTCACAGGCGAACTGGACCGCTTCGCCACCGACATGGCCGCCGCCAACCGCGCGGTCGCAGATCTATACAACGGACATGACGCTTCCGGCACTGTCGTATGTGAGGTCCGGCGGTGACACCGCTCGTCCACGCCGAGCAGGCCGTCCTGGGCGCGGCCTTCCTGGCCCCCGGCCAGCTCGACCAGCTCTCCCCCTGGCTGCGGCCAGAGCACTTCTCCCGCCCGGCACACACAACCCTCTACGCCGCGATGCTCAAGCTCCGATCCGACGACCACCCTGCTGCGAAGTCGCAGGGTGCGAGTCCCGTGCCGATGTCGTGGATGACCGACACGGTCGCCGAGGCGAGCAAGCACACCCGGGGGCTCACCGCCTCCTACGCGCATGCGCTGGTGGCGGCCTGTCCGCGGCCTGAGCACGCGGTGGTCTACGGACGAATGGTGCTGGAAGGTGCCATCCACCGCCGTGTCGCCCAGCACGCCACACGACTACATCAGGCCGCCCGCGCTGATGCGATCCGCGGCGGCGTAGAAGAAACGGTGCACCACGCCCAAGTCCTTTCCGACGTGCTGGCCGATCTCGCACGCCGCTGGGGCGGCGAGCCCCGGCCCGTAGCACCACCGGTGTCGCCCCCGCCCCCTCCCGTTCATCCACAGGCGGTGGATGAACAGCTCCTGGCCGATGAGGAGTTCCTCCTCGGGTGTCTCAGTGCGCGTCCTCACAAGCTGGACGAGGTGGTGGGCTGGCTCCATCCCGGTGACTTCGCCGATGCCGGCCATCAGCAGATCTACCGGTCCCTGGGCGCGCTCCACCATCGGGGCGAGCCCATCGACCAGCTGACCGTGCTGTGGGAGACCCAACGCCGCGGCGCCCTGGCCGACCGGACCCTCGATGGCGAACGAGTGCTGCGGATCTGCGACCCCTCGGCGTTCGCAGGGTCGGCGGAGTACGTCGGCGAGCAGGTCGTGCGAGCCTCCCTCGTGCGGACGGCAGCCGCCTCGGCCCGGCAGGTGCGGGCGCTGGCCGACGACGAGTCGCTGGCACCGGGGCGACTGATCGGCTACGCCCTCCACGCACTCGGTCCGCTGGAGGAAGTCCGCCGCCGCTGGCGCATCGCCACCGGAACCCAGGCCGAGCCGAGCCCCGCCGCCGACCAAACGGCCGCCGACCCACCTGCTGCCCGCATCGAAGCGGCCCGATCCCGCAGCCGCCCTCACCTCCCAAACGCCGCCCCTACCGCGGCATCCACCGCGACCTGGCGTCCCGCTGTCCTCGACCGTCCTCACCGCCGGAGTCCGTCATGACCGATCACACTGGCCGCGCCGGCCTGGAGCGAGAAGAGCTGTACGCCGTTGCCTACGAGTTCGACGAGCTGCGCACCGAAATCAGCGTTCCCGGGGCACCGAGCGGGCTTCCCAATCTCACGACCGCATCCAAGCAGCTGGCCACCCTGGCGGGATTGACCAGGGACTTGTCGGAGGCCGTCCGGTACAGCGCGGAAAACGACTCCCCCGAGCTCGACCTCGGACTGGTCATCGACGCCTACACCTCGGCCTCCGTGCCCGCCGGGCGCGCCATGGAGAACTACACCCAGGCATACGCCCAGCTCGGATTCCTGCGCCGCTTCGCCAAAGCCCCCACCACCGCAGACCTTCGGGACGTCCGACTGGCCGCATTCGGCGTCTTCCAAGAGCGGATGATCTACGTCCGCGACGATCTGAAGGAAGCCGCCAACACGCTGCGGGGCTCAGCCGACCGCATCGACGGCACTCCGCCACGCATCCTGGCCGCACTGAGTCGCTCAGCCCGCCCGACGAACTCGATCTACCAGATCCCTCCAGAGCACAACGCCCCCGCACCCACGCCCACCCGGCTCGCCGACACCCCCGCGCCCCGCCATGCCCGCTGACCTGACGGTGCCGTCGGCCGCGCCATTGATCGGGAGCCTGTGCTCCGGATACGGCGGCCTGGACCTGGGCGTCCAGGTCGCCCTGGGCGGCGGCACGCTTGCCTGGCACGCCGAGATCGATGCGGGGGCGTCACGGATCCTGTCTCGCCACTGGTCGACCGTGCCCAACCTCGGAGACATCACGACCGTCAACTGGGCTGACGTCCCCGGAGTGTGCGTCCTGACGGCCGGTTTCCCTTGTCAAAGACGTCTCGGTCGCCGGCCGCCGCGCCGGACTGGCTGACGGCACCCGGTCCGGCCTGTGGCACCACGTCGTCCGTGCCATCGACGCCCTCAACCCGTGCCTGGTGGTGATCGAGAATGTCCGAGGACTCCTGTCCTCCCCCGCCGGTTCCCCTGGCGACGTGGAACCCTGCCCGTGGTGTCTGGGAGACGGCACAGGCCAGCCTGCTGTGCGCGCACTCGGTGCCGTACTTGGATCCCTGGCCGACCTCCGGTTCGATGCACGCTGGTGCGTGCTTCGCGCCTCCGACGTCGGAGCCCCGCACCGACGCGAACGGATCTTCCTTGCCGCCTGGCCCTCCGGGCGAACCGCCGCTGCTCAAGACACCCACGAGCAACCTGGCGACCAACGGCGGCAGCCAGCACCCGGCGAAACGCAAGGAGGGCGGCCACGGCCCGAACCTGGCGGACGAGGTCGAGTGGCTCCTAGCCACACCCGTGGCCTCCGACGAGGTCAAGGGCTCACCGAACGTGCCCGTCTCCCCAGCAGCCTGGATGTCACACCCATACGGTGCGGGGCGCATGCTTACCAGGCGGGAACGGAATGGCCCCGTCAGCGACGCGTCGCTGTCGAAGGTGCTGTCGCTGTTCGCGGATCCGGCGGACGCGGAGACCGCTCTGGGGTCTGGGGGCCGTACGGCGCCGCCGTCGCCCGATGGGAGAAGATCACCCGTCCCGTCCCGTGCCGCGGCCGACCGATGACGCGGGCCGCCTGAGCCCGCTGTTCGTGGAGTGGATGCAGGGCCTTGATCCCGGGTGGGTGACCGCCACGCCAGGGCTCGGACGTCCTGCCCAACTGGCCGCCTTGGGCAATGGTGTTGTGCCACAACAGGCCGCCCGCGCCCTGCAGATCCTCGCCCCACCCCGTCCGACGTTCTGCCACCACACACCGCTCTGAGCTGCGCCTTCTACACCAGATTTCCGGCATGGCCAAACCGTGCTTTCTCCGGAACCTCGATGCCCCACACGTTCACGCCAAGGGGTATCGATGTCTGAACCCGCTCACGAGAGCGAGCCGGTACGCATACCGGACCACGACCTGGACGACCTCGTCGCCACCGTCACAGAGCTCGTCACGGAGAGCCGCAAGCAGGGCGAGACACTCGCCCGGCTCACCGACGAACAGCCGCCCCAGCAGGACGGCGAACACGACGAGCCCGGTCGCGCGGAAGACGCCACGCCGGCCTCCGCCCCGGAGGGCAGCGATGCTGCTGCCACCGGGGCGGAGGGGCCGTCCTCCGTCTTCATCCTCGCGCTCGACGGCAAGGCGTACGCCGAGGAACTCGCCGCACTGACCACCTGGGTGCATCATCTTCTCCTGCCGGTCTACGGGCGGGAGATCACCACCGGCCGGCCGTGGTGCCAGCAGTGGCACGAGCACCCTGAGGCCGTGGCCCGGCTGCACGCCCTGTGGCTGGCCTGGCAGCAGCTCACCGACGTCAACGCCGGCCTGGCCGGACCCTCCACCTGGCACCGCGACCACCTCGACCCGGCCCTGCTGCAACTCCGCACACCGGACGGTCCCTTCGGTGCGTGCACCACCAGCCCGGCCCGGCCCAACCACCGCCTGCTGGCCTCGCCCGAGCCCGCCGGAGTCTGACATGGCCGACTTCCACGCCCCGGCACCGGACTACCGGATCGACGGCTACAAGGCCGCCACCGAACTGATCGAGGACGACTTCTTCTCGGTCACGCTCTCGGACGACATGCTCGTGCCTCTCGCCGAGCACCACAGCGCCGATGGCCGCGACACCTACCTGCTGCTGTACGACCGGGCCGCGATCTGGGGCATCCCCGGCATGGCGGAGTACATCTCGCTCCACATCACGCGGGATGTCGACCAGCGAACGTTCGACTTCGAGTACGAGAACCACCCTGTCATTCCGCTGGCGCAGAACTGGCTCATCCGCCAGGGCTGCCCGGCCGAATCGGCGGAGCTTTCCAAGAACCACGGGCCCCGGCCGGCCGACGCTCTCACGGCCCGGCTTGAGGATCTGCTCAAGGCCAATCCAGGCGACCGGTACAAGGTCATCGACCACTACTCCGACAACCCGTGTTCCTTCGACTTCGGCACCGAGGTGCGGACCCTCGTCCACGACAGCCACCCCGATTCCGCAAGCGCTCCGGATCGGCTCTTCCTCGAAGAGACCACCAAGGACTTCCGGTCCTACACGGTGCGGGAAGGAGCCTTCGCCACCGCCGAAGCCGCGGACACCTGGGCCATGGAACGGGACTCACCGTTCCCCCTGGCACCGACGCCACAAGGCACGCTCGGCCGTCGGGCAGAAGCTGCTCGCGCCCGCTCGACGGTCAAAGCCGGCAGCCTCGCCGTAGCCCCCGCTCCCGTCGCGCCACCTCGATCGGCGGCTGCGCCTGTACGTCCGCGTCGGAGCGCGCCGTGAGCCGGGCCCGGTACGCCTTCGCGGCCCACCCCGAGGCCCTCGCCGACTTGCGATCCGTCCCGGAAGAGATCCGCGACCTGGCCCTGCTGGAACTGCAGCACCTGGTCCACGGCAACGAGCGCGGAGCCGCCCTGCACCGTGAACTGGCGGGCTGCCACAAGGTCTACGTCGATCCGGAGACCCGGTGGCGGCTGGTCATCCAGTACCGGGACGCCCCGGCCTCCTCCCAGCACAAGAGGGAGATCTACCTCCTGGCCGTCGGCGAGCGCCAGGACCAGGCCGCCTACCGCACCGCAGCCCGCCGACTGGAGCGCGAACGGGAGGCATCCGCCGCCGCGCAGCCTCTCGGACGTCGCGCTCAGGCAGCTAGGGCCCGCTCCCCGCACTCGGCCACGGCTCCCCAGGCACGGTCCGCGGCACTGCGCACCACGGCAACGTCACCCCGCTCCGCCCCACTGGATCCACCCGCGTCCGCTGAACGCTCTGCGCGCTCGCGCTGACAGCCCCCGCCCGACTTCCGGAGAACTCGACATGTCCGACCACCGCATATCGGCGCACGACGCCGCGCTCGTCAGCAAGGCGATTGACCGCCTCGCTCCCCGCTGGACGACCTGGACGCTGCAGACCGTCGCGCAGCACGGCCAGATGCGCTTCACGAAGATCGCCGCGGCGCTGCCGTGGCTCAGCACCCAGAACACGCAGCAGATCCTGCGGCGAATACACGCCAACGGCCTGCTGGACCGACCGGGGCACGGGGTCTACGAAGTCTCCCCCTGGGGCCAGAATGCGCACAGCGCGTACCGCACGCTCGCTTCCTGGCACCGCACACACTCCAGTGAAAGCGGCCCGGCGATCGCCGAAGCGGAGCGCACGGAGGACGCACTGCGCCAGCTGCGCGGCGAGGGGGCTGTCGAGATCCTCCATGCCCTCTCGGAACAGGGCCCCCTTCCACACGGCGAACTGCGGAAGGCGACGGGACTCGCCACGGGCACCTTTCACTACCGCCTCCAGCAGCTCCAGGAGTATCAACTCCTGGCCCGCACCGGCCCCTCGTTCCGCGCCGCGTACGCCCTGACCCCGGCAACCCAGGCACTCGAGCCGATCTACGCGGAGCTGGCCGCCTTCGAGTCGATGGCTCCCCCCGTCGCCGTGCAGCGCAACCCCGCCGTACTGACAGCGGCCCGCACGACGAGAGCCAACGCGGCCGTACAGCGAACCCCCTCAGCCTTCCCGGGGTTGTTCTCCCACGCCCCAGCACCCCCAGCCACCTGTCCCGACACACATCACGGCGCTCTCCCACCCCTCACGGACCAGGTGATCGACATGCCCGCCGCCAGACCCCGCCGTCACACCGGCGCCCGCACACGTTCCCGTGCGAGCTGCGCGGGCGCCCGCTCACCCCCTCCGGAGCCGTTCTCATGCCCACCACCGACCCGGATGTCGACGTCCTGATCGCCCCCGTCTACCTCGCCGGCCCCGGCACCGGTCAAGTCGTCTTCAACACCCTTGATTCCGCGGCAGGCTGGACCAAGACCGTGGCCTTCGACAGCGACACGTACTACACCAGCCCCTGCCAGCGTGTACGCATCGCCAACGCGGTGGAGAGCCACTACGGCGGCTGGACGATCTCGTATGCCGAGGACCCGCTCGGCGTACCGGACTGGATCACCACCTTCGACCGAGACACCCCCCAAGAGATCGTGGCGGCCTTCACGGACACGCTCGTCGCCGGGCTGCCGAACAACTTCGCCGACTACCTCAGCGGCGGCGAGCACCACACCGGGCACACGCCCGCCACCGTGCTCACCAATCATCAGTGGGAGGCCGTCCGTGGCACGCGGCCGTTCCGCACGGTGTCGCCCGACGGCCACGCCGCCTTCCGGATACGCAGCGGCTGGCTCCACGAGTACGACGAGCTACTCGACCCGGCGAAGTCGACCTGGCGGATGTCCGCCGGCCCCGACCCCATCGCCGCGCCGAGCTGGCAGGCGTACTTCAGCCGGGGCACCCCTGAGCACCTCATGACCGCCGCGGCCAAAGCCCTGACCGACCCAAGGCCAGTCGTCCGCTCAGCATTTCTCCTTCCCGACCGCCACCGCTCCCTGGTCAAGACCCAGCCCCTGCACCCCGAGCAGGCGCGGTCACGCAGCACGGCTGCGCTGGCCCGCAGTTCGCCCACCCACGCGATGCACCAACTCCAGCTCCCACCAGCCGCATCCACTCCCACGCCGCCCGTCATCGCCGGCTCGCGCCGTCAGCGCTAACCCCCACACCGCACCCGGAGATCCGAACCATGCCCGCCCACGCTCCCGACGGGGACTTCTACGTTTCCCCGGTCTACCTCGCCGGCAGCACCTTCACCGGTGATCCCGCCCTCCAGCCGCTCCTCGACCAGGGGTTCCACCTCCACCACGACGAGCTGGCGAACGTCTACGTCACCTCGCCCGAACAGCACATCCGGCTCGGCTACCTCCCCGAAGGCGAAGACACCACCCTGTGGAAGATCGCGGTGCACTCCGACCCGTTCGGCCCGCCCCGCTGGCTGGCCACCTTCGACAACAGCACGCCCACGGAACTCGTCACCGCCTTCACCACCGCCCTCGCCCACGACTACGCGCAGGGCCACGACACCTACCTCTACGGCAGCACCGGCAGGGACCGCGGCTTCCAGCCGCTCGTCGAGGCCGGCTGGCGCACCGACAAAGGGCCGCACCTCAGCGTCTCCGTCGCACCCGACCGCCTGGCGGAAATGAACCACGTCCGAGGGACGCTGGATCATCAGGCCGAACTGTCCGGCTACCAGTACCGCTGGAGCACCAGTGGCGGACGCGACGGCTACCGCTCCAGCTGGCATGCGACGTTCACCACCCACACCCCCTCGCACCTGATCGCTGCCACCGCCACCGCCCTCGCCGACCCCGCCCCGGTGCCCCGGTACGAGGCCGAGATCCCCAAGCGCAACCTCTCCGCGGCCCACGTGACGCCGGTGCCCCCACCAGTACCGACTCCGCTCGACGTCCGCCGCGCAACGGCCGCACGTGCCCGCTCGGCCGGTCATCGTGCCCTCGCCCACGCTCCGGCGAAGGCGATGGCGACGGCCTCCAGCAGGCCGAGCGCCGCGCTGCCGACACGCGCCTCCCGTCGCCGATGACCTCCTCCACCGCCTTCCCGAAAGGCCCTCCCATGCCGCACCCCAACCGCGCGAACGCTCCGGACAGCCGCACGTCCCGGACGCCTGACTCCGGCCCCTGGGCCATGGACGACGAACTCGGTCACCGCCTGCGTGCCGCCGTGCATGCCCTGCTCGACTCCCTGCCCCACCAACGACTTGGAACTGAACTTCTCCGACGCGCTCGTCGGCGGCGGCGAGGTTGTCTGCGACCTGAGCGAACTCCACCCGTCCAGGGCGCCCTTGATCGAGGCAGACGCCCTGCGGCTCGTCGCCGGCACCGCGGGTCTCCGAACGCCCTCGCTGTTCTCCCCGGCAACGCCGCACGTGATCGCGAACATCGACGCTCAGCCACTCGAAGTGCAGCGGGCCCTCGTGGAACGAGCCGCCGAACGATTCGCGAACCACGACGAGCACGTCCCCAACCACCCGCTCGCTGCCGTTTCGCGGTCGCCACACCACCCCCTCTCCAGCTACGCCAACCCCAAGTTCCCCACCCACCTCTACGCCTCGTCCGGACGAGTACAACCACCGCCGATCTCGCTGATCAGCCATCCCTCACCACAGACTTCGGGAGTCATCCGTGCCTGTCACATCCGACCTCACCGCCGCCGATGCCCTGATCAGCGCCGCCTGGGCGCACCCCGTAGACGAGCTGTACGACTACCTCCGCGAAGGCAGCGCCCACGACCCAGCACTCGTCGCAGTACTGCGGGTGCGAACGGCGCTCGTCATCAACGACAGCGACGTCACCGTGCACCGGGAACGGATACACAGCCTCACCCGCTAGGGCCACGTCCCGCTCCACCACGACCTCCAGCAGCTCAGCTCCTCATCGGCCGAGCTGCGGCAAGCCCACGCTGCGAACCAGGCCCGCCTCCACGCCATCCGCTCCATCATCGACGCCTACCCCGAAGGGCACCTTGCCCAAGGACTCGCACGGTCCCTGGACCGCTCCGCGGCCGTGCACGCCGAGGCAGCACGCGCACGGTCGTCCACGCCGACACCAGTGCCACCCGCCGACACTCAGAACACCGGCCACACGGCGAATGCCGGAACGCACAACGAGATGCGCTCGCCCCGCCGTTAGACGGCGCCGGCCGCACCCTACCGGCCTGTGCCAGGCTCGCCCGTGGCTCCGGCGCCGACCAGCTGCGCCAGCTCGTCCACGGTCAGCTCGATCCGTCTGCCGTCGACCATGCGGGCCCGGCCCAGGGACGCAGCCTCCGCATCATCGACCGCCTCGGCGTACGTACGGATCTCTTCGCTCTCCAACTCCACCTCCTACAGCGATCGGTCGCCCCCGGAACAGCCCCGCGGGCGACCGATCCATTCCCCCTTACGCGGACATCGGCGGCCGGCCCCTTGCCAGTTCGCCGACGGCAGACGCTCACCGCCGGACAGGACTGGAGACCCCCTCCCAAACCATGTCAACGTACGTACGCCGCAGAAAACGGCAGGTCAACGAAGGGATTGCTGCTCGTGACGCTCACCGCTACCGCCCCGTTCCAAGCTCCCGCCGCGCTTCCGTTCGCCGCCCTCGACGAGCGTGAGTGGCTGCTCGACTGCCACTGCGCAGGCCCCGTCACCGACCTCCTCAAGAACCAGAGGTGGGACGTCGTCTCCGACCCGGACTGCAACGTCCACTGCTCCAGCCCCGACCAACGCGTGTACGTGGGATTCCTCCCCGAGAGCCCGGCAGCGACGCGCGGCGAGCTGTGGCACATCCACGTCAAGGGGACGAACGGCACAACCACCTGGCACCAGAGCTTCGGGCCGGACACCCCGGCGCAGGCCGTCGCCGGATTCCTCGCCGCCCTCATCTCCTCCCCCAGCCGCTACTGCACTTGCATCTGACCAGGAGATCGCCTCATGCCCCGCCACTCGATCACCGTGACCGCCTATCACGCCGACGGCACCATCTGCCCGTCCGGCCACCGGCACACCACCGGCGGCAGCCCCCTCACCGAGGGATGTACCGGACGGGAGCGATTCCTCGCGACCTGCAGCTGCAAGCAGTGGACCAGCGGCCCCTCATCCACCAAGACCTACGCCGCCGAGCAGGGCAGACGCCACCGCTCCGACCAGCTCCCGGCGAAATCCGCCCCGCCGTCGAAGGGACCTCCCGTAGTGCGCGAGTTCCTTCGCTTCGACGCAGAGGACTGACCAGACTCCCTGCACGCTTCGCCCGTTCCCCCTCCCCGCTCACTCTTCCTCCCCGAGGCCGCCTTGTCGCACAAGATCACCGTCCGCCAACTGATCCACCAGCTCCAGACCATCGACCCCGACCTTCCTGCCTACCTGGCCATCAACCCCGATTGGCCCTACGCCCACTACGTCGGCCGCATCGTCGAAGTCCCCGGCCCCAACGGCGCCGTGTACCTCGCCGAAAACGGCCAGGAGGGCGTACTCCCTCCCTCAGTCCGCACCGAGCTGGGCTGGGCGGACGTGTGAACTACCTCCCCCCTGCGCGTCTCACGGCGAACGCGATCGACCCGGACCCGTACCTGGACCTCAGCGATCTAACCCGCCGCCCTATGCCCGCGTCGGCACGCGGCGCTCTCCTGGCCTCCGTCCTCCCTCGGCCCACCGAGCCGATCCGCGCCATGTGGGCCAGCCACCCGGAACCCGAACCGCTCCCGCCCGGCACCATCCTGCTGAGCTGGAAGCCCGGCCGCGACGGCGGTATGGACGTCACCGCCCGCCTCGGGTTGGCCGCGGCCACCGTCCTCCTCGCCACCTGGCCCAGCCTCCACGGCAACTGGACACCCATCGTCCACCCCACGCTGTACGAGGTCACCGGTCTTCACGCCGCGCTGACCGTGGCCACCGACGCCTTGCACCTCGCCAACCACCTGGCATCTCCCTAAAGAGCCAGCACCACCACTACTGCAGAGGGCTGCTCCACGCCTGGGGCAGCCCTCTGCGCTCGAAGCGACGGCAGCTTCAAGGGCGACAGGACACCACGTCACCACCCCGTCCCAGGTCACGCATTCACCCTGCCGCGTGTACATGCCAGGCTGTCAACGTTCGCGGCATCAGATCAGAGCACAGGCTTCACTCCGGGCGGGGTTCAGCGAGATAGGTTCCAGCCAAGGTGCCGTCGTACCCCGCAGCCTGTGCTGCGTCCTCCAAGCTCGGGTAATCCTGGCCGATGCCTTCGCCGATCATCGCCATGTAGTCCGCACGGGTCAGCTCGCGCTCGACCCACTGGTGTGCGCAGCGGCAGCGGATGCTGATCTCGTTGCGGTCGCAGATGACCATCCAGTCGCGTCGGGCGCCGCACTGGGGGCACATGACGGTGATCCCGGTGATACGGATTTCCTCGGGGTGCGTGGTGGCGCGCAGACCGATATTCGCGCCAGCAGGCTGCGTCTCCTGCTGGAGCCGCAGCAGCGGGTCATCGCCGGATGCCGTCTCCGGCAGCAGGGTTCTCGGGTCCTGAAGGTTCTCGCTGAGCATCCGCATCATCTCCATGTCTCTCTTCAACCAGCCATAACCGGCATGGCTGCCGGTGTCCAGCCCTTTGCTGTGCTGGTCAACGCCTTGCCCCTCGGGCACGGGGAGCGCTGGGATTCGTCCGGGCGGCGGTCTCGGATGCCTTCTGCTTCGGTGTCGGGGGGTGCTGCTGGGACGTTCGCAAGCTCGCCCGGGTGCGGGGCGAGTCAGCGGTGGCGGGCAGGTTCCCCAGGCGCCGCAGTCGCCAAACGAGGACGTCGGTGACGCTGTCGGCGGTGTCCAGTTCGCGCCATGCGATGGCCTGCTGGAGTAGCACGTCGGGGTCGTGTCCCGCTCGCTCGGCCTGGTCCAAGGTGGCGGCCAGTGCATCCCAGCCGGGTTCGCGCAAGACATGGTCCGCGTGCTGGGGCAGGGCGGCTTCGAGAGCCCCGATGTGCCGCTGGCGAACGGGTTCGGGGAGGCGGCGGCCGTGCTCGCGCATGGCCGTCATGGGGGTGGCAGCAGCGGTCCGGTAGGCGGCACGCAGGTGCTGGGCGGCTTGTTGGGCTGCGGCGGCCTGTTGGGCGTGGCCGCGGGCGGAGTGCCAGCGGGCGGCGGCGATGGTGGCGAGGACCATCGTGGACAGGAGCATCGCAGTGGTGCCGCCGTCCTCGCCCTTGCCCAGGGCGTTGCCCGCGCGGACGATACCGCGGGCCGCGGAGCGGATGGCGCGGTTGTCGGCGCGTTCGGCGCGGATGTGGGAACGGGTGGCGCGTTCGAAGGCGCGGGCGGCCTCGCCGAGTTCCTTGCAGGTCGAGGCCGGCGAGGTCTGGGCGACCGCGTCGAGCAGCTCGCCGACGCCAACCAGTTGTGCGGCGGCGTCAGCATCGTCGTCTCCGCTCAGTGCCGAAGCCGCTCGCTCGGCGGGAGCGGCTGCCTCACGCCGGGCGCGGGCTGGACGTGGGGCTCGTTCGCCGGGGCGGTCGGTGGCGGATGCGCCACTGTGGGGCAGTCCTGTGTCGAGGCGCTGGCGGATCTTGGGGAGGGAGAGGTCGAGGGCGAGCTTTGAGCCGGGGAACCAGATGGGGTCGCCGTGGCGGTTGCGGTCGCCGGGGAGGGCGACCTTGTAGCCGAGGGTGTCGCCGGAGGGGGCGAGGCGTTTTTCGATGCGGAGGCCCGCCTCGGCGAGGCGGCGGAAGAACTCCTCCTCGCTCGCGGCTCCAGCCAGGGCCTGGCGGACGCGCTCGCGCAGGGTCTCGCGGGGTGTCTCCGTGCGCCCGGCGCGCTCGGCTTTTGAGCGTTCGGCGCTGGTGGGCCGTTGGGCGGCGGTGCGGTCTCCTTCATTGAGGATCTGCAGGCCGAACTCGGCTTCGATCTTGCGGCACTCGGCCTGGGCGCGGATGCCGTCCTCGTGGCGGCGCGGGCTGCGCCCGTCCTCGCGCTTGAGGGTGGCGACGATGTGGATGTGGTCGTCGGCATGCCGTACGGCGATCCAACGGCACGCCTTGTCGTCACCGTCTTCGGCGATGCCGGTGGCGTGCACGATGCGTCGGGCGACCTCGGCCCACTCGGCGTCGGTGAGGTGGCGGTCGCCGGGCGAGGTGCGTACGGGGCAGTGCCACACGTGCCGGGCCGGTCGTCGGTGCTTGGGCAGGGCGAGGACGGGCAGGTCGAGCCGGTCGGTGAGCTGCTTGAGCGTGGCCGCCGGGTCACGTCCCGGGTCGGGCGCGAGTTCTGGCATCCAGGCGGCGACCAGGTGCGGGTCGGTGTGCTCGTCCCTGCGCCCTGGGCCGTAGAGGTAGTTGAGCAGTCCGTAGGTGCGGCTGCCGGTGGAAATGTCGGGCACCATCGTCAGCGCCGCGCGATCTCGATGGCAGCGTCTTCAACGCGCACGGCGGCCCGCAGGACCCGGGCCACCGCCTCGTCTACGTGGTCGACGTGGCCGCCGGAGTTGAGGATGCGGGCGATCTGGTTGAGGTTGTTGCCGACGCGGGCGAGCTGGGCGCTGGCAACCATCAGTTCTTCCACCTGCCCGCGCTGGTCCAACAGCCACGCCTTGGAACCACCTTGGGCCTGGGCGACCGCGACCGCGGCATCAGCGAGGAACCCGGCGGTCTTCAGGCCGGCGGCTTCGGCGGCGCGGGTAACGGTGTCGAGTTCGTCTCGGGTCAGGCGGACACTGCGGACTTGGTCGCGGTGCACGCTCTGACGCAGACGAGGACGCGTTCGTGGCGCGGCGGGCGCGTTCGGTTCCCCTCCCGGCTGCGGTCCGCCCTCGGTCGCAGCGCCAGAGCCCGGCACCCCCTGGTGCCGGGCCTCCCCCGCTCCCTCCGGGGCGGGGGCAAGCCCGTCCGAAACTCCTCCGCTGCCAGGGGCTGCGGAGGAGTTTCGGAAGGTACAGCTTGCTCGGCCTCGTGCCGGGCAGTGGTCCTGCTGCAGGTCAGGGGTGGTGTCGGACAGTTCGGAGGCGGTCATCGGGGCGTCTCCGCGGTGCGCCCGCGTACGTCGCTGAGGATCTCGGCGACGTAGTCGAGCGCGAGGACCGGATGGTGGAGGGTTCGGGGTGTGCTTGCCGGGGTTCGCTGGACGGTCCAGCTGCCGTCGGGTCCGGGTTCGGCGCGGTGGAGGTGTCCATGGTCGCGAAGCACGGTGATCCAGGCGTCGACCTCGGCGTGGGTGGCTGATGTGGTGCGCATCGTGGTGCCTCCGCTGTGTGGAGAAGTCGATGGTGTGGTGCGCCAGGGCGGGTGCCCCGGGGTACGGATGGGCTGGGGCGCCCGCTCGGCGCGGCTCGCCCGGTCAGCCCGTCCGGGTGGCCGAGCCGTCGTTGGCCTCGGCGCGGAGCTGGTGCATCAGGCCGGTCAGCCGGTCGTTGGCGAGCGGGAGGTTCTGTCCGCGTATGGCCTCGGCAACAACCTGGCGGGTGATCTTGCCCGCCTCGGTGACCGCCTGGCGGGCGATCAGCAGGAGGTTGTCGGTCACCGGGTCGATGTCCGGGGTGTCGTTGTCCGAGGTCTCCGGAGCAATGACCGGATAGGTCTCCAGCTCTGCAGCGGGCGGGGCGGCCAAGTGGAGGCGGGCGAGCGAGGCGGATCTGGTCGCCGGGGGTCCGACCAGGTCAGTGCTTCGCCCTTCGCGCTCCATCTTGGTCAGACCATCCTGATGTCCGGACGGGACACTCGAGGCAGCCGTCTCCCGAGTGTCCTGACCGACGGTGACCGCCGCGCGGTTGGTATCCGGAGCAAACAGCTCAGCCGAATGCCCAGAGGTGACCGAGGGCGGTTGGTGGTAGACCTGGCCGACGGGGCTGGCCCGGAAATCAGCGGTCGCCTGGTCACTCCGGACACTGGCGGTATCCGAGTGCCCGGGGACAGGGGACTCGAAGCCCCGCCGGGCGATCAAGATGTACAGGTGAACGGCTCCGGCCAAGGCGAGCGGGGCGAGGGTGGACAGGATGCCGACGGTGACATCGCCGAGACGAAGCTCCGAGCCTTGTGACTGCTGTTGGTTGAGGCGCACGGCGTGCAAGGCATTTGCCCAGATGCTCGCGGCCGTCGCGGTGCCGAACAACGTCCAGACGTAGCAGCGGGCGGCGAGCGGCGCGGTACGCAGGACCAGGAGCCCGCGCACTCCGTAGGCGATGAATCCGTCGATCACCAGGGGAAATACATAGGTGAGGAATCCGCGGATGTGGATGGCGGTGGCCATCTGTTGCAGGGCGTCGTAGGAGAGGGCGCATCCAGCGCCGCCGAGGGTGACGATGGCGGCCCGGTCCCAGCCGGTGATCCGAGCCGGCAGCGGCGCGATGTGGTTCACGCAGCCTTCCCAAGCGTGTCGCAGGAAGGGGATTTCGTCGTGGGTTGCGTCAGCACCACGGTCTTGCTCTTGGGCCTTCCCTTGCCCTTGTTCGGCTGCTTCTGCTGGTCGACCGCGCGGTTGCGGACCTGGCGACGTGTGTTGCGGTAGAGCTTCTGGGCGTGTTCCTCGGTGACCTTGAGCAGCCGTGCGAGCCGTTCCGCTGGGGTGCCGGCCTGGTGTGCGGCGCGAACAACGGCTTCACGTTCAGCCTGGGTGAGGTGGACGTCGCGACCGGCCAGGACGGCGTTGACGCGGACGTAGTTGAGGCGGTGCTGGAGCTTGCTGTGCAGAGGGGCTCGCTCCTCTTCGGTCATGCCGCCCCGGATGCCGTCGCGGTCACCGCCTTCGAGGGCGGAGTCGAGGCAGGTGCTACGGACGGGGCACTGTGCGCACAGCGCCTTGGCGGCGCGTATGCGGTCCATCTCGTCCGGCTCAGGGAAGAAGAGGTCCGGGTCGACCTGGTGGTGAGTGGTGGAGCGGCAGGCGGCGCGGTCATGCCAGGTGTGGTCACCAAGGATGCGCGGCGTCAGGTTCTCAGTGCTGTGCATGGGTGTCTCCATTGGCCCCGGGGGCGCCTTTGGGCAGGCGCGGGGCAGGCGGTGGTGCGTGAAGGAGGCGGACCGGTTGGAGTGGTCGCGGCCGGGGTCAGGCGACAGCGATGCAGCGGCGAGCGGCCGCGAGGGCGCGTCTGCGGTCTGGGCCATCAAGGATGACCTTGTCGGTCATCTCGGTCAGGCGGGAGGCGACGCGATCGCCGATGTACTGACGCAGGTCGGCCATGCCGAGGTTGGTGGTCACCAGGGTCGGGAGCATCTCGTTGTAGCGGCGGTTGATCAGCCGCATCGTGATCTCCTCGGTCCACTCGCTGCTCTTGGCCGCGCCGAGGTCGTCGATGATCAGCAGCGGGCAGCGGGCCAGGTCCGTCAACTCCCGCTCGCCATCGTGGCCGGAGCGGGGCCGCAGCTCCGCGTACAGGTCGGCAGCTGTGGTGGCCTTCCAGCGCAGCCGGACACCGGCGAGGAGCAGAGACCGGACCGCGCCGTACGCCTGGTGGGTCTTGCCGGTGCCGGTGGTGCCGACGATCAGCAGCGAGCGGCCCTGGGCGATGCCCGGAGCTCCCTTGGGCCCGGGGCGGCCTGCTTGGGCGACCTCGTGGACCCAGGCGGCGACCGCGGGGTGGTCGGCGACGGCATCCTGGTAGCGGGCCGGGATGCGAGCCTGCGCCGCCTGCAGGGCGGGCACAGGCTCGACCGGGTCGGTGAGCTGGGCAGCCGGGTCGATGCCCCGGGAGGTGAGGATGTGGGCCAGGCGGCGGGCTATGCCGCCGACGGGCTGGGTGTCGTGGTCGCGCATCACAGCTCCTCGGCGTAGGCGGCGGCAGGGTCAGCGGGGTTGGCCCAGGCCCGGTGACCGGGCACGTTAGGCCGCGATCCCGTCCCGGCCAAACCAGCGGGCGTCGCGTTCATGGCCTCGTGGACGAGGCTCGGCAGCGTGCTCGGGTGAAGGCCCTTGGCACGGTGGCGGGCGAGTCCGGCGCGGATGTGGGTAGGGGCGATGCCCTCGGCGAGGAGCTTGGCGGTCTCGCGCCCGAGGTGCCCCAGTACGCCACTGGGCGGCCGGTGAGCGCAGCCGGCGACGTACTCGTCCATGAACTGCTTGGTTGAGACGGTCTCTGGTGCGGGGGCGCTCGCGCCCCCAGAAGAAGTAGTTCCTAGATCCAGGTTCCTAGGTCCTAGATCCGGACCGTGAGGACTCACGGAGGGCTCACTGCGTTCTCCGTGCGGGCTCGGCGAGAGCTCACCGAATTCGCTCTGACCTGCAGTGTTCTGGCTTCCGGAGGGTTCATGCGAAGTGCGTGAGCACTCAGTGAGTCCTCCGTGAACATTCGTCGAGACCGCACTGACGGCTCCCTGAGCGTTCGGTGTGCCGGGGGCGGATTGTTCACTGTCGTGCTGCGGACAGGCGGGGTGGCGGACGCCGCTCGGGCGGTTGATCTTCTGGTGCTGGCGCCAGGTGACGATGTGCAGGTAGCGCTTGCCGTCGCCGCCTGCGTAACGGCAGATCAGCTGGGCAGCGGCGAGCTGGGTCAGGTCTTCCTCGACATCGACAGGACCATGTTCGGGGCGCAGAGACCACAGCAGGCCAGCCAGGACTGCGGGCTGGTCACGGAAGCGCCCGTGATCGTCGGCCTGGGTGAGCAGACCGAAGAACGTCCGCTCGGCGGTGAGGGAGACGGCAGCGAGGGACTCAGAGGCGAAAGCCTCGGGTTTGATGGTGCGAATCCTGGCCACGGTCAACGGCCCCCGCCCGCTGCGGCATATGCCCCGGTAGCGGTCCGGAGAATGCCGGTGGCCAAGTCGAGGTCGTATGCCTCGTCCCGGATCAGGTCCGGGTGGGCTCGGATCACCCAGCGCGCAGCAGTCATGCCCTGAACTCGGTTGAGCGCTACGAGCAGCCCCTGTGCGTCGTACGCGCGGGCGTAGGGGCTCGGCCAGCTGCGCCCGGGCTCGCGCTGCGAGACGCGGAGGGTACGGGCCCCCGGAATCATGTCCGCGATAACAGCGGCCAGGCAGCGCTGGTGAATTCCAGCACGGGGTGCAACGGCCTTGGCGGCTCGGGCGGCGGGCGCCCTTCCGTCTCGGGACTCGGGCATGCAACAATTCCTCACTCGTAGGTGGGGTGGGACGGCCGTTCTCGTCGAAAAGGTCAGCCGACCCGCCCCGGTTATGAATCCGCCCTCTTCGGGGTGGCGGGATCGGCGCCCGGAAGCTGCTCGCTTCCGGGCGCCCACTTCATTCCCCCCTGAGACTTGGGGACTTGATGCTCGGCGTTACAACTGAGTCCCCTTCTCATGTGCGCCCGGATTCGGCGGTTTCGCCGAGGGACCAGCAACATATGTGCAGCGCTCCCAACACTCCAGCGCGCAGCGGACACTGAACCATTCCGACGCCAACTCGACATATTCCACTCGCCGATAGAAAAGACCACTCCGTGCGACTGGCGGAAACGTCCGGGGCGCAGGGCCGACCGGCGTTCCCACCCCCGGCCAGAGCTGACCGTCACTGGCGACCGGCGTCCTTCGCAGTGGCATCACCCTCAGGCGGGTAAGGAAGCAGGAGCCCGATCGCACCCTCCCCCGCAGCGCTACGCTCGGAATACTGGTCTCGGAACGCCCCACAACAATGCGGATCGACGCGAAGATCTGGAGATGGCTCACCTTCTGACGACGGGGCGAGTCACCCTGACGGCATGACAGAACTTGAGTGAGGCTTCCATCACAGCGCGGAGAGTGGCACCATCCCGCCCCGCTGTAAACGAGCACCGCGGGCCGGCCCCTTCGTTTCAAACGGCACAAAGCTGACTCCTCCCCTGGCAAAAGTCGGGCCAGCCCGATTGCCAGACCGATCCGTACAGGGATTTAAGCGAGGCATTAGCCACCAGTCAACGTGACAATGCGCAAGATCCGGCGCGCGCTGAACGGAAATCCCAACGCCCTTCAGAGGGGACGCAAGTACATCAACTCACCCTGCCAGACACTGAACTGATGGAGAGTCCCCACACAGCGAAACACCAACCCCCCTCCTTCGCGCCCGCCGATAAGCCGAATAAAAAGCGACCGGCAATTTTTTGCCGCTCGCCATAAGCGGCAAAAAATTGCCGGTCGCTATGCCCGAATCGAGACCATAAGTGCCACCTCACCCAGAGATTGAAGTTGAAGCATCAAATGAACCCCCAATTAGATCGTGACCTGGCCCACATTTTCACTCCTATCGATCTTGAAAGCGCGGCAAGATCAAATTCGAGTTCCGTATCGTCGATGCATGGAATACCTCCAGGAGAGGGGCGGCCGACGACCTCCCCCTTTTCTGCTGCCCCGGAAAGGGGCGCGGTGGCCCTGGATGCAGGCAACAAAGCACGGAGGATGCGATGGGCACGGGACCCGCTGGCAGCGGACCCGAGCAGGGCGGCACCGAGCCGCTCTCCGGTGAAAGGGCTGAAACACCGGCCGACCGGGAGGGCACGCGACCGCTCACCCCAGCGCAGTTGATGGGCCTGGCCGGGCTTCTTCGGGCCTGGAGAGCTGTCGCCAGTGAACGGCTCGGCCAGCAGATCACCCAGCAGGACGTCGCAGACGCCTGCGCACGCTCTGTGCGCTGGTACCGCGATCTGGAATCCGGCGCCACGACGCGGTTGAGCCGCGAGCAGTGCGAGGCCATCGGGAAGCTGTTCACCCTTGGGCGCGACGAGCTCCAGGCCCTGCTCCTGTACAGCATGGGTGGCGCAGTCGCTGCCGTTCCGGCTCCGGCTTTCGATACGCCTACCCGCCGTGCGGTGCAGGCGCTCCTCGACCAACAGCCGAATCCGACCTGGCTGCTCGACTCGAAGTGGAACATCGTCGGCTACAACGACCCGATGAAGACCTGGTGCCCGTGGGTTATGGATCCGGGCGCCAACCTGATGCGGTGGTCGCTGCTCAGCGACGAGGCGAAAACGGTCTTCGTGGACTGGAACAAGCACGCCCTCGAATGGCTTGCGATGCTGCGCTTCTCCGTACTGCAGCATCCGCAGGATGCCGAAATCGGTGCCCTTGTCGCCGAGATCATCAACGGAGACGCCTACCTTCGGCGGCTGTGGGAAGAGCGCTGCGACGTCACCGAGGCGCGGGAAGCCTTCTACTACCGGGTGTCCCTCCCGGCCCACAATTTCGAGATCGTCGAACTGGAGTCTCAGACGCTCTTCCCGGCCGCCTTGCCGGACTGCCGGATGGTCATCATGACCTGGCTGCACGCCGACAACTCCAAGACACAGGCCGCAGAGACCTCCGGCCGCGTCCCGGAAAGCCGAGAGCTGTCAGGCCGGTCGAACGGTCAGCTCCCCGGGCAGATCAGCGTCGCCACGGCCGCCGAGGCCGCCTCGTACGCGGGCGAGAGTGCCGTAGCCCTGCCGATCCTCAGTGAACTCATGGGACACGGCTGCCGGCTGACCTACGGCCCCTCGACCCGCACCGTCATCTGGGCCACCCGGCAGGACGATGGCCGCTGGGACGTCGCCGAGGTCAACCCCTACACCGTCATCGTCCGCATGCCGCAGGCGATCCACGTCAAGGGCGCCTCCGAGGAGTACAAACTGCTCACTCGGGCCCTGCTGCCGATCGACTCCAACGACGCGGTGCAGCGCGTCCAAGAGATGACCGCTCAGCTGCGGCGGCGCATCGAGGTGCTGGAAGAAATCCATCGCGACGAGTGGGAGACCAACCGCGAACGAGTCCCCTACACATGGCACCCGGTCGACGAGCTCTAGATGACCACTGCGGCCCCCGCGCACGTCGGGGGCCGCGTACCGCCCGAGGCTCCGGTAGGCGACTCCGGCCACGGCTGCTGGACACAAGCAAGCACCGGAGATCCGCCCGCACCGAGCGTGGGGACCGTGGCAGGACGGGCTGCGTCGGCGGACGGGCCAAGGTACCCCGGCCAAACGCGTCGGCACCGAGCGCTGCGCACCGCCTGTCGCCCGACGTGAGTGAATGGCGACTGTGCGCAACACTCGTTCGGTCGGTCCCTTCGCCACTCCACCCATTGCAGGATCGCGCCACCCCGATGGATGGCTCAGCGCCCTATGCCCAACCCGGGCAGGGTCAGCACTCCTCGGTCCGCGCAGCTGACATCGTCCAGGCCGAGGTCCTGGGGAGAGCGCGCTCCACGAAATCGCAACTCGGCGACCGCCAACCGCGCCGCTGCCGCAGCGCTCTCCCACCCTGGCTTCGCGAAATTCGTCTCCCACCACCCCATGAGAGGCACCTCCCAGCCCCGACCCTCCATCTCCTCCGGCGGAGTGCCGCCGGGCACGCCGCGGTCGTCGACGAGCACCACCAGGCCCTCGGTACGCCCGCAGAGCAGTCCCACAGCGCGGTCATCGTCAGCCCTGTTGACGATGTTGAACGCGGCTGCGTCACCCCCCACCTGCGCGGGCAACTGCTCACCCCACGCACGCAGCAGGCTCTCCAGCGCCTCCTCCAGCCGCTCCCAGTCCGGCGCCACATAGCCCGCGGGGACGACCTCGGGTGGGCTGCCGGGACCAGAGCGGTAGAGCTGCCACAGATACGGCAGGCTGCTGGCATACGACACCTGATCAGGACCGTCACCCACACCACGCCCGAACCGGGCGAGCTCGTCCTGCTCCAACCTCGCTGTACGGTGCGCGGACAACTGCAAGCCCTCAACGCCCTGGTCCAGCAGAAGCGTCCGTCCCTTGGTCCGCCAGCGGATGCTGGGGCCGTAGGCGCCTCCGCCGTACAGCGTCGGCGGGCCTATCCGTTCAACCACCGCTTCTAGTACCTCGCGCGCGGCATCGGTGCACTGCGTCGACGCCATCGGTCCAGCTCGGCATTCACGCACCGTGATGGGCAAGCGCCCGAAATCACTTTGCGTAGGGCGTCGATGTAGGCGCTCTGCTATGTCGCTCGCTTCCCTCACACCCGAGGCACCCATATATCCACTTTGCCCGAAAAGGCACGCTTAGCAACGCAGCGGTGCTTCATCATGCGGCAGCCGACCGCCCCATCGGGTGGCTCTCAGCGACGCCTCCTGCACTCAATCGAGAGGTACCGACCTGGGCCGCGTTCCGCTCGGGCGTGAGGGCGAGTCCCCCTCGGTCGGAAACACGATCCGGCCGGAGCCTCCGGCTCGCACGGCTCCCCTGGTGCGGATGAAGCCGTTGGTCCAGGCACCGTCCCTGGCATTCGCCGAGAACGCCATGCTCGAGGCGCCGGTGTGATCTCGTAGGGGCAGGCGCTCTGCAAACGGAAGCTCACAAACTGCGAGGTCGACCTGTATCGGGAGCTCGCTCAACGGAGCCTGGACCTCGCGTACGGCCGTTGGCGAGGAACAGTGCCAATGGACCTGCGGGCAGGAGGAAGCGACCTTCCGCGGCTGCAGCGATAGCGTCGCCCATGGGCCACCAGGAGAGTTTGAAGTCGACCTCCGTCGAGGTCAGCTCCTGCGGTCCGAAGGTCAGTTCTTGGGCCTCGAAGAGATGCACACGCGCCGTCGAGTCGAGCGAGATGGCGTACGAGCCGAGCCTCCGCCACGACTCGGCCATGATGCCGGCCTCCTCGCGCAGCTCGCGGCGTGCGCACTCCTCGTCGGTCTCGCCGGGCTCCTTGCGGCCGCCGGGCAGGAAGAGGTATTCGCCGCCGTGGCGGGGGAAGTCGGCGCTCAGGAGCGCCACCTGGTCGTCGACGTCGCGTGCCACCACAACAGAGGCGTCACGGGCCGGTCCGCGGGCTGGGATGTCGTCGCTCATCCCTGGCGAGGGTAGCGGTCATGACCGCACCATCGCCGCGAACGGCACATTCATGACCACAGGGTGAGCGATCCCGCGCCCATGGAAACCGTCGTCTCCGAAAGCGTCACTGTGGTCGGCGCACATGATGATCAACCACCGCTGCTTCGTGGTGAGGCTGGTGATCAGGCGCCCGAGGTGCTCGTCGGCGTAGGCGAGCGCTGCACACTGGGACGCGAAGGTGTCTCGGCTGTGACCGAGGTAGTGGCCGTGGGGGACGGTGAGTGGCCGAGACGTTGACGAAGAGGTACAGCGGGCGGCCGTGGTACTTCTCGGCGATCTCCAGGGCCTGGTCGGCCTAGTGACGCGTGGAGTTCATCTCCGGGGAGCAGAATTCGGGCCGCCAATGGTTCTCGTCGAACATGTCGGGCAGTACGGAGCCGAGTGGCGTCTCACGCGAGAAGTAGGTGACGCCGCCGATGCAGGCACTGCGATAGCCATGCTCGGCGAGGCCGTTGAGGAGGTTCGATGATTCGAGGACGAGGGTTTCCTTCGCGGCGGTCTTGAAGGCCGGCGGGCCGCACTCCCACAGGCGAGGCGGCTGCTCCGGCTGCGGGAGCTTGGGCAGGAATCCGGAGAAGAACGCCATGTGCGCAGGGAGAGTGAAGCTGCCGGGGGTGTGCCGACGCTCCCAGCTCCCTTCAGGCAGCAAGTTCGCCGAGTGTGGCGTCAGTCCTTCGTCCAGGGCAGTGCGGGCCACGTCATACCGGAGCGAGTCCAGGGTGATGAACAGGATGCTGGTACCGGTCCGGATGATCTCAGCTGCGTCGATCACGAGTGCCCCTCCCACTTAGTCAACCGGTGATGCCAGGGCTCGATGGTCCCCCTGGCCTGGGCGTTGCCCCGGAGCAGGTCACCGAGTACCCCAACCCCATGGAGCTGAGCGAGGAGTTGCAGGATCAGCTGGGCGACGTGAGCCGGTGGAAGCCGGCCGGATC